>OKRF01000064.1:0-11735 GCA_900290315.1 Candidatus Sulfopaludibacter sp. SbA3 | reverse complement strand
GGAGGGCGGCGGCGTTGAGAGTAAGGAATGACGATACGCGTTGCACTGGCGGCTGTTCTCATAGCCGGTGCTCAGGGCCAGACTTTTGAAGTCGCCTCCGTGAAGCCGAGCTCTCCGGACAGCCGCGGGATGAATATCTCCACGGACCCAGGCAGATTTACCGCTTTCAATGCCACGCTGAAGTTCCTGGTACAGGCGGCCTACCACGTGAGGGAAGACCAGGTATCGGGTGGTCCGAAGTGGTTCGATTCCGCACGGTACGACGTGGTTGCCAAGCTCCCGGCCGGTACAAATGAAGAGGACTACAGGCCGATGCTTCAGGCGCTTCTTGCGGATCGCTTCCAACTGACCCTGCGCCGCGAGACGCGTACGCGTCCGGCTTACGAGCTCACAATCGCCAAGGGCGGTCTGAAGATCAAGGAGGCTGATTCTGCGTCCGGCCCGTCAAAAGGCGTCAGGACGGGTAGAGGAAAGATCTCGGCCAGCCAGATCAGCATGGCGCAACTGGCGGGCGTCCTTTCCAACGCTCTCGCCGCGTCCGTGCAGGATATGACCCGACTCAGCGGGCTTTTCGATGTACAACTTGAGTGGACGCCCGACGAGAGGGACGCGGTGATCATGAAGCCTGGGGCGCCACCGGAAGCACCCCGGCCGCCATCGGATGGGTCCGGACCCTCGCTCTTCGTCGCCCTTACGGAGCAGTTGGGGCTGAAACTGGAAGCGCACACGGCGCCCGTCGAAATTCTGATCATCGACCGTGCGGAGTTCAGACCCGAGTAAGACAGACGCAGGGCGGCGGCATCGCTGATCGAACAGAAGTGTTCGATAATGGCTGTGTGATGAAGGAACTCGGCCCCGGCTTGCTGTCCGATATGTGCAAGCAACTGGGCATTCGTAAGGCGGATCTGTAATGTTCACGGCCGCTTATCCCGCCAGTTTTCTGCCCGAGGAGAACGGCAAAGGCTTTCACGTTCGGCTTCAGGACCTGCCTGAAGCGCTTACGGGAGGAACCGATCTCACAGGCACATTCGCGCAGGCGGCCGATTGCCTGGCCGAGGCCATCGCAGGACGAATCGTGCGCGGCGACCGAATTCCAGCTCCTTCCAAACTGAGGCGAGGCCAATACCCGGTTAGTGTTCCACTGTACCTGGCTCCGAAGTTGGCTCTCTATCTCGCCGTGCTCGAAAGCGGAATGCGCAACACGGAGTTGGCAAAACGGCTGGGGGTCAGCGAAACGGTTGTCCGCCGGATGCTTGATCCGAAGCACAACACAAAGCCTGAGAAGATCCAGGCCTCACTGGCAGCGCTCGGCAAGCGCATCGTTTTCCGATTCGAAGATGCCGCGTAAGGGCCCCGGAATCGCATGATCCTTCGAAGATTCTTGGACCTGGATGATGGACAATCAGCGCGCCCTCAAAGCCACCGCGCTCACATGGGCTTGGGTCTACCCGTTCGTGCAGCACGCGCCGGTGACCATCGCGGTAATCACTGGTGGCGTCTGGTCGATCCTGGTGGTAACGGCCGGCACTTACACCCGAAGGAACCTCGTAGACTATATTTATGAGTTCCGCCCCTAAAACGCTTCTGATGTGGGCCCCTGTCCTTCTTGCCACCTGTGCCTTTGCGCAGTGGGATGATAGCTTGCTCAAGCCCTTCGTCATCGATCACCGCGCGGCCACGACGTCGCCGGCCGGCCTCGCTTTCCTCCATGAAGCTCCCGCCGGCAAGGATGGCTTCATCCGCATTCAGGGTGGCCACTTCGTGAGGCCCGATGGCAAGCGGATCCGCTTCTGGGGCGTTCACCTCACCGATTGGAGCCCGGGCTCAATCGAGCTGCCTGCCAAAGAGGACACCCCGATGTGGGCCCGCTCCCTGGCCCGTTACGGGGTGAACATCGTCCGTCTGCATTTTGTAGACAAGTGGGCTCCCACCGGCATTGTCGACGGCAGCAAGGACGATACCCGCTCCTTCGATGCACAACAGCTCGACCGGCTCGACTTCCTGGTCTCCGAGCTCAAGAGGAACGGGATCTACATGGACCTGAACCTGAACGTGGGCCGTGCATACAAGGAAGGCGACGGCGTGCCGGATGCCGCGCGCCTGCAGTGGGCCAAGAGCCTGACGCTGTACGACAAGCGCCTCATTGAGTTGGAGAAAGAGTACGCCCACAACCTGTTAACGCATGTCAACCCCTACACCAGGACCGAATATCGCAACGAGCCGGCCATCGCCATCGTCGAGATCCTGAACGAAAACGGTATCGGCTTCGGCTACAACCCGCCGTCGAAGTTCTACGCGGACGAGTTGGACGGCATCTACAACACCTGGCTCAAGGCCAATCTCACTCCAGACCAGTTGCAGAAGATTCGTGAGGAAGCCGGGGTCCAGGGGGAGGCGCCCATTCCACGGCTTCGCGGAAATGAGAGAGCCACTGCGCCAAAGGACCGGTACCAGACGGACGTCCGCTTTTTCATGGCCCTGGAAGACGGCTTCTACCAGGACATGAAGAAATACCTTCTGGATCTGGGCCTGAAGCAGCCCCTCATCGGCACGGCCGACCATGGGCACAGCGGCCAGCCGTGGACGATGCTGGCCAGCCTCTCCAAGCTGGACATCCTGGACGGCCATATTTATTGGAACAGCTACGTCGGCGTGGGCAATGTGCCCATGGTCAACGACCCTCTGCACTCCATGCCCGTGCAGGTTTCGCGCACGGCCTTTGCCGGCAAGCCGTATACGGTCAGCGAGACCGACGAACCGTTCCCCAATGAGTACGGCGCCGAGGCGATGCCGATCATGGCAGCTTACGCCGGCTTCCAGGATTGGGACATGGTGGTCTGGTACACGTTTGAGCCCAAGAAGGACCCGAACTGGAAGCCGTTCATGCAGGAAGCATGGGACATCTCGCACGACCCCACCCGCATGACCGCGTTCGCGGCCGGAGCCCTGATGTTCCTGCAGGGCGACGTGAAGCCAGCGGTGCAGACCATCCAAAGGACTTATTCCAGGGAACAGGTGCTGGATGCCGGGCTGCTGCCGGGCGGTGGCCGCGGGCAGGCTGCCGGCGCGCCGAGCGAGGTACCTTACTTCACTCCCGGCTTCCCGCTGGCTTTGCCCCTGGAACACGGAATTCGCATTAAGTCGTTCGATGGCGCGCCGACAGCGGCGTACACCGCATCCAACGCCAATCCCATTGTCTCCGACACGAAGGAGTTGAGCTGGTATACGTCCGAGGCGAAAACAGGGCTGGTGACCGTTGACACAGACCGCGCCCAGGCGCTGATCGGCTTCATCAAGGCGAATAAGAAAACGCTCAGGAATCTCAGCGCGGACATCACCAACAACTTCGCCACCATCGTTCTGGAGTCCATGGATGGCAAGCCCATCGCCCGTTCGGGCAAGATGTTTCTCAACACGGGCTCCCGCTCCCAGAACACCGAAGAGAAATGGAACGATGACCATACGGCGTTGGCGGGCGGCCGCCGCGGGGGAGCGGGTGGTGCCGGCGCAGCAGCCGGTGCACCCCGGATCAACCCCAATGGACATGCTCCCACTCTCATTGAGCCCGTAACCGGTACAGTGACGCTGCGCAACATCCAGGGGGCCAAGGCCGTCAGCGCGATCGCGCTCGATGGATCCGGCGCGCCCATCGGCGAACCCCTGCAGGCAAAAAAGACGGCCGGCGGATGGGATCTCTCCATCGGAACCCCGGTCACCCCATGGTATGTGGTTTCTGTCAGCCGCTAAATGACCGAAGGAGGCAATGCTTTGACAAATTCAAACGATTCGATGACGCGCAGCGTGCTGCTGGGCCCACGTTCACGGGGTCTTTTGATAATCCTTTCGTTGATAGTCACGCCGGCGAACTCGTTTGCTCAGCCTGCGAAGGCCCCGGCGAAGTTCTACTTGGGCGCCGATATTTCTTCGCTTGCCGGTGGCCGGGGCGGCGGACGCGGCGGCGCGGCTGTCTACCAGGAGAGCGGCCAACAGGCCCCCGAATTCGGCATCATGATGAAACACGGCTGGAACGCTTTTCGCCTCCGCGTGTTCGTTTCCCCCGTTCGCATGGCTCCCAACAACAGCCTGGAAAACACGCTGCCTCTGGCCAGGCAGATTAAGGATGCCGGTGGGCTCTTCCTGCTGGACATTCACTATTCCGATACGTGGGCCGATCCACAGCACCAGGAGACTCCCGTCGCTTGGCGCGACCTGGACGTGGCAGGTCTCGAAAAGCGGGTCGAGGAGTATAGCCAGGACGTGATCACGCAGTTCAAGAAGGCCGGCGCCATGCCGGACATGGTCCAGGTTGGTAATGAGATCACTGGGGGAATGCTCTGGCCTCTCGGCTACATGAAAGTGCCGCCTTCCGATGTCAAGCTGGACGCCGGCCGGATTCGCGGCCCATTTCCCGATCCTTATGATGAGGCCACGCAGTGGCGAAACCTTACGCGCCTCATCAAGGCCGGCATCCGTGGTGTTCGCGCCGGCGCGGCCGCCAGCCCTGTGCAAATCGTAATGCACATTGACTGCGGCGGAGACTGGCCTGTCACCGAGTGGTGGCTCGATCACATTCAGGACGCCAAGGTCGATTACGACATCGTCGGTCAAAGCTTCTACCCCAGGTATCATGGCAATCCGGCGTTGCTGCAACAGAACATTTTGGAAACCTCTCGCCGCTATAAGAAGCCGGTGATGGTCGTAGAAACCGGCTATTCGCAGAGCGGTGGCGAACAGGTCACAACCCAGAACAAATACAACCTCTGGCCCGGCACGCAGGAGGGCCAGCTCCAGTTCATGGTGGACCTCGTGAACACGGTCAAGCGTGCCGGCGGAACGGGCGTTTTCTACTGGGCCCCCGAAGGCACCCGCGGAAACGGTTTGTGGAATCCAGACGGCAGCCCGGCGCCGTCCGTGTTCGTGTTGGACAATCTGACGAAGTTGATGGACGGCCCCGCGAGCCACCTGCCGCCCGCACCGGCGCATATTCAATAACGCCGCCGCCAAGCCGCTGGCCGTAGGACAGACGATCGTCTTTTGTCGTCTGTCTTCTTTCGCGTGTGTGATCCGCTACTCCAACGAAGCTTCCGCCCCCGCGCTCCGCCGCGGTGTCCGGGGCTTCTTGGGCGCGGCCACCAACGCGTAGGGATCGTCGGGCGATTCCGGCTCGCGTTTGAAGAACCGCTTGATTCTCTCGATGGCGTCGCGGAGACGCTTGTACCGAGAATGCATTTTCATCCCGCTCCCCTCCTCGCCCATCATATCGCCACCTGCTATTGCGCTGTGGCGCACGCCGCCAGGAAGTCCGCCATTTCGTCTAACGCCTGCCCGTCCAGCAGCCGGAAATAGGCGAACCGCTCCTGGTGCATCGGCGCCACCGCGATGGTACGGCGAGCGGTGCCGTGGACGCGAATCAGAATGTATATGCCGTCGGCGAGTTGCGGGTCATGGCCGTTGATTTTGCCCTTGCCCGCTTCGTAGATCACGATTTTTGCGGCGGTAGCATCGCTGGACCCGGCAATCACGCTGTAGCTGCCTTTGAACTCCTTTGCTCTGGCCGCGCCAACGCGCTCCGCCACCAGACGAAACAGAGCGCCAGCCCGCTCGCGGAACGCTGCGCCATAGTCCGCCAGCGGCGCGGTCTGATAACTGGTTTCCGTGAAATGGAACTCCAACGTGCCCAAGCGCGCCACTCCTTGGCTCTATACTATCCACATTACCCCATGACCCAACCGAAATATCTCCTCGTCCTCGCCTGCCTCGCCGCCAGCGCGCAGGATCATACCACCTGGAAGGACTACGCCGGCGGCGGCGATTCCGCCCAGTATTCCGCGCTCGCGCAGATCAATCGCTCCAACGTGGGCAAGCTGGAGCGCGCCTGGACCTACCCCACTGGCGACGGCCAGAAGTATTCGTTCAACCCCATCATGGTCGATGGTCTGCTCTACGTCTTGGCGAAGAGGAACTCGATTGTGGCTCTGGACGCGCGCACCGGGAAGGAGATCTGGACTTATACACCCGATCCGCCGGCAGCCATCATCACCAATCGCGGCATCAATTACTGGGAAAGCCAAGATCGCTCAGACCGCCGCCTGCTGTTCTGCGCGAATCACGCGCTGCAGGCCATCGATGCACGCACCGGAAAGCCGATCCTTTCGTTCGGTACCGGCGGCCGCGTCGACCTGAAGGAAGGGCTCGGCCGCGACCCCAAGTCGCTCACGCTGGTGCAATCCACCACTCCCGGCCGGGTATTCGAAAACCTGCTCATCCTTGGCTCGGCCACCAATCAGGGATATGGTTCGGCACCGGGCGATATCCGCGCCTTCGACGTCCGCACGGGCAAACTGGTGTGGACCTTCCATACCATCCCGCATCCCGGCGAATTCGGCTACGACACGTGGCCCGCGGACGCGTGGAAGACTGTGGGCGGCGCCAACGTGTGGAGCGAGTTTTCGCTGGACCAGGCACGGGGCATCGTCTATGCGCCCACCGCGAGCGCCAAGTACAACTTCTATGGCGCCGACCGCAAAGGCGCCAACCTGTTCGGCGATTCGCTCCTCGCCCTGGACGCGCGCACCGGCAAACGGCTGTGGCACTTCCAGATGGTCCACCACGATATTTGGGACTACGACGATGCCACCGCCCCGAAGCTGTTGACGGTCCGGCACGAGGGCAAAACGGTGGACGCCGTGGCGCAGGTGAGCAAGCAGGGGTTCGTCTGGGTTTTCGACCGTGTCTCCGGCGCGCCCCTGTGGCCCATCGAAGAAAAGCCCGTGCCCCGTTCCGACATGGCGGGCGAAGAGGCCTGGCCCACCCAGCCCTTTCCCACCAGGCCGCCGCCGTTCGCGCGCCAGAAATTCACCGCGGACGACCTCAATCCCTACATCGACCCGCAGGACCGCGCGCGATTCCGCGACCAGATTCTGAGCGCCCGCAACGAAGGTCTGTTCACACCGCCCGGACTCCGGCCCACCATTCAGATGCCCGGAAACAACGGCGGGGCCAACTGGGGCGGGGCCGCGGTGGACCCTGCCAACGGCACCCTCTTCGTGGTCTCCAAAGATCTACCCGCGATTCTCAAACTGGTTCCCGGCCCCGCTGCCCCGGCGGGCGTCCGCTACACCAGCGGCTTCGGCCTGGTGACGGCGGCCAACGGCCTCTCTCCCATCGGGCCGCCGTGGTCGTCTCTCACCGCGTATGACCTGAACCAGGGGACCATCAAGTGGAAGATCGCGCTCGGCGACGTTCCGGAGCTCGCCGCCCGAGGCGTGAAGAACACCGGCTCGCACTATCCCAAAGTGGGCCCGGTGGTCACCGCCGGTGGCCTGCTCTTCGCGGGAACGCGCGACCGCACCATCCGCGCCTTGGACGTGGAGACGGGCAAAGCGCTGTGGGAGCGGGAAGTGGATGCGGCGCTGGAAGGCATTCCCGCGGTCTACGAAATCGGTGGCCGTGAGTTCATCGTTTTCTGCGCCTCCGCACAGGTGGGGCTCACACCCGCCACCCAGGGAGCCATCGCGGGCGCTTACGTTGCGTTCGCGCTACCTGTGGTTCGCTAATGAGTCCCCGTCGTAGATGCCATCGCCATTGCGATCGAGAGCCATACGCACGCCCGACCCGGGAGGCGCGCACGTGAACGTGATCGCCAGGCCCTGATCCTGGGCCATGTCAATCAGGCCCTGGAACGAAACGGACGGCGCCCCATGGCGATCCGGCACGAAGGCACCAGCGTTATTGAAAAGGAACCCGGCTTCTCCTTCGTCGAGACGCGTTTTGACTACCAGGTCGCATTCTCCCGCCGTGGCGCGCGCCATCATCAGATTGATGCGCGGGCTCACCGACGCCACCACTCCGGCAGTCGGCGTAATCTGCTGGCCCACGATGGGCGCCATGTTGCTGTCGAACACCATCATGTACTCCTCCATCTGGCGGCGCATCGCGTCTCCCCCGGTACCCAGCGGAAAACCATTCGCGCTGGCCGCCGTGCTGAAGGGAAACGCGGTCAGGAAGCGGAACAGCGTATCGATGCCGCCATCGTGCAGGAAGCCGAAGCCACGCATCTGGTCTCCCATGTTCGGATAGCCGCGGTTTTCGAACAGGGGAACGCCGGCCACGTCCATGGACCCCGTGCCGAAGCGGCCCACCTTCTGATACATGTTGCGCAGGTGGGGAATCTTCAGGGGCTGCGGAAGCTTGGGGTCGAAGGTGAGAAAGTTGATTTCGCCCATGGTGCCGAAGAACCCCGGACGCGCTACGCCGAACTGGCGATTCCCGTTCAGGTCCAGCCGGTGGCAATCGTTGCAACTCTGCGTGAACTGGGTATTGGGTTGAAAGAACTGAGCGAATCCCGCCGCCTGATCCGGTGTCAGGGAGTTATCCAGGTTGCGAATGGGATTGGGCGGATAGACCACCTGCAGGATGAAATCGGTGAGGGACTGCATTTCCGATTCCGAGTCGGTGAGCGTATCGGCACGCCCCACCAGGGTTTGGAATGCGGGATTGAACTTCTTGAAGCCGAGAGCCTCGTCGAACTGTCCGCCATCGGGCTGGCTGGTAGGCTCATCCAGCGAGCCGTTGCGATCGCCGCGCCAGTGCATCGGTCCGTGGTTTGTCATGCCGCGGAGGCTTTGCGTCACCATGGGTCCCTTCATCGGCTGGAAAGAGCGATCGAAGCCGGGAGCATTCAAATGGGATCGGTTGGCGGAAAGGAACGGTTCGGCATGATGTTTGCGAGTTCGGTATTGTCGGGATTTCCCAGGTCCCAGGCGAGCCCATCAAAATCTCCGAAGATGTGGCAACTGGCGCAAGCGGAATCGCCGTGGCTGGACGTGTGGGACGCATCGTAAAGTCATCGTAAAGTAGCCTTCGGCCAAGCGTGACGCTGGCGGGTTCGGGATTGTGCAGCGTGACGTGCTGTGTTTCCGCCCGGCGCGAAATGTCGACCACCGAAATCGCATTGTCGAACCGCGTCATTACGTAGAGGCGATGCCGGCCTTCATCCATGACCAGGCCCGTGGGCCCACCGCCGGATACCGGAATCTGGTTGGTAACAGAAGGCACGAACGTGTCTTGCTCGAGTTCCGAAGTATCGAAGATTCCCACCTTGCTGCTGCCCAACGCAGCCACGTAAAGCGTGCGGCCATCGGCGGTAACTTCCATGCCTGTTGGAAATGCCAGGCTCCGGTCGTTCTCCGTGTTTGGAATTGCCGCGCAACACTTGCTGTAGTCGATGTGCTTATTGATATGCCGTACCGCGACAGTGCCGTCGCTCGACAGAATCGAAATGTGATTCTCGTGCGTGTGGCCGCGCACGGTGCTTCCGCGAAGATTCCCGGCCCTTCGAAGCGCGTGTCGTTTTGGGCGTCCGTATTGGAAACGTATACTTTTCCGCTGACCGGATTTACCGCCATATTGAACAGCACGGTGCCGACGCCGCTGAAGATACCGCCCTTGCCCGTAATGGGAGTTGGCGGGTTGGCCATGGCGTCGATCGCGAAGACGTCCTTGTCCGGAAGATTGAACATCACCTGGTTGTCCCAGATCTTTTCGGTCTGCTTATCCACCCAGTGACTGCCGTTGAACTTGACGATGAGTCCCGTCTGCGGCTGGTAGTGTCCCTGGAAATTCGTTCGAGGTCCCGGCAATGAGCCGGGCGGCATAGCCAGTTCAAAGATAGACGTGGTGCGATTGCCGGTAAGCAATCCAGCGGCGTAGACCGTGCGGCCGTCCGGAGCAACTGCTAGTGCGCGGGGTGTGTCGGTGAAGAGCGTAACGACTGTTAACGGCGTTCCACCCAGCGTGCTTCCCAGGTTATTGGCATCGAAGACCCACACGTCCGCGCGGCCAACCCCCGCAGTGAAGAGTTGTGGATCGCGTCCGGTATTCTGGCCGCGATGTGCCGTGGTGACGAATGCGCGCGAGCGGCCGGGGCCGGCAAATACGATGTCCCGCGGCTCGTCGCCTACTAATAAGGTGCGTTCCACGTGAGGCCCATGCCGGCCGGTCAATTGAACCACACTAATGGAATCGGACAAGTGGTTGACTACCCAGACTTCGGAGTCGTTGCGCACCGCGACAGCCACTGGTTCGAGCCCGACCACCACCTCGTCCAAAAGACGCGGTCCGTCATCGGAAGAGACGTCGAGAATTTCGAGCCGGTTGTCCGGCGTGTTGACGGCAAATAGCGTCTTGTGGTCGGCCGAAAGCGCCAGGGGACGAACCTGGCCGCTTTCAAATAGCGTGTAAGACGGGCCGGGATTGCCCAACGCCGCGGCTGCGGCCAGGGGCCCTGTTGCCAGCAAAGGTAGAGCCGCCAACAGGGTGAGCTTTAGGGTCTTGAATTCGGGCATTTTGTACCTCCATCAAGACATGCGTCAAAAGAGGGCTCAACGGCTCACGGACTCCAGGCGATCATCCGCGCCCCAGGTAGAGGTCGCGGCCCTTGCATAGCGCTGCGATCTTGCGGTCCGCCACGGAGCGCCGAAGCATCCAGAATCCGCAGTCGGGATGAATCCAGCCCACGCGTCCACGCCCCAATACGCTTTCGGCGCGCTCCAGAGTGCCGGCAATCTGCTCCGGCGTTTCCACCTGGTTCACCTTCACATCCACCACGCCGATCCCCAGGCGGATGCGCGGGTCCACGTCTCTGAGCGCTTCCAGGTCGGCGTGCCGTCGGTGCGCCATCTCCAGCACCAGGTGGTCCACGTGCAACCGGTTCAGAAAGTCGATGAGCGCCCGCCACTCGCCTCTTTGGATGGTCTGGCCGCCATAGTTGCCGAAACACAGGTGCACCGCCCGGCTTCCGGAGAAGCAATCGAGCACGCAATTGATAGCCGCCGCGGCCATGGGGCCGTCGGACGGGTTGCCCGGAATATTCGCTTCGTCCACTTGCAGGCAACTACACGGAAGCCCGCCTACCTGCTGCGCCAGCACGGAGGCTACCGCCATCACCAACTTTTCGAAGTCACCGTAATGCCGGTCCAGCAGGGTGCGCGCCAGCATGTAGGGGCTGGTGACGGTGAACTTGAACGGCCCACCCGCCACACTGGCGGCCAGTTCGCAATCGGCCAGCAGATTGAGCGAGCCTTCGCCCAACGGCCCTTCCACTACGCCCGAGGCTTTCCGGCGATAGCGCATGGCGTTCATCCGCGCGAAGGCTTCGTGATCGCTGCGGCCCACCTGGGCGCGCATGCCCGCCATGGGCCGGATGAAGTATTCGATCATGCCGTTGGTGTCGGGATGGTTCACGTCGAAGCGGTACAGTTCGCCATCGGTGGCCAGGTCGATCCCCGCCTGGCGTTGGATGTCGAAGACCACGCGCGTGGCGTCCAAACGCGCCTGCTCGCTAGGCAGCGCCGCCAGCCATTCCGGAATCGGGTAGGATCCCACGGTGGTAGTGAGGATGGAGGGTTCAGACGACATCTAGATCATGCTACCAACTGTCGCAGGTGGGACGCCGCAAACTCGTGCCACCCTCGAAAAACCCGAGCCGAGTGTCCGCCGCAAACCCGTCCGCCGCAAATCCGTGCCAGGCTCGAGATTCGCCGCCTTTTGGCGAATCTTCGTGCCTGGCTCGAATTTGCCCCTTCGCGAAACCCCGACGCGTTCCCCCATTTTCCTTCCCATCGTTGCCCGCCCCGGGCTTTTAAACACCCTCGAAAATCCCGAACCGTGTCTCCGCCGCAAATCCGTGCCAGGCTCGAAATTCGCCGCCTTTTGGCGAATCTTCGTGCCTGGCT
>OKRF01000050.1 GCA_900290315.1 Candidatus Sulfopaludibacter sp. SbA3 | reverse complement strand
CGCACAGCCCGCATGATCAAGGAACTCAAGAAGCAAGGCTATGTCATAGCAGGCGGACCCCTTCCGGCCGGAGCCCAGGCATGATCCGGTGGGGTTTTTCGACCCTGTCTTCTTCAGGCCATGCGGGCATTTTCGAGAGCGGCGAAAGAACCTGCAACTGTACCTAATCGTCCATTTTCATTCCCATCGTTGCCCGCGCGGGCACCCCAACAGGCTCGAATTTGCCCCTTCGCGAAATCCCCATGCCTTTTCGCCGTCATCTCCATCCCACCGGGTGAGGCATCGCCTCAAAAGCCGACTGTCACCGACATCCTCCTCACACTCTATTAGCAGCAGACGGGGTGTTGCGGGCGGCCTTGAGGAGCATGCAACGGCTGGCCGGCGAAACAGGCGGTGGATTCTCTTGAAGTAACGCCGGATCATCCCATCGAACGGATCTACGCGCAGATCGAGAACGAGTTGCGCAATCAGCAACAGCATTGGCTCCACGCCAGCGCGGACGGACGAGGGGGTAAGGATCGCAAGCGGAAGCTGACTACGGCGCAAAAGGGCCTGGTAGTGCGGACTCGGGACTACGCCGCCACTTCCACGTAGTCAACAGAAGTGCGGGGCTCCGGTATTGGCTCGCCGATCTCACGCATCGCCTCAAAGTGCGATGTCAAAGCGTCTTGAAAACTCCGGCGAGCCTCTTCTTCCGTGTGGCCCACAGCCGCACATCCCGGCACGTCGGGCGAGAATGCCGAGTAGCCTGTAGTCGTCGGTTCGATTACGAGCGGGTATCGTCTGAGACTCATTTGAGGCCTGCCTTCTTCAGTGTAGCGTTGAGGGTCCCTGGCGCGAGTTCTTTGCCTTCGTGGCCTGGAACTGTTATCAGACTAGCTTCTGCCGGGTGCTTGCCTGTGACTGCCCTTTGTGCACACCTCCTGCCAGCCTTGCTTCTCGAGCAGACGGCAGAACTTCATCGGCATGGGAGCTCACTTCGCAGCGGCCGGAGACCGATAGAAGTCTCTTAGCACGTAGTAGGCCTGCTTTTTCTCGCCGCGGTCGCTGAGGAGCCCTTTGCGATTGTAGTAATCCTGCACTCCGGAAAGGAAGCGCCGGGGGCAGCGGAAGTCCATCAGAATCCAGGCGGCCATGCCTTGCAGAAACGGGATACGCTGCAGCATGCCGAGCTGGTGGCGATAGACGTTGGCCTGATACTCCTCGGTCCAGGCAGTGTCTTCGTCGCCATGGCTGCCGGCGGGAGCTTCGGCGCCGAATTCGCTCATCACCAGCGGCTTGTCGAAGGTGTTCTGGACGCTGGTGCGGTCAGCCTTATCGGGCGCGCCATCGTACCAGCCGATGTACTCGTTGCAGCCCATCACGTCGAGGAATTTGGCCAGGGGGTCGTCGAGCACGATGGTGTTCGGCGCGCCGGTGTGCGGCAGAGTGGCGGCGGTGATGAGGCGCGTGCCATCCAGCTCTCGCGCCTTGGCGGCCAGAGACGTGACGAGATGAACTTGGTACGCGCATCCCCCAGCGGCGTTTCGTTGGCCATGGACCAGAAGACCACCGAAGCGCGGTTCTTATCGCGCGTGATCATCTCGGCGAGCATGTGCTCGGCCTTGGTGTAGACCGCGGGATTTTCCCATTGCACGGCCCAGTAAACGGGAATTTCGGACCACACCAGCAGGCCCATCTCGTCGGCCAGGCGGGTCATCACTTCGTCGTGCGGATAGTGCGCCAGGCGCACGAAATTACAGCCCATCTCCTTGGCCCAACCGAGCAGGGTCCGGGCATCGGCTTCGGAGAAAACGCGGCCGGCGCGGAAGGGCGCCTCGGCGTGAATGGCGACTCCCCGCAGGAACACGGGCTTGCCGTTGAGCAGGATGCTGGTGCCGGACGTGGCGATGCCGCGAAAGCCGATGCGTTCCTGTACGCGATCGGTCTCGGCTTCCACCATCACGTCGTACACCTTGGGAGTCTCAGGCGACCACAGCGAGAGCGTCGCCGGGAAAGCGAACTGGGCGTAGCCATCGTCACCGGTCTCGACGGAAGTCGACACGTTCGCTTCCGGAATGCGGATGGCGACCTTCTGGCGCTTGCGCGTGCCGTTCAGCCGCACCCATCCGGCCACGCGGTTGAGCGACCCCTTCTCCAGTTGCACCTGGTAATCCTGAATGAAGGTCTCGGGCACGTCGACCAGTTTCACATCACGGGTGAGGCCGCCGTAGTTCCACCAATCGGTCATAGTGGGCGGCACGGCGTCGGGATGGCGTTGGTTGTCCACCTTCACGATCACCGCGTTGGCGTGGTCTTTCAACAGGCCGGTGACTTCGAACTGGAACGGCGTGAATCCGCCTTCGTGCTGGCCGAGCTTCCTGCCGTTCACGAACACGACGGCTTGATAGTTGGCGGCGCCGAACCAGAGGAACTGGCGGCGGGGCGCGGCGGGCGGGCTGTAGTCGAACTCGCGGCGATACCAGATGGTTCCTTCATACCAGAGCAGCTCGGGCTTCTGCGTGTTCCAATCGCCGGGCACCTGGAGCGAGGGCGTGGCGGGCAGAAAGGTGAGCTCGTACTTGTCGCCCTTGTTGGCGGGCACTTTGTTCGCGCCCAAGCCGCCGTCTTTGATGGGGTTCAGGTGGAAGTCGTAATAGCCGGCTTCGTAGGGGTCCATCAGGGTTTGCCAGCGGCCATCGAGACTGGCGCCCTGGCGGGCCGAGGGGTTCTGGATCAGGTCGATCTGCTGGGCGCGGGATGCGGCCGAGGCTAGTGCCAGGAGGACGATTGCAGAGATTCGCATGCGCTATTCATGTTAGCGCGTGGCTCTCCGAAATAAATCGCGCAGATCAGGCTGACGGATTTTTCACTCCTCCCGCAAGGCAGTCATGGGGTCGAGCGTGGCGGCTCGGCGGGCCGGCAGGTAGGCGGCGACGGCGATAGCGGCGGCCAGCAGAAGCGCGGCGGCGGCCAGTTGGAGCGGGTCGTTGGGGCGAATGCCATACAGCAAGCTGTTGATCAGGCGGCCGGCGGCCAGCGATGCGCCGATGCCTGCGGCCATCCCGGCCAGCGCCAGCACGGCCACGTCGCGCAGCATCAGCCAGATCACGCTCTGGCGCTGTGCGCCCAATGCCATGCGGATGCCGATCTCGCCCTTGCGTCGCGCCACGCTATACGTAGTGACACCGTAGAGGCCCACCATCGCGAGAAGAAGCGCCAGCAATCCGAAGATGGAGGAAAGCAGCGCCACGATGCGCGGCTGCAAGAGAGACTCCTTCACCTGCGTATCGAAGTTGCGGAAGTCCAGCGAGATGCCGCGGTCCACTTCGGAGACAGCCGCGCGGATCGAGGGAATCAGCGCTTCCACCGCACTGGTGGCCCGCAGGACGAAATGCACACTCGTCTCGAGTTGGGGATCCTGAGAGAACGGCAGGAAGGCGATGGCGCGCGGCGCTTCGTCCACACGGTTGTACTTGGTGTCCTTCACCACGCCGATGATCTGGTACTGGTCCGCCTGACCTCCCGGTCCGCGCTTCGGCAGGCCGACGGTCTTCCCCACCGGATTCGCCGCGCCGAAGAACCTGTGCGCGGCAGCCTGGTTGATGACCATGACTGGCGTGGAGTTCAGATCGTCGTGCTGGTCGAACTCGCGGCCCATCAGGAGCGGCGTGCGCATGGTCTCAAAGTACCGCGAAGAGACCCGGTTGAAGAAGACCACCGAATCGCGGCGCGACTCGGGAGTGTAACCCGCAACCTGTACGGGTTGCGCCCAACCTGCACGCGTGATGGGTGGCATCTGCACCGTTGCCGCGGAGACCGCGCCGGGCAGGGCGCGGAACCGCTCCAGCAATTGGCCCCACGTCCCGGCGTGCTGCGCCAAGGTGGCGGAATGCGGGAGGCTGGAGTTCACTAAAAGGATGTTGTGCCGGTCGAAGCCGGTGTCCACGGTCAGGAGGTTGCGCAGCGTCCCCAGGAAGAGCCCCGCGCCCACCAGCAGCACCAGCGAAAGCGCGACCTGTCCGGCCACCAGTACCTTCCCGAGGTGCAAGCGCGAATGGCCGCGCAGAGAGCCGCGGTCATTCTCCTTCAGCACGTGATTCAGCCCGACTCGTGTGGCCCGGACGGCCGGCGCCAATCCGAAAATCAGGGCTGTGAAGATGCCCACGGCAATGGTGAATGCAAGCAAACGGAAATCGGGCGCGGTATCGATATCGAGCGGATTGCCGGCCGTGGAAAGCATGCGGACCAGCACGCGGCTTCCCCACAGAGCGCACAGGAATCCCGCTGCCGCTCCGGACTTGGCGAGCAGCAGGCTTTCCGTCATCAGTTGGCGGATCACACGGGTGCGGCTCGCGCCGATGGCCATGCGCACGGAAAGCTCCCTCTGGCGCGCAGCGGCCCGGGCCAGCAGCAGGTTCGCGATATTGGCGCAGGCGATCAGCAGGACCAGTCCCACGGTGCCCATCAGCACCAGCAGCGCGGTGCGGTACTGCGTGCGAGTCTGGGAGAATCCGAGTCCCGCGGGGCTCAGATGGAAGCGAGTCTTGCGGTACTCGCCCTGGTCCTGCGTGTTCATCTCCGGCGGAATCGTAGCACTCAGGATGGCGGGCGTAATGGCGCGGAGACGATCGTCCGTCTGTTGCAGAGTCTGCCCCTCGGGAATCCGGCCCATGATGTTCAGCCACCAGTGGTGGATTTCTTCTGATGGGTCCGCGGCGTGGAACACTGTCTGACAGCCGATGGGAATGGCGATGTCGTAACTCCGGTCCACGTCCAGGCCGGTGAACCATGGCGGTGTGACTCCGACGATTACGAAGGGGCGGCGATTGAGGTGGATGGTCTTGCCGATCACGCCGGCGTCGCCCGGAAAATTGCGCTGCCAGAAACGATAGCTGACCACCGCCACGGCGCCTTCCGGGCCGCCTCCCCAGCGATCGTCAGTGGCTGTGAAGGTGCGGCCGAGCAGGGCGGGCACTCCCAGCACACGGAAGAAATCGCCGCTCACCCAGGTGCCTTGCGCAGGATGCGTTTCGCCGCCGTCGGCCAAGTCGAATTGAGACGGTGCGTAGGCCAGCACGCCGGAGAAGGCCTGTTGATGGTCGCGGATCTGCTCCCAAAGGGGGGTATTGAGCTCATTGTCTCCACCCTCGCTCATGCCTATGTGCACCAGGGCTTGCGGATCGGCGACTGGCAAACTGCGCAGCATGACGGCGTTCACGATGCTGAAAATCGCTGTGTTCGCCCCGATACCGAGTGCCAGGGACAACACAGCGGTGGCAGTGAATCCCGGGTTGGCGATGAGGGCACGAGCGCCGTAGGCGATGTCTTTGTGCAGCGTATCAAGCAACGTCCAGCCCCAGGCATCGCGGCTGACTTCCTGGATACGTGTGGCGTTGCCGAATTGGCGGCGGGCTGCTGCTTCGGCCTCCGCGGGACTCATGCCGGCCTTTTGCTTTTCAGCGGCGCGCAATTCCAGGTGCAGCCGCATCTCTTCGGCAAGATCGCGATCGAAGCGGCTGCCGAATAGCAGGAAACGCAATCGGCGCAGCAAGTCTTCCATAGTTAGACTATGGCAGAGACGGCTGCGGCTGTCAACACTACTCCGAGCGCAGCGTGTTCATGGGGTCGATGCGGGCGGCGCGACGCGAGGGGAACCAGGCGGCGGCCAGCGTAGCCAGCACGACGGCGGCGAGACCCGTTCCGTACGCGGCCAGATCGCCGGTGCGCACCATGAAGAAGACGGCGCCCAACAGCTTCGCCAAGGCGAACGAGGCGGCCAGACCGAACGCGATGCCCACCAATGCAAGACGGCCCGATTGGCTCAGCACGAGCCCGATGACGCTGCCCGGCGTGGCGCCCAGGGCCATGCGGATCCCGATTTCGCGCGCCCGCTGACTCACCAGGTAAGACATGACGCCGTACATGCCGGAGACGGTCAACAGCAGTGCCACCACACCCAATAGGAATGCGATCGCCATGGCCGCGCGGAAGGGATAGACCTGGAGCACGAAGGAATCCTCCAGGGCTACGGCCAGCGAGCCGCGATCGGGCAACACTGTGGAGAGCAGATTCTCCATCAGCTCGCGGGCGGTGGCGGAATCGGTCCGGCTGTGCACAAGCAGGGTGGAAGCGTGCGGGGAAGCGAAAGAAATGGGAAGGTACACCATGCTCGCGTCTGCACCCTGAAACAGCATGCCGCTGACTACGTCCTTGGCAATTCCGATCACCACGGTTCTGCCGGTGCCGGGCGCATCGATGGTCTTGCCGACGGCTTCCTGGCCGGGCCAGAAGAGGCGGGCGGTGGCCGCGCTCACGATCGCGACGGATGCCTCGCCGCGGGATTCCTCGGCGGTAAAGTTGCGTCCGCGGAGAATGGGGATGTGCAGCATGTCGAAGTACTCGGGCGAGACCCTGTTGTATCCCGAGTACATCGCGCTGGGGTGTCCCGCGGGAGTCAGCAGCAGGGAGCGAACCTTGCCGCTGAGGGGCGCTCGCATGGCGGCTCCGACGGCATCCACCCACGGTTGCGCGGCGAGTTGCCGGGCCAGTTTCACGGCGCCGCCATCCTGCGCGCGGCCAAAAATGAAGGGCGAGACAATACCGCGCGTGTCGTAACCCACTTCCGTCTGCTGCAGGTTAGCGCTGTTGCGCAGCAGAATGCCGGCGAGCACCAGGAACAGCAGGCAGACCGCAATCTGGCTGACCACCAGCGCGTGGCGCAGCCGCGAGGAACGGAAGCGGGCACTGAACTCCCCGCACAGTGCTCCCACCAGGCTGATGCTGGTGCCTTGGAGCGCCGGGGCGAGACCAGAGACCACAGTGGTGACCGCGGCCGCCAGCAGCAGAAACAGCAGCACCCGCCGATCTACAGTGAGTGGTGTCAGCGACACCAGCCCGGCGTACGATCTGGGCAAGGTGGCAACCAGCAGGCGCTGCGCCGCGCCGAGGCCTAGTGACGAGACCAGCAGGCCGGTGAGGCCCGCCAGCCCCGTGAGCAGCAGGTTCTCCGAGAGCAGTTGCCGGATGAGCCGTCCGCGCGCGGCGCCCAAAGAGAGCCGCACACCGATTTCGCGCTGGCGGGCCAGGGCGCGTGCCAGCATCATATTGGTAACGTTGGCGCAGCAGATCACCAGCACCAGTCCGAAAACAACCACCAGCGGCGAGAATACGGCGAGAATCTTGGCGTCCAGCGGCACGGCCGTGGCCCGCGAAATCAGAATCGCCTGCAGCGTGCGCTCCCGTTCCGGCTGATCTCGGGTGAGGGCGCGGCCCTGCACGGTGAGAGCCGCGCGGGCGCGCTCCGGCGCGATGCCCGGACGCAATCGGCCCACGATGGCGAGCAGAGCAGGCTTCTCGGGGCCGAACAGATCCGCCCCGGCCGTCACGGCGCTCTGCATGGTGACGGGGACGTAGAAATCGGGCGGCGTATCGGTGGGTGGCATGCCGTCGAAATCGGGCGCACAGACGCCGATCACCTCCAGCGAGTGGCCGTTCACCGTCACCTTGCGTCCGATGATGGCGGCATCTCCGGCGAACATCGATTGCCATAGGCGATAGCCCAGCACGGCTACCGGGCCGCTGCCGGGAGCGGCCGCATCGCCTGGTAGAATGGGCCTGCCGGCGGCCATTTTCACGCCCAGCATGGTGAAATAGTTGCCGGTCACCAGCACGCTTTCGAGACTCCGCCCATCCACCCGCGTGCCGAACGATCCGGCGCCCAGAGTCTCCGAGAAAACGGGCGATTGCGTGGCGATCTGTTGGTATCGCTCCCAAGGGAAGGTCGTGGGCTCTTCCTGGCCCCGTGTGGTGAACGCCACTTGGTACAAGCTGCTGGGGTGGTTGACCGCGAGAGGCCGCAGCACGTAGGCATTGAATAGCGTGAATATCATGGTGTTCAAGCCCAGTCCGACACCCAGCGTGAGCACGGCGGTTGCCGCGAACGCAGGCGTTCGGCGCAGTGCGCGCAAGGCGAAGCGCGAATCCTGTCCAAGCGTTTCGAGAAACATGATGCCCCCTCTCAGGCGTGACGAATAGGTTGGGCCATTGTTAGCTGAGTTAGACTACGGCAGAGACAGGGGCGGCTGTCAAACAACCAGAACATCGTTCGCGTGTCGATGGCCTCCAGTGGCTAGTCTGTGACTCCCGCGAAGCCTGGTAACGCCGGCGGTCTTGCCGCCGGTCAAACTCGCGATACGCCCGAGTCATATCCCCGTTCAATCCGACGTAGTCGGCGGCGTTGCTGGCCAGCGTCTACGATCATGCCTATGAGCTTGCCCTACCGTCAACTGCCGCAGCACGTAAGGCAGAATTCCGCCGTTGCGGTAGCCGCAAAGCTACAACCGCAAGCAAAGCCAGTTGGTTCCTCCCAACGGCGGTCCCGAGAGAGCCTCACGATCGCGGCCCCACCCCTACTGTCGTGCCTTCTCCACGGTGGCGATCATGTCGTCGACCCACTTGTCACCGCCGCTGCCGAATCCCACAATCTCACTGCGTAACACGCCTTGCGCGTCGACAATCCAGTTTCGTGGAATGCTCAGCTCCGGCACCAGCTTGCGGACGTAGTCCAGCGCGGGCAGCACCGGGAAGGTGTACTTGTTCTCGGCCACAAACGGCAGGATCAGCCCCAGGCTGTCGTCGCTGTTGAAGGTGATCACCTGCACGTCTTTCCGCTCGCGCACTTTGTCGTACACCTTCTGCAGATACGGCAACTCCGCGCGGCACGGACCGCACCACGTGGCCCACAAATTGATGAGCGTCACCTTCCCCTTGAGATCGGCCAGCGTCCAGACTTTGCCCTTCGCGTCGGAGAACTGGAAGTCCGGCAGCGGCTTCTCCATGTTGGTCCACCTCCCCGCGCTGCTGGCCACGGTGGGCTGTTTCACCGTTTCCGCCGCGGCGGCCTTGGGCGTGCCGGCAGGATTGAGGAATGCGTCGAAACCCTCATCGGTGCCACCCAGTTCCTTCCAGATGTTCTTCACCGTGGTAAGTCGGAAGTCCTGCGCGCCGGAAGACACCGGAAACGCATTGGTCAGGTAGGAGTTCTTCTGGAACACCAGCGCATCCAGTTTGTGATCTTCGGCGCGTGCCAGTTCCGACTTCGTCTGCCAGTACATGGACTCGTAGATCCCATGCTGCTGTCTGTCGGACGCCGAAGCGGTGGGCTGTGGCTTGTTCTCCTGCAACGACGGTCCCAGCTTTGCCAAAAGTTCGCGAGCCTTGTCGTACTGCTTGAGCTTGACGTAAGTGCTGGCAGCGTTACTCCAGGTGGACCATTTTGAAGAAAACGCCATGATCAGCGACATGCTCCTGGCGGGAACCAGGTCCGACAAACTCGGCGGCGGGAGTTCCTGAATGTCCTTGAGCGCCTTCTCCAGCAGTCCGGGAAGCTCCTCGTAACGCATGTTCTTCGAAGCGTAATACTGTGCAACCGAATTGTACGGGGACGCAAAACCATTGTGCGCTTCGTAGACGCGCACCCAATCCTCGGCGGCCTTCACTACCTCTTCCTGCGCCACGTCTCTTTGCATACGCAGTGCCTGAAACTTCTCCGACCGCGGTTGTGGATCGTCGGGCCACTGCCGCACCCACTCATCCGCCTGTTTCGCGAGAAGCTCCTGATATTCCGTGTACGACGAGGACATCTTGGACATGTTCGCGCTGCGCCACTTGGAGATCGCTTCCGCCGCCGGACTACTGCCCGGATGATCCTGCGCCGGCAACTGCTCTTCTGCCCACTTGGCGCCCACCGCGTCGCCCAGAGTCTTGTATCCCTGTAGCAGTGTGGCGGCCAAAGATGGATTCTTGCTCAGATCCATGCCGCGCAGCCTCGCCACATCTTTGCGCACGCGCTCGCGGGCCTGTTCCTGCCCGGAAAGCGGCACTGTTTTGAATTCCATGGTCCAGAGGGCGTTGTATGCCGAAATCGCATCCGGATCGGTGCGCGGCTCCAGCAGCTTTCTCAGCCCGGCTGCGGTTTCCGTCAGGAATGCCATATCGTCTGTCCGCGCCGCCAGCGTGTACGCGGAGAGCGCCGCGGGGCAACTCTTCCGATAGGCTCGCACGTGCTCCCGCATCTTCTGGTCGTCGCGGAATACCTGCGAGTTGTAGATCTCCGCCATTTTCACGTGAGCGTAGGCGTAGTCAGGCCGCTTTTCTAACGCCTGTTCCAGCTCTTTGAGAGCGTCGGGCGTCTTGGTGCCGGTCAGGGCGCGGGCGAAAAGGGTGATGTAGAACGGATCGTCCGGATGCTGATCGCGCATCGCGCGATATTCGCCCTGCACGTAGGCGGAAAAGACACCGCGCGCCATGTTCGCGTCCTGGTAGGCGCGATGCGCGAAGTAGTCGTTGGGAAACTGGTCTCGTACTTTTTTCGCGGCCTCGCTGACCGTGGCGCCCGCAGCTCGCGCCGCTTCAAGCGCGCCCTTCACCTCACCAGAGATTTCACACGGCTGCGCCCAGATAGGGATCGCCGCCAGAAACAGGAACCCGCAGAGATAGCGCATAGTTGATCCGATGTTACTCCTGCCGATACCCGAACGCCAGCGCCCTATGTCACGATAGTTTCAAATGAAATGCGTTCTCTCTGCCCTCATGCTGACCGCCGTCCTGTGCGCCCAGGAGCCACAGCTTCCCGACGGATTGTATGCCGTTTTCGCCACCTCCGAGGGCGATTTCACGGCGAAGCTTTACGAAAAGGACACGCCGCTGACCGTGCAGAATTTCGTGGCGCTGGCGCAGGGCGCCAAGCCCTGGAAAAATCCCAAGACCCATGCCATGGTGCGGCGGCCGCTATACGACAATCTGACGTTCCACCGCGTGGTATCCGGGGAGATGATTCAAGCGGGCAGCGCCACCGGCACCACCGCCTTCGACTGCGGCGTTTCTGTGCGCGATGAATTCCTGCCAGGCCTCATGTTCGACCGCGCTGGAAAGTTGGCGATGGCCAATTCCGGCAGTCCGGGTAGTGGAGGCTGCCAGTTCTTCATCACCGTGAGCCCCATGCGCTCGTGGGACAACAAATACGCCGTTTTCGGCTTGGTTGTGCGCGGCATGGATGTGGTCGAAAGGATCAACCATGCGCCGGTCCGCGACGAAAAGCCGCTGGCTCCGGTGAAGCTGGCCAGCGTCACCATCATGCGCATTGGCCCGGAGCCGCCAGTCAAGAGAAAGAGGTAACGCCGGCGGTCTTGCCGCCGGTCAAACTCGCGACGCGCCCGAGTCACATCCCGGTAACGCCGGCGGTCTTGCCGCCGGTCAAACCCGCGACGCACCCGAGTCACATCCCGGTAACGCCGGCGGTCTTGCCGCCGGTCAAACCCGCGACGCACCCGAGTCACATCCCGGTAACGCCGGCGGTCTTGCCGCCGGTCAAACCCGCGA
>OKRF01000244.1:9003-34935 GCA_900290315.1 Candidatus Sulfopaludibacter sp. SbA3 | reverse complement strand
CGAAAAACAGGGCCGGGGTTGTGTGCGGCTCGCTTCGCTCGCCGTACCGGCGACAAGATCGCCGGCGTTACCAACCGCCGGTCATCCCGTTTTGCGGGGCGGTCCGCCCCTAATTGACAGGCGACAAGAAACGATCGTCTTTCCCACGGGGCTATCATCCTGTAAATACTGTACTATTCATCACTAAATTCGCCTCGTCCCGGTACCCTCCCCGCGCCGCAACTTTGTTTCAGACAGGCTTCGCGTCGTAAGCTTTGAGATATCAGGCCGGCCACCGGCCCGTACAACTCGCAGGTTTGGTTGTAACGAACTGGGATCGCACGTCACTAACGGATTAACCCTATGCCGAAATACGTTCAGATGGACAGGCCGTTGTCAGTTGACACGCCACTTGGCAAGGACGTCCTGCTGCTTACGGACTTTCGTGGACACGAAGGGATTTCGCAGTTGTTCAGCTTTCAGCTCGAACTGCTGGCCGAACGAGGAACGGATATCCGTTTCGACAAGATCCTGGGTGAAAGCGTCACCGTGGAACTACGTATGGCCAACGGAAGCACTCGCTACTTCAACGGACTGGTCAAACGCTTCAGCCAGGGGGTTCGCGACGAGACCTTCGTCAAGTTCCGGGCCGAGGTGGTTCCCAAGCCGTGGCTGCTCACGAAAAAGGTCCGATCCCGCGTGTTTCAGCACCTCTCGGTGCCTGACATTCTGCGCCAGGTGTTCGCCGGCCTGAACGTCAAGTATCAGTGCGCCGGAACGTACCAGCCCCGTGATTATTGCGTCCAGTATCGCGAATCCGATTTCGCCTTCGCCAGCCGCCTGATGGAAGAGGAAGGGATCTACTACTTCTTTCAGCACTCTTCCGGCAACCATCAGATGGTGGTGACCGACCTCGCGAACCCTACCGTCGAGGGCCAAAGCAGCATCATTTACGAGGAACTGTTCCACGGCGGCACCCGCGAGGATATGCGCATCACCAACTGGGAGAAGTCTCAGGAACTCCGTTCCGGCGAATACACGCTGTGGGACCACTGCTTCGAACTTCCAGGCAACAACCTCGAGGCCACCCGAAAGACCGCCGACAGCGTGACCGTGGGTACCGTGACCCATAAACTCAGCGTCGGGGGCAACGATCAACTGGAGATCTACGATTTCCCGGGCGGATACGCGCAGCGGTTCGACGGGGTCGACTCCAACGGCTCTCCCCGGCCAGCCGACTTGAAGCTCATCTTTGAGGACCGCGACCGGACCGTGCGGGTGCGCATGGAACAGGAAGATGCCGCCTGCCTGGAGATCCAGGGCGTCGGCGATTGTGGCAACTTCTCGGCGGGGTTCAAGTTTACCTTGGAGCGCCATTTCGATGCCGACGGCCAGTACCTCCTGACGCAGGTCGGCCACGAAGCCCGCATGTCCGGGTACCGCAGCGAGGAGACGCAGGCGTTCCACTACGAAAATCACTTCACGTGCATCCCGGCCGGCCTGCGCTATCGCCCACAGAGGTTGACCCCGAGGCCGAAGATCGCGGGCATGCAGACGGCGACCGTGGTGGGTCCGACGGGGTCGGAGGTCTTCGTCGATAAATACGGCCGTGTGAAGGTGCAATTCCACTGGGATCGCGAAGGGAAGAAGAACGCGGGCAGTTCCTGCTGGCTGCGCGTGGCGCAGGCGTGGGCCGGCAAGGGCTGGGGCGCATTCTTCTGGCCGCGCATCGGCCACGAGGTGGTAGTGACCTTCGAGGAAGGCGACCCCGACCAGCCCCTGATCATCGGCAGCGTATACAATGCGGAGAATATGCCGCCCTATGAATTACCCAAGAAACGGCAGCTCACCGGCTTCAAGTCTGCCAGCTATCGGGGTAAGCCGTTTGAGAACTTCAATGGAGTCATCTTCAACGACGACCAGGGTCACGAGCACCTGGCCTTGCACTCCGAGCGGAGCATGAGCTTCAATACCGAGTACGACAAGATGCACCATGCGGGCCGCCACTCTGGCGATCGGGTCTCCAGCGCCAAGGTGTCTACGTGCGGCAATCTTCCGCTGGGCGGAGGCAGCGGAGGCGGCGGCGATTTCGACGATTCCGTCGCTCCCATGCCGCATCCCAAGCCCCTGGCGGTGCTGGGGATGAATTCGCAGTGGACCTTCGGTGAAAACCTGCAGGCNNTTTGGCCTCAATCACCAGCTTGCCTTTGGCAGCAACCTGCAGATTTGCGTCAACCCTATGGGCGGTGGTGGAGCCGGTGACCCGAGTATCTGGCTGGCGCCGCCGCAAACCGAACTGAACGGCAGCGGCCCTGGCGGGAATATGCAGTTGACATTCGGAACGAGTGCGCAATTTGTGCTGGGGCAATCCTTTCAAATCACCCTGGGGCCCACGCCTATCAATGTGACCGCAACCACCAACGATCATCCCACCACCGTAGCCTGTTGCGGTTTCCTCTATGCTGCCGTGGTCCTTTGGGGTCTGGTCTATGGCCTGAGCAGCGGCCCTTCCGACGACGTCAAACGGGCCGCGTGGACGTGTGTCTTCCAAGGGATTATCGATATAATTTTGGTCGCAATCATGATCTCCGAGATGGAGCTTAAGGCGGCGGACGCGCACCTCGAGGATGCCTTGAAACCGCTCTTCCGCGTTGATCATCCGGAACCGACTGCTGACGAGAGCAATGTCGGCCGTTTTGTAGCCGAGAACGTCATATTGCTTGGGATCGTCGCGGCGCCCATCATAGCGACGATCGCGGAAGCCGCAGGAGCCTGAAAAGGAGAAAAAGTTATGCCAGACACTTCGTCAAATCGAGCCGAATCAACCAACGGCTCTTACT
Organism: Candidatus Sulfopaludibacter sp. SbA3; assembly: GCA_900290315.1. GTDB lineage: Bacteria > Acidobacteriota > Terriglobia > Bryobacterales > Bryobacteraceae > Sulfopaludibacter. The sequence continues at coordinate 32,116 of OKRF01000244.1, read as the reverse complement.
CGATCCGTGCTAATAAGATCGAGATGATCACCCGCCCCCCTATCCCGCCTGCCATCCCTGATGACAGTGTCATCACCATCTGGTCCGCGGGAACTGGCACCGATGGCCTGGTGAACGCCCGCGGCAGCCAGGGAGTCCGGATCACCGCCGGGCCGCCGCCCTTGCCGCCGACCGAGTCCTCATCCACCAACGGTGTCGAGATCATGGTGGGCGAGGCGCAGAACGTCACCATTCAGCGAGGGCTCATCGACGGCGTCGATCAGAAGATCGTGATGGCGCCCGGCAGCATTACGATCGACGCCGGCACCGGTTCCATTACCATCCAGAGCCTTACCCAGATCACCTTGTCGGTCGCCGGCGGATTGAGCACCATCACTCTTGGGCCGCAGGGCGTCACCATCAAAGGCATCCTGGTGCAGATCAATTAGGATTCACAGTGGGCACAAGCACAGCACCATTGGTTAAAGTCACCGCGGCAGCAGCGGTCGAAATCTGCTCGCACATGGATCTTCAGCCCGACGCTCGGAAGCTTCTGCGCGATGGCATGAAGCCCCGTGAGTTTATCGACGCGCTCTTGGCGAAAAAGCAATACATCGCCGGAATCGAGTTCGTAGCCCACACGCTGCCGCCGCGCGAAGGGATCTGGTGGGGCTGCCTATGCCTCCAGCATGCCTGCGGTAGTGCTCTCACGCCGCAGGACAGGGCGGCGGCCGTCGCCGCTGTCCAGTGGGTGCTGCAGCCGGGCGATAAGACTCGCGCTGCCGCGAAATTCCAGGGCGAAGCCGCGGGTCCGGCCTCCGTGGCAGGTCATCTGGCGATGGGCGCATATCAGGCTGGTCCGGGGATCGCTTCTCCCGGCGGCCCGGCGATTCCGATTCCGCCGTTTGCCACTGCCAAGTCGGTTGCCAACGCAGTGAAGCTCGCCTGCACCAAGAGCGACCCTGCCAAAATCATCGAGACGCAAAAGTTGTTTGTGGAACTTGGAATCACGGTGGCCGAAGGCCGCCTGATATAGGAATGGAGGATTGAACTATGGGTATGCCAGCCGCACGCATGACAGACATGCACGTCTGCCCGATGGTAACGGGCCTGGTTCCGCACGTGGGAGGGCCGATTCTTCCGCCCTGCTGCATCACGGTGCTCATCGGCTCGTTGCCGGCTGCGCGCGTCGGCGACATGGCCACCTGTGTGGGCCCGCCCGATGTCATCGCTTTGGGCTCGTTCACGGTCCTGATCGGCGGCATGCCGGCGGCCCGGCTGGGCGATCTTACGGCGCACGGCGGCACCATCGTCCTGGGCCTGCCCACCGTGTTGATCGGCTGAACTATGGGCGCACCAGCCAGAGTGGTCCCCTACGAGAAGCAGAGCGACGCGGAGACGAACCGCGGATGCGGCGCGGCCTGCTTGAGCATGGTCTACCGCTCCTTCGGCAAGGAGATAAAGCAGGCCGAAATCTGGCCGGCTATTTCCAAACCTAACCGCTTCGGCAGCGTTTCTTCTACTACGCACATGATGGCTCAGGACGCCATCAACCGGGGCTTTAAGGCCGTAGCCATGCAGGCGCGGCACCCGCTGCAAGCTCTGCGTCTGTGCCGCGAATCCGGCACCTGCGCGATTCTGAATCAGCGGCTGAAGATCGACGGACGAGCCGGCCACTACACCGTGCTGGTCGATATGGACGATAAATCCGTCACGCTGCATGACCCGTTTCTAGGGCCTTCCCGGCGTTTGCTCCATGCCGAACTGCTGGACCTTTGGCAGCCGGGTTTCCCCGACTCGGAAATCGTGGGCAACATGATGGTCGCCATCGATCTGCCCGTCGAGGATCCGGCCCCGGCCACTAAATGCTGGCTCTGCCAGAGCCAGTTTCCGCCCGCCGTCGAATGCCCGCGGTGCCGGAAACCGGTTGGGTTGCAGCCGAATGCGGTACTGGGTTGCATCAACCTGAACTGCATCGCCCGCATGTGGAATTATCTTTGCTGCCCCACTTGCGACTATACGTGGTCCTTCACCCTGGGTGAGTCCGAGTCGAAGGGCCCCGCTTCCCCCGAAGGGGCTGGCGCCGCCGCGAAGGGCTCGTTCGACGTCGACGCGGTGTGTGCCGCAGTGGATAAACTCCGCGCTTTCGTGCTCGGTATTCCGGCCGCGGCCAATAACTCCCTCGTGCTCCAGCAGCTCGATTACATGGCGGCCACCAAAGACAAACTGCGACTCTCGCGTGCCGAAGATTTGGCCAACCGGAAGATACGCATGGACCAGATCGCCGTGCTGGCGCAGAGTTGCAAGGAAAAAGAGGAGGCCCACCGCAAGCGGATGGAGGAACTCAATACTCCCAGTGCACCGCTCGATGGCAATGCTCTGGGCCGCGCATTGATGAAGAACCTGGGCTTCATCAGTAGCAGTTGAACACTTACGGCTGCGGCAGCAGTTGGTGGCGATGGACCACCTCTCCCACCGCCGCCTCATGATCGAGCACCAACCGGTAGATCGCCCGATAGTGATCCCCGGCCCAAAACTCCATGACCTCATGCGCCTTCTCGGCCCCGACTAGGGCTTTCATCTTCTGCCACTCGGCGTAACAGACGATCACGTGAAGATAGGAGTTTTGCTCCTCGGAAGCGCCGTCCAGGCCACCGACTGGCAGGCGCGGAAATGCGGTTTTCAACTCTGCGATCGCGGCGGACGATTCGCCGGGATGCGCCGTTTCATACCAGTGGTATTCTTCGTGGACAAACGTCGAAAGGGGGAGGAAGTCTTCCTTGAGGTGGCGGGTATGCAGCGTCAGGACGGGGTGGCTGTGAGGGATTGCATCCTTATCGATTACGATCTTGCGCGTCCATACCCAATCGGAAAGATCATAGGCTTTGAGGAGTCTCTCGAGTTGTTGGCGAGTCTCCAGCTCCGCAGTGGTTCCGTGCGCGAGAGAGACATCCAGCGCCGGGGTGGCACCGTATGCGAGAAAACACGCCACCGAAGCCAACCAGAGCCCTGCCGCAAACCGCATAGGAATCCACCTCACGAGTCTAAGACGACGCAGAGAAGTGTAACGTTGGCTCCGTTTTGTGGCGTGAAACGCGGCCGTTCTGGGACCCCGCTTTTGCTTTTTCACTATTCCCACAGCTCATTGTATTCAAAGGACTGCCCTTATCAGGCATAACCCGTGGCGGAGAGCGTTCTGCTGCTTGGAACTCGCGATCCCCTAGCCAAATTGTTGCAATTGGACGGCCTTCGGAGCAGAATCCTTGCTAGGTAAAATTCTGGGGTTGCTCCGGAGGGTTCAGATGCCACGTATGCACTTCTCGCCACGTCTCACTTTGCTCGTTTGTACTGCCTTGCTTTCCGCATTCCACACCGGCCTGGCGCAGGAATCGCGCGCCACTCTCACCGGAACGGTCGTCGATCCGCAAGGCGCCGCCGTTCCACACGCCACGGTGATCGCCAAGAACCTGGCGACTAACGTCGAAGTCAAAACCGAAACTGACCAGGCGGGGCTGTATGTGCTGCCCTTCATCGATACCGGCAGTTATTCGGTGACGGCCACGGCGCCCGGGTTCAAAACGGAAGTGAATGCCCGACTCCTTTTGACCATTGGCGAGCGTCATCAACTCGATTTCCATCTGACCGTGGGCGGCACCAGCGAGCAGGTCACCGTCGTTGCCACTACGGAACTGTTGCAGACCGCCAGCGCCAGCCGCGAAACGCTGATGGACGCGGATAAGATCAACGACCTGCCGCTCCTGGGCAAAAACACATACACGCTCGCCTATCAGGCCGATGGCGTGGTGCACATCAATCCACAGCCGAGCATCACCGACCGCCCCTTCGACAACGGGGGCATGGACTCCTTCCGCATCAATGGCGCTCCCGACTACACCAACGAGTACCTGCTCGACGGCGCACCGAATACCAACGTGGAGCGCGGCAACGTCAACAGTCTGAGTTTCGTCCCGCCGCCGGACGCCGTGGGAGAAATGGCGGTGGTGTCCAATAACTACGATGCGCAGTTCGGACGCGTCGGCGGCGGTATGATCAGCGCCACCTTCAAGAGCGGCGGCAACAAGCTGCACGGCGCGGTGTACGAATATTTCCGCAACAAGGTGTTGAACGCCAATACCTGGCAGGGCAACTTTGCCGGCACCCCGCGCGGTCCCTTCCTGTGGAACCAGCCGGGCGTCACCGCGAACGGGCCGGTTTACATTCCCAAACTTTACGACGGCCGCAACAAGACGTTCTTCCTGTTTTCGTGGGAAGGAATCTACGAGAACATTCCCAATCAGGGGTTCGAGACCGTGCCTACGCAAGCTAATCGCACGGGCGATTTCTCGTCGGCGCATACCAGCACAGGGGCACCCATCACGATCTACGATCCCCTTACCACGCCGCTTACCGGAAGCGCGATCCGGCAGCCGTTTCCGGGCAATCTCATCCCCGCGAGCCGCATGGACCCGGTCGCGCTCAAGATGCTGCCGTACATTCCTCTGCCTAACTTCACGCCGGATGTTTCGGGGTTCAACAACTTCAATCCCGGCGGCGAACCCATCGTGACCAAAGAGCGCTACAACGCTTACACCATAAAGTTCGACCAGGTGATCACTGAGACCGAGCGGTTCTCCATACACTATGTGACCAACAAGCGGTGGCAGACCGGCCCCTCTTACGACTGGCCGATTCCCGTCAACGGACCGAACAACTTCGAGCGGTACAATCAGGGCGCCAACGCGCAGTTGACCTCCACCCTGACCCCCACCCTGGTGGTCACAACGCGCTTCGGCTTCACCGAGCACATCTTCCTCAACCAGATGTACCAGGGAGGAAACTTCGACCCATCGCAACTGGGCTTCCCCTCCATCTACACCAGCCAGGCGCAGGGACTGTTCTTCCCTACCGTGAGCTTCACCAACTACAACGGCTTCGGGCAAGCGGGCAACAACAGCGACACCAGCACCAACTGGTATTTCACCGTGTCGGCAAACAAGGTGCTGGGCAAACACTCGCTGAAGTTCGGCACTGAGATTCGCGATCTGTTCGACAACCTTCCGAACTACTCGTTCGGCGCCTTCGCCTTCAGCAACCAGATGACGCAGCGCGATGCCAACAACGCCGACGCCCAGTCGGGTAACGCCTTCGCTTCATTCCTGCTGGGCTACCCGGCGAGCGGCAGCAGCACCTACAACGCCAGCCCTGCCTTTGGGAATCGCTATTACGGTGTCTATGTGCAGGATGACTATCGCCTCTCGGCGAAACTGACTCTCAACCTGGGCGCGCGCTTTGACTACGAGTCGCCCATGACCGAACGGTACAACCGGCAGAACGCCGGATGGGACTTCAGCGACCCCAATCCGTTGGCCCAGCAAACCGGGCTTCCGCTCACTGGCGGATTGCTGTTCACCTCCTCGAAAAACCGGCTGCCCTGGAACCGCAACATCAATCCTCCGCAGCCGCGTCTCGGCGTAGCATACCACTTCGCGAAGAATACCGTGTTCCGCGCCGGCTATGGGCTTTCGTATTTGCCCACGTACATCACGGGCCAGTCCCAGGGCTTTACGGTTAGCACCCCGATGGTCACCTCTCTCAACGGCAATCTGACGCCGGCCGGAAACCTCTTCAATCCATACCCCACGGGCCTGATCAAACCATCGGGCAGTTCGCTGGGGTTGGCGACTTTGGAAGGGCAGTCGATCACCTTTGCCGATACCACTCGTACCCTTCCGTTCATCCACCAGTTCTCCGCCGGATTCCAGCAGGAACTGCCCTCCCATGTCCTGCTGGACGTGTCATACGTCGGCAGCCGGACTCGCCGGCTAGCCGTCAGCCAGAACCTCGATGCGCTCAGCACCGCCCAGCTTGGATACGGCACCGCGTACCTCAACACCCTGGTGGCGAATCCATTCCTGGGCCTATTGCCGAATACGTCGCTCAACGGGGCCACCATCCAGCGCCGCCAACTCATGCTGCCCTACCCGGAATTCAGCGGCGTCACCGAAGCCGGAATTCCCATCGGCCGGGCCTGGTACAACTCGCTGCAGCTCCAGGTGCAGAGAAGGCTGGCGAACGGCCTTCACATTCTGGTGAACATGACCTATTCCGAGACTATGAACGCTGTCAGCCTGCTGAATCCTCAGTTCAGCCTCAACCAACTCGAAGCGGTGCGCTCGGGGGAGGACCTGCCCATCCGGCTGTCCATCATCGGCGGCTATCAGTTCCCCTTCTTCCAGCACTCGCGAGGAATTGTGAAGGCCTTCCTGGCCGGCTGGCAAACGCAGGCGATTGCGCTGTTCCAATCGGGCCGCCTGCTGACCGGCGTGGGCGGGATCCCGACGGGCGCGGACCAGTTCATTTCGGGTCCCTTCACGCCCAACGGATATTATTTCAACGCCTGTTCGCTGAGCACGGCGGGCGTTCGCCAGAACTGCGCCACCACCACTCAGCCCGTGGCCTGGCTGCAACAGCCGACAGACACCCTGCTGGTGACCAGTTCCGCATGGGAGCAGATTCGCGAAATGCGCCCCGGGCTGATGGATTCGTCTTTGTTCAAGACGTTTTACCCCAAAGAGGGGCTACGGCTGCAATTCCGGATGGAGGCGTTTAACACCCTCAATACACCCTGGTTCGGCCAGGCCAACACAGGGTTCGGAGGCGCTCGCTTCGGCCTCCTCGGCAACGCGCAGACCAACGATCAGCGCAATGTGCAGCTCGCCTTGAAGCTGACGTTCTAAGCGCCGTGGGTGGCGACGCATACCGTGTTGTAATCATGTAATGCTCAGCCGCCGGAACTTTGTCGCCATTTCAGCGTTCGCTCTGCCCCGTCTTCTGCACGCCGCGCCAAGGAGTTTCGACGGCCTGCCCGCGGCTCTCGCGCAGCTCGAACAGACCAACGGCGGCCGCCTCGGTGTGGCTGTAGTGGACACCGCTACCGGCGAGCGTTCGGGACATCGCGCCAATGAGCGCTTCCCGATGTGCAGCACATTTAAGTTCCTGCTCGCCTCCGCCGTGCTACAGCGCGTGGACCGGCATCTGGAAACGCTCGACCGCGCCATCACCATTCCCCCGAAACCGCTGCTTGGCAACTCGCCGCTAACGGAGCCGCACGCCGGCGGTACGATGACCGTCGCCGCTCTTTGTCACGCCGCCCTGACTCGCAGCGACAATACGGCGGCGAATCTCCTGCTCGAAAGCATCGGCGGCCCAGCGAGCATCACGGCCTTCGCGCGCTCGATCGGCGATACGGTGACGCGTCTCGACCGGATGGAGACGTCACTGAACGAATCCCTGGCGGGCGATCCAAGGGACACCACCTCACCCAGGGCGATCGCCGGTGACCTGCACAGGGTGCTGCTCGGGAACGTGCTGAAGCCGGCGTCCCGCGACCAATTGACGGTGTGGATGGAGGCGAACCTCACCGGTCTCGAACGGTTACGGGCGAAGCTGCCCAAGAGCTGGCACGCCGCCGACAAGACGGGCTCGAACGGCGAGCATACGAGCAACGACATTGCCGTGGTCTGGCCGGCCGGCAAGCCCCCCATCATCATCGCAGCCTACATCACCCAATGCATGGGCCCTGAGAGCAAGCGCTCCGCACTGCTTGCGGAAATCGGCAGACTGGTGGGGGAACCACTCAGTTAGCGGGGTTGACAGACGACACAAAACGATCGTCTGTCCTACTTCGCTTCGGGCTGATCGTAGGTTCCCGGACGGCGAATCCAGATATTCCGGTAGCGCACGGCATCGCCATTGTGATCCTGCAGCATGAGGGGCTCTTCCGGATCGTGCGGCGTATAGTGCGCTACCTGGCGGTAGACCATGGGGCCCATCAGTTCTTTGTGGTGATGCACCATCACGCCGTTGTAGAGGACGGTGGCGTACGCCGGCTTCACCAGTTTCTCGCCGTCAAAGCGGGGCGCTTCAAAGAGGATGTCGTAGGTATTCCAGTCGCCGGGCTTGTGCGTGGGGCTGACCAGGGGAGGCCATTGGCCGTAGATGGCGCCGGCTTGCCCATCGGCGTAGGTGGGGTTGTTATACGCGTCTAACACTTGAATCTCGTAGCGGCTCATGATCAGGACCCCGCTATTGCCGCGGCCCTGACTGGTGCCCTTGATCACAGCCGGCGACGACCATTCCACGTGCAACTGGCAGTCGCCGAATTTTTCCCGCGAGAGCAGGTTGCCGGTGCCTCCGGCCACTTCAAAGTAGCCGTCGCCCACTTTCCATTTGGCGTCGACCTTCTTCCCGCGATCGGCGCCGCGGCCGTCCTGGTTCCACTTCGAGAGGTCCTTGCCATCGAAGAGCACGATGGCGTCCGATGGCGGCGCGCCCGGCGTTTCCCCCGGCGAAACTACCTTGGGATGCGGCCGAGCCGGATCGTGCACGTGCCACGGCAGATTGGGCAGCATGGGCGTATCGGTGAATCCCAGATCGCCAGGCCTCGATTGCTGTTGTTGCGCGAAGGCAAGGGCCGCCGCCACTGCCGTAGCGGCCCAGAGCAGGCGCGAGAGAGATTTTCGGGACATGAGACTCCTTTTATTTGCTCAGGCGAAAGTCAGTTGATAAACCACGCCAGGTTTTACCGTCAATTTCACTACACCATCCACCGCCGGCGCGAGCGCCATTTTCCGGCCTCCCGACCGCACTTCGGCGATCTGGGTTCCTCGGGGCGCGCGAATCCGGTGCTCTCCGGCAAGAGCAGCCTTCAATGTGGCCGAGACCGCTTTGCCCCCGCGCCAGACGACATCCACTTCTACGCCGCCGCGCGCTTTCAAGCCCGCCACGCGTCCCTCGGCCCACGCCTTCGGCAACGCTGGCAGCAGGCTGATCTCACCCGCATGGCTCTGCAGCAGCATCTCCGCGATTCCCGCCGTGCCGCCGAAGTTGCCGTCGATCTGAAACGGCGGATGCGTATCGAACAGATTCGAGAGCGTGGAGTTGCGGAGCAGCGCCAGCAGATGCTCGTGTGCGATATCGCCTTCTTCCAGGCGCGACCAGAAGTTGACGATCCATGCCCGGCTCCATCCTGTGTGGCCGCCGCCGTTGGCCAGCCGGCGCTCGATGGTCTTCTTCGCCGCCGCGGCCAGTTCCGGTGTGCCGTGCGGCGTCACCTGGCTGGCGGGATGCAGCGCGTAGAGCTGCGACATGTGCCGGTGCCCCGGTTCCACTTCTTCGAAGTCCTGCGACCATTCCTGAATCTGTCCGAATTTGCCGATCTTGAGCGGCGTCATGCGGGCCATGGCGGCCGAAGCCTTCTTGCAGAAGTCCGCTTCCGTGCCGAGAATCTCGCCCGCGCGGACCAGGTTGCTGAGTGTATCGCGAATGATCTCTACGCTCATGGTCGGGTTGATATCCACGGCGGCCCGCGCTCCCTCCGGAGTCTGGTAGCTGTTTTCCGGAGAGGAAGCCGGCCCGGCCATGAGTTGTCTGGTCTGCGGATCTTCCACCATGTAGTCCAGGTAGAATTCCGACGCGGTTTTCAACACGGGCCATGCGCGCTTTCTCAGAAATTCGCGGTCGCCAGTGAACTGGTAATGCTCCCAGAAATGACGCGCCAGCCATCCCGGCGATCCCTGCCACAAATTGATTCCCTGCGGCGCTCCCAATGAGGTCTGGTGCCACGCGTTCGTGGTGAAGTGGACCACGAATCCGCCGCACCCGTACGAGATTTGCGCGGTTTTCCGGCCCGGCTTCAGCAGCTTCTCGGTGAAGTCGAACAGCGGCTCGTGACACTCGGAAAGGTTGCACACCTCTGCCGGCCAGTAGTTCATTTGGATATTGATATTGACGTGGTAATCGGACTCCCATGGTGGATGCATGCCGTCCGCCCAGATGCCTTGCAGATTGGCCGGCATGGTTCCGGGGCGCGAACTGGAAAGCAGCAGGTAGCGGCCGTACTGAAAGTACAGGGCCAGCAGTTGCGGATCCACGCCGCCGCTCTTCATGGCAGCCAGGCGCTCGCCAGTGGGAACATCCGACCGGTCGGGCCCGCCCAGATCGAGCGACACACGGCGGAACAATCGGCGATGCTCGGCGATGTGGGCTTGCCGCGCGGCGTCGTATCGCTTGCCGGCGAGCGCCGCGCGCCGCGCCTCACAAGCCGCGGCCGGATCCTTACCTTCATAGTTCGTCGCGGCATAGAAAATGAGAGTGGCCGCGCGGGCCTTCTCGACACTGATGCCGCCGGGCGCATCCGCCATGCTGCCGCTGTCCACCCGTACTTCCATATGGCCCTCGAACCGGACCCCCTCGTTCGCTGCCTGGCCGCGCAAGACGATGCGGCCAGCGCCGCTGCTCTCGCTCGTCGCGCTGGCTTCCCGCTTCAGGCTCGCGGTGAACGAAAGCCCGCCTGGTTGGCCGCACTCCAGCCGGACGAAGATGGCCTGGTCGGGATGAGAAGCGAACACCTCGCGGGTGAATCGCGCGCTACCCACACGGTATTCCACGCGCGCGATGCCAGTGTCGAGATCCAACTCGCGCCGGTAATCGGCTGGCTCGCCCTCGTGATGCAGATCCAGCAGTACGTCGCCCAGAGTCTGATAGGTATCTCTGGCGGAAGCCGGCCCGATGAAGCGGCCCGCCGGACGGGCCACGGAATTGGCCTCCGTGAATTTGCCCTCGAACAGCAACTGGCGGATCTTGACGATCTGCTCGCGCGCGGCGGCATTGTCGTCTTCCACGTGGTGGCCCGTCCAGAGCGTGTGTTCATTGACCTGGATGCGTTCGTGAGGAACGCCCCCGAACACCATGGCGCCCAGATTACCGTTGCCCACCGGAAGGGCCTCGGTCCACTGCGTGGCCGGTTCGCGGTACCACAGCGCGAGCGGGTTGCGGGCCCTGGTCTCCTGCGCCGAGGCGGATCCCAACAGGGCGGCCGCGCCCGCCGCTTGCATCCATTCTCTTCTGGTAGTCACTCCGATTCTTGAGATTATCGCGTTTCCCCCAACGCCGCACCGTGAATTCAGTTATCTTATCAGTCAGTATGGACCCGAAAATCACGATTCCCCGCCGGGAAGTTCTGGCGGCGGCAACCACCGCTCTTACTACTGCCCTGTTCACCGGCAACGTGAAGGGCGCCAACGACCGGATCGCCGTGGGCTTCATAGGCCTGGGAGCCATGGGCTCTGGCAATCTGGGCTACGCCATGAAGGTCCCGGAAGTGCAGCCGGTGGCCATCTGCGATGTCTACAAACCCCATGAACAGCGCGCCGTGGACGCGGCGAAGAAAGGGGGCTTCGATGTGAAGGCCGTGAAGGATTTCCGGGACATCCTGGCGGATAAATCCATCGACGCCGTGTGCATCTCCACGCCGGACCACTGGCATGCCTACATGGCCGTGGAGGCTTGCAAAGCCGGCAAGGACGTCTGGGTGGAGAAGCCTTCCTGCACGTATGTGGAAGAGGGCCACAAGATGGTGCAGGCGGCGCGCAAGTATAATCGCGTGGTGCAAGCCGGCACGATGCAGCGCTCCGGGGGCTACTTCAAGAAGGCTGCGGAACTGGTGGCCGGCGGATCGATCGGCGAGATCACCTTCTGCCACACCTTTCAAAGCGGGTCGACCAGCCGCGCCCGTTATGGCAACCCGCCGGACAGCGCCCCGCCCGAAGATCTCGATTGGGACATGTGGCAAGGGCCTGCGCCCAAACGTCCATTCAACGCCAACCGGTGGGGCGTGAAGACTGCCGGCTTTCCCACGTTCCGCTACTTCTGGGATTACGCCGGCGGCGCCATGACGGATTGGGGGGTCCATCTGATCGACCCGCTGCACCAATGCTTCCACGAAGTGATGCCTACCGCGGTGGCCGCGCTGGGTGATAAATTCTATGTGACCGACAATTGCGACACGCCCGACACCATGCACGCCACGTTTTACTATCCCAAGTTCCTGGTCACGTACGAGAGCCGCACGTGTAATCCGTTGCCGCTCTTCCGCGACCAGGGCGCCGGTACGACCATCCACGGCACCGAGGGCACCATACTGGTCACTCGCAGCGGATGTTGGGTGATTCCCGGCAACGCCAAAAGTAAGCTCGCCGCCGATGCCTGGGAGAAGAACGCTGAAATGGGCCAGATGAACGTGCCGCACTGGAAGAACTGGGTGGCGTGCATCAAGAGCCGGGAGAAGCCCACCAGCGATATCGAAACTTGCGTCCGATCCTCCACCGCCTGCCTGCTCGCCAACCTCTCGATGCGCTTCAAGATGAGGCTCGATTGGGATGAGAAGAACTGGACCGTGCAGCAGGATGCCGCGAAGCCGCATCTGAAGGCGCACTATCGCAGTCCCTGGAAGCTGGAGGTCTAGGCTTTGATCGCGCGGCTTCGTGCTTGTGCAGAAAACCACTCCCTTACGGTCGTGGCTCCGATCGGAGCCGCGCGCGTAAGCAAGCGTTTCGGCGGTGGCTGCAGACTAGCCGCATTCCTCCTGCTTATGACGGCCATCTCCCTGGCGGCGGACCGCAAGCTCTCCGTGGTGATTGTTGACGGCGTCAACAATCACGACTGGGCGGCGGCTACCACCGCCATCCGGACCATTCTCGAAGGAACGGGCCGCTTTACGGTGGATGTTTGCACCTGGCCCAAGCTGCCCGAGTTTTCCCGTTACGACGTGGTAGTCAATAACTTCAACGGCGGCCACACGGCCACCGGGACGCGCTGGCCGGCCGAGGCCGAACGCGCGCTAGAGGCCTACGTGAACGGCGGGGGCGGCCTGGTAATCTATCACGCCGCCAACAACGCATTCCTCGCCTGGCCGGAGTACAACCGGATGATTGGCCTGGGGTGGCGCGACCCATCTTTCGGTCCGGGCCTTGCCATCTCCCCGGAGGGCCGCGTGGTCCGCATTCCGCAAGGTGAGGGGCTGCCACCGGGCCACGGTCCCCGGCACGACTTCGAAATGTTCGTGCTCGATAAGGATCACCCGATCACGCGCGGCTTGCCGGATCACTGGATGCACCCATCCGAGCAACTGACTCACGGGCAACACGGTCCCGCAGAGGGGTTGACCGTATTGACCTACGCGGTTTCTGAAGTGTCGCACCAGGGAGAGCCGATGGACTGGGTGCGCGACTACGGCAAGGGCCGGGTCTACACCACGATGTTCGGCCACACCTGGAAGAACGAGGCCAGTCCCAATCTGGACGATATGTACTTTCAGGCACTGCTGGCGCGGGGCGTGGAGTGGGCGGCCAGCGGCAAAGTCACCTTGAACCTGGACAGACACTAAGACAAACTTTATGATACTTCGCTGCTGGCTGCTGCAGTCGCTTTTGCTCACCTCCGCACTCGCGGCGCCGTCCATCACCAAAGTGGAGCCGCCCAACTGGTGGGTGCATCACACGCGGAACCCGATCCAGGTTCTGCTCACAGGCACTGACTTGCAAGGTGCCGCTGTTACGGCGGCCGTCAANNATGGCCATTACCTTTTCGCTTACGTGACCATCGAGCGCTCTGTGAAACCGGGGACTTATCGCTTTCAGGTGAAGAGCGCGTCGGGAACGGCGCCGTTCGATTTCGCAGTGGAAGCGCCATTGGACAGCAAAGGCCGTTTCCAGGGCTTCTCGGCCGACGATGTGATCTACCTGGTGATGCCGGACCGCTTCGCTAACGGCGATCCTTCGAATGACAGTCCGCCGGAGTTGGGCCGTCCCGCCGACCGGAACGCGGTCGGCGCCACTCACGGCGGCGACCTGCGCGGCATTCGCGATCACCTGAACTATCTCAAGGAACTCGGCGTGACCGGCGTATGGATAACTCCCATATACCGGAACTCGGTCGCCGGATTTTCGGCGTATCACGGCTATCATGCCGTGGATTTCTATGCGGTAGAACCGCGGTTCGGAACCATGAAGGACATGCGGGACCTGGTGGACGCGGCTCACCACATGGGACTCAAAGTGGTGCAGGACCAGGTGGCGAATCACAGCGGCCCGCACCATCCGTTCGTCACCGATCCGCCCACGCCGGCCTGGTTCCACGACCTCAGCCACACGCCGCACATGCGGAACAACTTCGACATCGCCGCCCTCGCGGATCCTTATGCGCGGCCGAAACGCAAGGATGTCCCCCTGAACGGATGGTTCTCCGGCAACCTCCCCGATTTCGACCAAAGCGATCCGCTGGTGAGCGACTACCTGATTCAGAATGCGCTGTGGTGGATCGGCATGAGCGGCATCGATGGCATCCGCCAGGATACGTACCCTTACGTGGACCGTCCGTTCTGGGAAAAGTGGCAGAGCGCCATCGACCGGCAATATCCCGGCCTGGTGGTCACCGGAGAGATCACAGCGCCGTCGCCGGCCGTGCTATCGTTTTTCGAAGGCGGTACGCGGCGTAACGGAGTCGATACCAAACTGAAATCGATCCTCGATTTTCCGCTCGAAGGGGCGCTGAAAAAGGTGTTCGGGCAGGGAGAGCCGATGACCGCGCTCACCGCCATCCTGGCGCAGGATTCGCTCTACCAGCACCCGGAACGACTGGTGGCTTTTGTGGGCAATCACGACCAGCCACGGTTTTTCACCTACGCAGCGAACGATGTGTCCAAGCTGCTGATGGCCGAAACATTCATATTGACTACCCGGCGCATCCCCCATCTTTACTATGGCGACGAAATCGGTATGGGCGCCGGGACGGACCGGACCGATCGAACCATCCGAGCCGATTTTCCCGGCGGCTTTCCCGGTGACGCGGTCAATGCATTCCTGCCAGAAGGACGCACCGGCACCGCGGCGATAATTTACACCTGGATGCACGACCTGCTGCACTTCCGTCAGGAACATGCGGCATTGCGCCGTGGTGGGCTGGTGCAGTTGCTGGTGAACAAAGACCTGTATGCGTATCTGAGGAGCTCATCGGAAGAACACGTGCTGGTGGTGTTGAATCGCGCAGGGGCGGCGAAACCACTCGAAATTGAAACGGACGACCTGCATCTGCCGGACGGGCTTCGTTTCAGCCCATTCGTTCCGGGGCAAACCGCCATTGCGGCCGCACAGGGGAAGATCGTGATTCCCGAACCCCGCGAGATCAACCTGTACTGGGCGCCAGCCAGGTGAGCCGCAGCGGGCTCCTCAACCGAGACGGAGTGCCGCCGCCTCTTCGAGGCTCATCACCTCAGGCTCGGTGGGACCGTCGCCCTGTTTTTTCTCCGCTCGCTTGGCAGCCTTGTCGCGCTGCTTTTCCATGCGGGCCATTTCTTTTTGTCGCTTCTTAAACGTAGTACGAGATCTCGTAGCCATAAAGGTGCTTCTCCCTTCACAGACCGGACCGAGTCCGGGCGAGAAAACTTAAGGGGCGGCAGTAGCGACACCGCCCCACTCCGAACAGGAACTACCAGCGCTTCTGCCGGCCGCCGCCACCGCCGCTGTTACCGCGGAATCCACCACCACCGCCGCGATCTTCCTTCGGCCGCGCTTCGTTAATATTCAAAGTCCTGCCATCCAGGTCTTTACCGTTGAGACCAGCAATGGCGCGCTCCGCTTCGGCATCTACACTCATTTCCACGAACCCGAAACCACGGGCTCGCCCGGTTTCCCGGTCGGTTACCACGTTCACGCGGTCAACCGTGCCATATGCCTCAAACATGGTCCGAATCGCATCTTCAGTAGCACCGAAGCTGAGATTTCCTACGAAAATATTCTTCATCTAATTCTTCTTTCTGGAATTTGCAGAGCAGCGAATCGCGGGCAGGATAGGCGGTTGTTCCGGACTATGCGAGAGGCCTGAATAAGCGGACCTGTCAAACTACACTATCTATGATGGCACAGAGGAGCCGCCGATTCAACGACTAAAATGCCTCGTCACAGCTCTGCCAGCGCGGCCGTCCCGCTTTCCACCGCTGTGATCTGGTCTTTCCGGCGAATCGCCCGCACCATGCACTTTACGTGCGGTATCGCACGCGCCGCCCTCTCATAAACCGGTACCAGCGCTGCAGTTCCATTCAGAATGTCTGTCCGGTACCCCTTGTACAGGGGCCGGGCCATTTGATGCATCTCATACAGACACTCGCCGCCCAACTCTATCTGATCTTCCCAGCCCTGCGTATCGGGGCTCCGGAGCGAGCTGAGCATTCCCCGTAAGAGGACCTTCGTGCTGTCATATAACATTAATCACACTCCGATCCTGCCTGACTAAAATGCCCGAGCCAATGGCATCGGGGTAAAACGGTCGGATTGCCAAAATTGATGGGAACTGTCGAGTATTATAGCACATGGCACGGTGCGTTTGGGGTGTGTAGGGAATTGGCACACGTTGCATCACTTCTTGAGATGACGCTGGTAGGCCTTCCAGATCTCGGCGGCGGCGCCATCGTACCGTTCCCGGCGGCCGCAATTCTCCTCGCCGAAGGCGTTTCGGAAGACCTGATACAAGACGTCCTGCACCGCATCCTGATTGTCAACGTCTTTGACCCGCAGCAGGAAGAGGTCTACTTCCGTATCGTATTCGCCGGTGTTGTGCTTGCCATCTAAATCCATCAGATTGTGCCGGAAGAGGATGTCGCTGACGGCGCGATAGAATACACCAAACTCCTTTTGCAGGAGTTTGTGCTGTTGGCGATCTTCTGTGTCCATCGGGATAGCCTACTGTAGCAGATCTCGCCTGTTTATAACCGGGTGGGTTCGGCTTCGAATACGAGGCGGAGGTAGGACTTCGCCTGATACTCGATGCGCAGCGGCAGGGGCCGCTCAGCCGGCTGTTCCACCCAAAGGCGAAACTCGATATCCTTGCCACCCTGCTGCCGCCGAAGCCTGCCGCCCACGCGAATGACGCTGCCACTCTTCGCCACGAGTTGCCGCTCGCGGAAGTATGCAGTGGCCTTGGCGTCCACGGCCCGAGTCACCCATAGCCAATAGAGACGCCCAGAGTATACATAGGAGCTTTGCCGGCACTCAGGCCGCAGCAGCATATCGGCAAGGGCGGCAAGGAAACCCTGCGCGCCGTCGGAAGTGGCGGCGGGTCCGGGCGCGACCTTTGCCTCGGCGGCCAGCGCCTTCCGCGCGCGCTCCATCAATTCCGGCCGTTGCAGCGCGGAAAGTGCCGCCGGCGCCGCAAAATGAGCGACGCTGGCTTCGGAGCCGGAAGGAATAATGCGCCCATCGATGACCGTATATGTCTGCTCCTTGGCAGTGGAGTGGAGCGCCTTGCTGGCCTGTTCGGCGCTCTCTTCAGGCGAAGCCGTCATGAGGCCAAAATAGATGGATTCCACGGTTTTCGCTTCCACCACGCGGGACATTTCCCGAATGAAGCCGAGCCGGTTCAGGCCCGCGGCGCGAGCCGGTAGCGAGTATCCGTCAAACTCCAGCAGGCGAAGCGTGGCGCCGGCCTCGCTCCAGTCACGCCAGAGCACGCTTCCGCCGCCAACGCCTTGCCGGTGCAGAAGCGGTACGGACAATAGCAGGATCTGGGCATCGGCGCGATAGCGCCGTTCCCTGGTGGACGCCGCACCACTCTCGTCCCCCCAGGACAGACGCGCGACCGATGCGGCCCGTCCGCAAAAGGACAACCCAGCCCCGCACAACGCACGGCCGAACCCTCGCCGCGTGATCGCGCCCGCGATCGCCATTACTTTCATGGTAGACCATGCGCTGCCTGGAAAATGCTCTCCCGCCATCGAATTTCGAATTATCGTCACAAACGTTGCTTACGGTCTCTTGCCTTGGTGTCGCCGGGTTCACGCTCCCATCCGGCCGCGTTCTCAGGAATACGGTTCGCAAGGATCAGTCCGAAGACAATACGCGTCCACGGGTTCGATCACTGCGCGAAACAGGTGACAAGAGTTCGAAACGTGTCCAAGGTGGCTAGCCAACGCCTTGGTCCGGCGCGTCGGTCCGCTTCTCATTCCCATGGGCGGCCGGTCGAATCCTGATGTGCGTTGCCCTGGTCTCATTGCCCGGAAAGACCCGCTACACCCCCTTCGCCTCAGAGTTCCCGCAGAGCGACGCCACCAGCCCAATCACTGTCAGCCCGAGAAGCACGAAGTTGACAACCGTTGCCGACGACTTCCCCGTCACGGTGGCCTCTCGGAGCATCAGGTATGCCCTTCCCGTCTGCTCCACCAGCATTAGGACATACGCCACCGGGATCATGGCGCGATAACGAACCAACGCCAGCGCACAAAACAACGCGACCACGACAGTCGAAAGCCCCGCGCGCCCCAGCGCCAGCACCAGCATTTGCCTGGCTTCCGGAGAAAAAGCGTCCAGTGAAACCTTGTGCGCTCCCCGCGCGGCAAGTTGGCCGGCGAACATCGACGTCGCGCCCATAGTTACCTTGATCAGCAGGATCGGAATCATGACCCAGATCGCCAGGGGATGACCGCCGAACGAATTGCCGATAGTGACGGGCAGAATTCTCTTCAGCATGCTCGCACTTCATTCTAATTTAAGTCATCGGTGTCCGGTAAAGTACTTTTCGAATTCCGGTAAGCCGCCCGAGCCTCTACTGATGCTCGCAGAATCGAGCGGCGGATTTCATCCGGCAGTGNNGAGACTGGTCTCGACCCTTGTTCGAGCGCGATCAAGAAGCGTCGGCAAGAGTGCCGACTCTGCAGGCAGCGGTGCCTGCGCCACGTCGTTGCTTGTCACTATATTCTGCGAACATCAATAGATCAAGTCAGTGCCCTGGGGAACACCAAGGGGGCAAAGTTCGAGACGTGTCCAGACTGGGCGCCCAGTCTGGATAAGCGCTCCGGTTTTGTGCGGATGTCATTGGTCTGAAAAACAATCAGAGTGGTTCGAGCGGACCGCCCCTTAGGCTACAAAGGTTCGGAATGTGTCCAAGGTGGGGAGCCGTCAAAATCGATGATTCAATTCTGTGCTTTACGAGGGCCTCGAATCCAACACTCGAACTTGTTGTGTCGCAGTCAGTTCAACTCTACAGGGCTTCGAGTATCAGGCTGACCGATCCGTTTGCGCGCTGCTCAACACCAGGCGATTCTGTGCGGGTTATCATATTTCTGCCCGCACCTACAGGCCGCTAAGTGGTGCAACCCGAGCCGAGCTTGTCTAATTGCCAGATGACCCGTTGGTGTGCCTCCACTGTGAACGCCGGCTATGTACCGTGCGTGGTGACCGAAGCGGTCCGGGTTTAGTTTTCGGTCGGAATTTTCTCCGCGTGATCGATGAAAAGAATCTCAACCGGAGCCTTTCGCGTTTCGACCTTCAGCCCCAGTTGCTCCTGGAGAGCCGCCAAAATTGGGGGTGGCGAGTCAGGCCCGCTTGGATTGATGCCTTCCGGGGTCCAATCCAGAGTGAAGCTATATCTACCATCGAGACCAGTTTGATTGATCACACCGCGACCCAAGGCCGCGCGGGGTCCCGCGAGGAATGTGGCCAGGTGGTTCATCGAAACGGCTTGCGCGGTCACGTGACCGCGATTGCTCGCGATATCCCCGTCACCGGCATCGCCGATCTCCTCTTTCTTCATCTTCGGTCCGTTCTTCGCGACGATCAGCGCATAGACGGAGGCTTCTTTGGTCTCCCGGTGGACAGCTAGCTGGAAGCGTTCTGCCAGTAGCGCCCGAAGCCGTAGCGGGTGCTGGTCGTTGGTCGCATCGGCGGCCGCCTTCGCAACGATGTCGTATCGTTCCGTATCGAGCCAAGCGGGTCCGGAGACCTGAGCATCCGCAACGCCATAGGCCCGCAGGATGCAGTATTTCAGAGTAGCGTTGGTCACCGTAAGGGTCCCGCCATTGTGCCCGATGTGTGTGCTGCTCTCTCCTGTCCGGTTAGGTTTGACCGATGCTACATCGAAGGCAAGCGGGGCCGCATCCTGGGCCAACAGCACGCAAGAGGCGAGTGCGGCGAAGCCGAGACTTGCTAGGGCATACTTCATATTGGGACTCTCCCGGGTCCTCTAGATGATACTTCGAAGGGGAGTAAAGGTTACGGACCGGATTCTCCACTCGCAGATGTCGTGCTCTGGTTCGAGCGGACCGCGTTTCGGGCCATCGCGATGAAAGCCCAGCTTCCCGGAAGCGCGCTTCGGAAGCGCGCTTTCCGGCCGGAACGAAACGAATCGGGAGACGCTGGGCGACTTGCGGGAGTCCCCATTCATGGAGCGGCCGGCAAAAGCCAGCGCATGCCCTCCGCTACTGCATGCCGTTCTGAGACGATTCTCAATGCTTCATCAAATCGCGCAAGCCGCACGTTCTGTAAGAGCTGTTCCCAATGAACCCTGCCATAGACAGTTTTCATGTGGTTGTCCGCCAAGTTGACCTCGCCCGCCCAGATGCGCCGGTGAAAGTATCTGAATTCGGGCGCCTTTTCACTCTGGTCTACTGGCTTACCCGGTGAACCCAGCAGGAGGAAGACCGCGGCGTAAAACATGTGCATCGCCTGGCGCATCAGGAACAATCGTGCCAGTTGGTACTCATCGGGCGGTTGTCCAAAATACTCTTGGAGATAAGCCCTTCCCTCGGAGTCGTTGTTCACTACGAAGTTGGCGGCGATCGCCAGGTCGAAGTAGCGATCATTCACGAAAGCAGCTTGCCAGTCCACCAGCCATACACGCTGTCCGTCGAAAAGAACGTTTTCCGGCTTCAGGTCGTTGTGACACGACACCATATCCGAATCCACGCGCGGGTAAACGGCGGACACCTGCGTGTACTGCCTGAAAACTCCCTCGATTTCGCTTTTGGGGAGAAGATTCGCCGCCCGGAACCGCCAAATGAACCCGTTGTGCATCGTGACGTAATTGAACGTTTTGGAAAAAGGCGGTAGCGCATGGAGCCTTCGCAGTGTACCGGGAATCCGAACCAGCGCCTCCGTTGTCGAAAAGGGCACCGCCTCTACAAAGTCAGTGATCGAAATCCCGTCTTCCATGTTGGTATGCCAGACACGGGGTGCCAGACCCTCTTCAGCCGCCGCCTTCATGGCTGTGAACAGCCGCGCGGGGTCGTTCCTTTCATCGAAACGCGTCATGATTCGCAATAGAAATGGAGATCCCCGTACGACGATGCGAAAGACAAGGTCCGAGCTGAGACCTTGGGTCATCCTACGAATGTCTTCTATGGCTGTTGCGCCGAAAGCTTCGCGCAGGCTTCGAAACACTGCAGCGCTCTTCTCTTGCGGGANGTTGCGCCGAAAGCTTCGCGCAGGCTTCGAAACACTGCAGCGCTCTTCTCTTGCGGGATCATCGAGCCTCCACTGGCCAACGGAATGCGGCTACACGGCCTCTCTGGTGAGAGCTTGCCGGCTACACGCCTCGAAAGCAACATGCTGACCAATTCCATGTTGTTTCCTTAGCGATGTTACTCGAGTTCAGGATCGAAAACAAGCTTTAGGATTGCCTTCTCCACGCTTCTATCTTGCTTGTTTTCTGAGCGTTAGGCTTCCTGGTCGAAGAGGTGCTATCTTGAAAGTGGGGGGAGTCACCGCTACTCATCTGACCCACTGGATGGGCGAATCTCCGCACTCCGTGGTGCCGCGGCCGTTGGCCTCATCCGGTTTGTCTCAAGCCCAGCGGCGTCTCAGGAACCCAAAGCCGGAAGTCGCTTCCTGCTTTTCTTCCAAACCCCGCCACCGCCCCACGATCCGCGACACCTCCCTGCGTAGCTTGAGCTTGTCATCCAGAAAGTGGCCCTCCGCGTAAGCCTCATCCAATTCCTGGGCGAAATCACCGATCGCGGTGTAGACCGGGTAGCCCAGCGCCTTCTCGATGTCTTCGGCAGGAACGGACTTCCCCTTCGCATTGCGGTTCAGCACCAGCTTCAAACGCTCTCGCGGGAAGTTCACGGCCAACACCCGCCGCAGCAGCCGGCTGGTCTCGTGCAGGGCCGTCAAATCCGTCGTGGTGACGACGAACAGGTCCGGCGATTCGTCCAGGATCGGGAATGAAGATGCAGTCAGCCTCCCCAGATCCACCACAACCCAGCGGTATTGAGACTGTGCAAAGCGGAGCACGTGACGAACCCGTTCGGAGGAGGTGGCATCGCTGATGCCGACGGCGCCGGGCGCCTGCAGCACGTCGAGGCCATCCCGAACATGGCACACCATCCCGCTCCACAGATCCGTATCGAGACGGTGCAGATTGGATGCGGCGTCTGACAATGTATACGGGAAATCCACCTTCATGAGGAACGAGGTGCACGCGGAAGTCACATCCAGATCCGCCAATAACACTGTCTCGCCGGGTCGCCTGCAGAGTTCCAGCGCCCAATGGCACGCCAGCGTGGTAGTTCCCACACCACCCTTGGATCCGATGAGCCCGATAATGGGAGCTTTCTGCCGCGGCGGAACGCCGCTGTCCGACGATTGCTGGGTCCGCGCGAGGGCGTAATTGATCGCGCGAACCAGCTTTTCCTGCCTGAGTTCGCTCTTCACCAGGTAATCCTGGGCCCCCTGCCGCACGGCATTCAGCGCCACGCCTTCATCGTCGACGCCTGTAACCACGATAATCGGTAGCGAGGGCGCGTGGCGGTGGACCGTAAGGAAAGTTTCGAGCCCTTGCGAGTCCGGTAGCGTCAGGTCTAAGATGGCGATGTCGAACTTGATCGCGGCCAGCAGATCCAGGGCGCCCAAAAGGGTATCCGCACACCGCACCTCGAAGCTCCCGGCTTCCGGCCGGCCGAGCATACCCTCCACCACGCGGGCGCAGACCGCATTATCTTCGAGCAATAGAACCCGGATCATCGGTTGTTGCATCGCAGTAGTTTTCCCAAGCCCGTCGACACCCCGGACCCGAACGCCGGAGCCACAGACGGTCCCACTTATCTCATATCGGTCATTAGGCCGTGACAATCGCCCTGCATTTTCAGGAATTCTGCGGCTGGGCCCGGACGGCTGACCGTGGCCGCCATGCCGCCGCTGGTTGAACCTCCGATAGAGATCACGACCGGTACAGCAGTGCCGGAAGTGAGATTGACCGTTAACAGATCGGCCATTCACCGGCAAAATATGGACTTTTCCGCGAGAGTCCCCGAGTCTTCTGCGACAGGAAGCTGACGCTACTGGCTGCCCGGCGCGCAACAACGAACTCATACCTTACGAACGTCCACACCCATTCGCCACGATTCGGAGTGCTTCCCGGTATCGTGCTTGCCGCACGTTTTGTGAGAGCCGTCCCCAATGAACCCTGCCGTAGACGATCTTCACGTCTTTATCAGCCAGGTCGACTTCCCCCGCCCACATGCGCCGGCGAT
>OKRF01000244.1:0-8993 GCA_900290315.1 Candidatus Sulfopaludibacter sp. SbA3 | reverse complement strand
ACGATCTTCACGTCTTTATCAGCCAGGTCGACTTCCCCCGCCCACATGCGCCGGCGATAGTCCCCGAATTCGGGCACGGCTCCACTCCAATCGATCGGCTTGCCCGTCGAACCCAGGAGGAGGAAAGTCATGGTGTAGAACAGGTGGGCGATCTGCTGCATGAGATGGAATAGGGCTAGCTGATGCTGATCGGGCGCTGCTCCAAAATATTCCCGAAGATAAACCATTTCCTCTTGGTCATTCGTGGCTACCTGATTCCCAACCGCTGCCAGGTCGGCATAGCGATCGTTCAGGAAAGCAGTTTCCCAGTCCACCAGCCATAGGCGTTGTCCGTCGAAGAGGATATTATCCGGCTTAAATAGGTCGTTGTGACTCGACACCATCTCCGCATCGTCATGCGGGTAAACCCCGGCAATCTCCGCGTACCGGGCGAAGAACTCGTCACTTTCAGCTTTTGGCAGTATGTTCGCAGCCCGAAACTTCTGGAAATCCGTCCAAGGCAGGTCCTTTGTTGATAAGGAACGTGCATGAAGTGTTGAAAGGAGCCCTGCCAAACGGCGGTAGTGTGTGCAGCGTCCGTAGCAAAACGGGTAGCCGGACCAGCGCGTCCGATATCTGAAGGGGTTCAGGCCCCACAAAATCCGTGATGGAAATCTTGTCCTCTATGTTGGTGTACCAGACGCGTGGCGCCACGCCTGCCTCAGCCGCCGCCCTCATGCATGTGTAGTGGCGCGTAGGATCTTCTTCATGCATGTGTAGTGGCGCGTAGGATCTTCTGTACGTGTGATGATCTTCAATAGGTATGGCGATCCGCGCACGACGATGCGAAAGACCAGGGACGAGGTATGCCCTCCGGTAACCCTCACGATGTCTTCGAACTCAGTTACCCCGAAGGCCTCGTGCAGGCCGCGGGTGACGGCTGCGATCTTTTCTTGCGGAATCATCGAATCCTTCAAGGGTATCGGAATCGGAAGGCGGCGTCCAAAAACGACGGACTCTCCGGTGATTTAGCGACGCTCGCATCATACGGTGACTGGCTTCACTATCCCAGGCCCCGCATTTGGACCGTGTTGCCTCCCTCGAAAACCCTGAGCCGCGAGCCTGCCGCAAACCCGTGCCACCCTCGAAATTCGCCGCTCTTTGGCGAATCTTCGTGCCTGGCTCGACTTTGCCCTTTTCGAAATCCAGACGCGTTCTCCCGCCATTTTCCTCCCACCGGGTGAGGCATCGCCTCAAAAGCCGACTGTCACCGTAACATGCCAACCCCATTCGTTGCAAAACTGCAGGACCCCGCATCTGACCACCTTCCACCCCGGCCTGAATCGTGAACGAGTGACGCCATCATCGTGTGTCGCAGAGGCAATTTACTGGTGTGGCCCCACTGCCTCGCTTCTGCTTGTCCTTGCCGCTGCGCGTGCTCTTCCCTCACCGGATAGCCACGGTCACCACATTCGACACCGCCCCGGTGTCCTGGGTCTTCACCACCACGTTGACCGCTCCGCTCCCCGCCAGGCTTGCCGGCAGTCGCACGTTTACCTGATCCAGTCCGGGATATTGGCCCTGCGGCCCCACGTACTGTGCGGGCAAAGACAGGTTGCCTACCTGCACCGTCACCGCTGACAATGACGACGCATGCCGCAGCCCGGTGCCGTACAGTTCCAGATAGACCGTGTCCCCCGCCTGCCCGAGGCTGATGGGCTGTGGCGCGCATGCGCTGGACCCGCAAGTGAACGCCTGCGTCACGGTTTGCGAGTTATCCGCATGTTGTGTGACCACTTCCGCCGCGGCGACCCCTTGGCCGTTCGCTTCCGCGCTGTAGATACCCGGCGCGACCGGCGCAACCAGTATGACTCCCTGGCTCACCTTTCCGTCGCCGCTGGTGATGGTCAACCACGCCGGACCGGCATGCACTCCCGACGGCACCAGGTAGTTCACCTGTCCGGGCGCAACGAACGTCAGCGGAACCGTGTAACTGGTGTTCGAGCTATCTACCAGCGTGAGCGACGTTCCGCCCAATGTGGTGGGATAGGTGGACGATCCGGCGCTTGTTAGTCCCGTCGCCAAGTCCGTCCCGAAAGCACTCACCAGCGAATCGGGCGCCACCGTGCTGCTCGCGTTGCACGGAGACGCTGCCGGGCCGCAGCCCACGGTGTACGCTCCCGGCACTGTGGCGTAGCTCGCATTCGAAACGCTCACGGCTGTTTTGATTCCGTATTGCGCTGTGATCGCCGCATACGCCTTGCCGGTCGACGTGAGCTGCCCATTGGCTAACGCGGAAATCACTGCGGACACATACGCGGGATCCGTCTCTTTATCATGACCCGCGGCCCCCCATGCAAAGAGTGGCTCGGTTTCGAACACCGTGAGCGCTTCAAGACCGTTCGCCGAAGCAAAATTGGACATAGCTTGCGCCCAACTCGCATTCAGGGGCGCGAAGTCCGCATTGGCTGGGCCGATCACGGCGATACTGTCCAGCGATTCCGTCAGGTAACCGTTGGCGCTAAACAGCGCCGTGGGCAGCGGCACCGGCAGATATTTCGGCTCGCCAGTCTCCTCGATGTAGATACCCTTGCCATTGGCGCGCGCCAGGCTGATCCACTGTTGATACACGGGGAAGGTATCGTCGTTATAGAGGTCCATGGTGAGGAAGTCTAGTGCCGGGATGGTCGCGGCATCCTGGAAGAAGGCGTTCTCCTGGGCGCTGAGGGTGGGAAGCACGCCGTTCTGGAAACCGCCCGCGCCCAGGCGGGTGTGCGGCGATGCCGCTTTGATCAGCGGCGCCGCGGCGGTAATGAAATCGTGCCACTGCTGCACGGTGATGGACGGAAGCGCCAGGGAAGCGGTCGCTGTCGTGGGCTCGTGAATGATGACGAAATTCTCCGGCTGGTAGCGTGCCGCCAGTTGCGCGTAGCTTTGCAATGCCGCCGCCTGAAAGGTGTCGAACGTGGGACGCTGGCCCAGTTCGCCGGGAGTGATCTCGGGATTGATCGCAAGCTGCAATCCCAACTGCCGGATGTGCGTCACCAGGCCATCCAGTAACGCCTGCGTTGTGGGATTGGTCACGGACGTCACGCCCGGATTCAGATCGATGCGCTGGGCCCCGGCGGCCTTGAGTCCGTCCACGAACTGCAGCAGGGTGGTCAACGACGCCTGCGCCAGCACCTTGCCGTCGGCATAGGTGAGGTTGCCGCTAATCACGATAGGATGAGTCGCCGGACCGGTGGAAGCATTCAGGTTGGCGATGGCGGCGTTTACGGACGCGATGAACTGCGCCTCCGTCGGGGTCTGTGCGCAGACATCCGCCGCCAGCAAACCTGCCGTCACGAGAGCCGCGATGAATGGGAACTTCATATTTGTTCTCTCTATTGAATCAACACGGGAAAATCTCTCATTACTCGCTTCCGCTGGACTTTTGCAGGAGAATTGAGGGGAAGATCCTGTTATGCCGGAAACGTCAGGAAGGCGGTTTGTGGTCGTTTCAGGATTGCCTGGCAGCGGCAAGTCCGTTCTGGCGAGAAGGCTCGCCTCCTGGCTCGATCTCCCCGTTATCGACAAGGACGACATCCTCAACCATCTGTTTGAGTCGAGGGGTATTGGCGATACAGCCTGGCGGCGGACGCTGAGCCGGGAAAGCGATCTGATCTTTCGTCAGCAAGCAGAGGCTTCTGGTGGGGCACTTCTCGTGTCTTTCTGGCGGTTGCCTGGCATGTCCGCGGAGTCAGGGACGCCTGTGGACTGGCTTTCTGGCCTCTCGAATCGGATGGTCAACCTGNNCCAGCGACCAGATCCTGGCCTCCATTCGCGCAATCGGGCATCTCCCGCCGCTCGGAATTGAGCCTCGTGTAGAGGTCGATACATCCGTACAGTTTGATGACCAGGACCTGGCTGGCCGGATTCTCCAGGCGTTGGAAGGCCCAAACCACGTATAAGTCTCGGCGTCTCTCGAAAATGCCCGCATAGGCTGAAGAAAGACTGGGTCGAAATACAGAGGCCGGGGGCCGGGGTTGTGTGCGGCTCGCTTCGCTAGCCGGTCGGCGAGTGCAACCGGTGGCAAGACCGCCGGCGTTACCGGCTTTTCATTAAGTTTCGCGGGTGGAACGCCCCTAATTGACAGACGACAAAAAACGATCGTCTGTCCCACGGGGCTAACCGATATCCCGAAGTGTTGTTTCGTTTTGCCGCGAGGCGCATCCCCCGGTCAAGTGCTTGGTGTGAATTCTTCTCTCCGTCCGTCACTTAGCTCGAGAATTGACTTCTGGCTGTATCCGGCGACGCGATAATCATACAATGCGGACCATCGGACTGAGCCGGGACGCCATGTTCGCGGCGACTTTATTCACGATTTTTGCCGGCGTCACCCTGGTCTGGCTAAGGCTGGATCGCGCCCAGCCGAATTGGGATGACGCGTGGTATCTCGCCAACAGTCTGACGGTCTATGATGCGCTCGCTCACGTAGGAATTCCAGGCTATATGGCGAAGCTGAACTCCGTATTCGGCTTCAAGGCCCCGCTCATTGCCGCGCTGCCGGCGCCATTCTATTTGATTTTTGGACGCCGCTGGCACGCCGCGTTTCTGGTAAATATCGCGTCGATGGCCATTCTGTTTTCCGTGCTGTACCGTATTTGCCTACGTTGGTGGACCTCGCGCGCGGCAGTGTTAACAGTTGCCATCACGGGGAGCATGCCCCTGCTATATGGATTGACTCGTTGGTATCTGGTCGAATACCCACTTACCGCCCTGGTTGCCCTCGCGATTTACATTCTTGTCGCGCCGGGCGACCCGCAGAAGCCCGGAAAGGCGCTCCTGTTCGGCGCGGTCTGCGGCCTGGGCCTGCTGCTCAAAGTCAGCTTTCCAGTATTTGTTCTGCCATCGTTTCTGTCCGTGTGGATCAGATCGCTGAAACGGGCGCGATTCCTGGCGCTGGCGCTCCTCGCCTGCATGGGACTGGCTCTGCCATGGTACGCCTTCCACCTCCTTCCCACGATCGCGAACGCGATCATGGCGGGTTTTGGGGAATCCGCCCGTGTGCAGGGCACGGGCCCTATCTTCACGCGTCAAGCCATGGTAACTTACCTCTCTCGTGTGGCCCGGGAAGGAGTTTCCAATTATTACATTTGGCTAACTATGCTGACGCTCGTGTGGACTTCGTTACATGCGGAAGGGCGCACGTTTCTCCGCAGCCTTATCAGGAAGCAGCCGGTGCTGTTGTTCTGGATGCTTCCCTTCGCGCTTTTTTTCTTCGGCGGCAACAAAGACGTGCGGTATATCGCGCCCATCCTGCCGGCCTTCGCCCTGCTCGCGGCATCCGTTCTGGATTTCGCCGTTCCCCGGAACCTGGTGGGGAATGGCCTTGCCGGCGTGATACTTCTGATTCCTTTCCTGCAAATGTTCGCCATCTCATTTGGGATTCCTTTTCCCAGCCACGACCTGCCGTATGCCCACCGGTTCGACCGGATTGCATGGCCGCACAGTGAGATTCTGCAGGCGATTTCCGCACGCACGGCCGTCAAACCAGGGGAGCGGCAGTTGATTCTGGTCGGTTCGGATCGCGGCTCATTCAACGCCAATAACCTGGAGTTGGCGGTTCTAACGGAACAACTTCCGTTCGACGTGGAGACAACGGCCCACGAAAAGGACCTGAACATCCTGCTCCAAAGGCTGAGTCAGGCATCCGTCTTTCTATACAAGGAGGGCGGAGAGCCGGAATCGCCGGTTTTCAATCCCTATTTCCAGGAGTTAGTGCGCCACGCACGGCAAGATGGCAGTTACACGCCGCTCTCATCCAGTCCCCACTTACCAGACGGAGGCGTTGCGCGCATTCTAACGAACTCAATGGACCGCCCTTCAGTTTCAGGACCCGTGAACGGTGTGTTTCTACCTGCGGGATTGCGCCAGGCCGAGGAGTTTACGATTGATCTGGGAGGAACCATGGCCTTGACCGGTTTCTCTGTCCGGCAAACTCCGGGTGCCATAACGCTGAGGTGCCGCTGGCGCTGTCTCAAGCGCCCGGATCGCGACTATTGGTGTTTCACCCACGTTATCGATTCGAAGGATCGAATCGTCAGCCAACTGGATCATCGGATTCTGGGTGGTGCGTCGCCAATGCAATCCTGGAACGCCGGCGATGCCGGCATCGAAGAGGTCCGGCTGGGCCTGCCGGCGGAATCCTTCAAAGCGCGACTGCGATTGCGTTTCGGACTGTACGACCCGCTCACCGGCGGCTGCCTCCAGTTCCCGTTGCTCCAGGGCCTGCCCGCGTCCCGATTCACGTCAGCCGATCAATCGACGGCGCTGGTAACGCCGATCGACTAGCTGGCCCGGGATCGTTTCAGTGATATTATCAACGGCCAGGAGAGACGATGCGAATATTGGCTTCCGCTGTTCTAGCTGCCGCACTCGCGTCTGCACAGACGGATTTCCGCGAGGTACTCGACCAGGGAGCTGGCGGTTTCCGGAACGCGTGGTACGCCGAAGCCCTGGTGGAGAATCAGGCGCTCTACACGGCGGCGCATCAATCCTTCGAGCGGGTCCTCGCATTATCGCCAGTGCAGTGCGGCCGACCCGGCGAACAGGGAAGCCCGCTATACGCAGGGGGTGATCGCGTGGCGCACGTTTTATCCGGCTCTCACGACTGCCCGCCTGGGCTCGGGTATGAGTGTTGAGGATCCCGGCCCCATTCGCGATTCCGACCTTCGACAGGACCTGCGGCAGCGCTACGCATCCGTCGCGGAAGCCGGTATTGCCAACCGGCAGAAGGCGATCCTGATGGATCCGGACTTCGACGACGCCATGGCTTACACGAACCTGTTGATCCGCGAACGCGCCCGCCTGCTGGACGACCCGGCGGACGATGCCCGCGAGGTGGTGGCCGCGAACCAGTGGGTGCAAAAGGCCCTCGATGCGAAATCCAGGAAGGCGCAGGCCGGCAAGGTATCGGAACTGCAACTCATCAGCGGACGTCCGCTGCTTGTGCCTTCTGCGGCCGAAGCGGCCAAGCAATGGGTGTACCAGCCAACTGTGGCCGACGGCCTGCCGGTGCAAGTCCTCACACAGATCGAGGTCAGTTTCAGCATCGGCAATCCGGGCACGGCGCCTGGGAGCTCATGTCGCACTTGAACCTGTGGAAGCACCACGTGGGCCGCGTGCCCGAGTCCGTATGGGAGCAGGCCGATCTCGAAACCCTCGTACTGGCCGACAACGATCTCTCCGAAATATCCGAACAGATTGGCCGCCTGACGCGATTGCGCATGCTCGATCTGGGCCACAACAAGTTGACAGTGCTGCCCGATTCTCTGGGTGACCTCGCTGGCCTCACCGATTTCCTCTACCTCCACGACAACCGGCTGAGTTCTCTGCCGGCGTCTCTGCAGCGGCTCACGAAACTGCGGTATCTGAACATCAGCGGGAACGCCTTCGAGACGCTTCCTGAGTGCATCTGCGGAATGGCGGGTCTGATCGAACTGAGGGCCTGCGACAATGGGCTGATCTGGCTCCCCGATTCCGTGGCGCGGCTGTCGCGCCTGCGCGAGTTGCACTTGAGAAACAACAGGCTGACATCGCTGCCGGAATCGATTGGCGAGTTGCGGGAGTTGCGGCAGATCGATCTCCGGGCTAACCCGCTCACGGACTTGCCGGATGCCTTAGCCGCTCTGCCTCGGCTGGAGAAACTGGACCTTCGTTGGATACCCGCTTTGCCCCTGCCCGCATGGGCAGCCGATCTCGAACTGCGCGGCTGCCTGATCTATCGATGATGCGGCGCTACTTCGCCGCGGGCAGCTTCAAATCCGCGCCGGTGTCCTTGTTGAGACGCTCGGTCATGGCGCGATCGATCAGCGACATCGAAACCTGATTGTGCGTGTTGCCGGCAGTGAAGTAGTGGAGCGTGTCGCCATCCACCCAGTAGGCCACCGCGGAATAGATGGTGTGGTCTTTGAACGCGAGCAGATAGTGTGGAGCCTCGGGCGCGCTCTCCTCCGCCTGGGGAGTAGCGGCGGGAGCGGTATCAGGCTGGAACACCGTCATCTGCGGCCGCGGCGGAGCGTCATACTGGTTGATGATCACGGGAGGCTGCTGCGGCGGCATGATGATCGTCACATTGGGCTGCTGGGGCGCCTGTCCGCCCGCTCCGTAAGCCGAGGAATCGTACACGCTGCTGCCGTATGAGCCCACATATACGGGATAGGCGTAAAGGTATGAGCCGCCATTCCCGCGCCGCTGGAAATTGCCGTTGCCGTTGGCGTTCGGCACCACCAGCCGGGGGCCGCCTCCGCCGGGGTACACCACATTGGGAGTGAAGCGCTGGATCCCTGGATTGGTCGCGGCGGTTCCCGCCGGGTATACCGCGCTGCCGAAACCTCCGGCCACATAGGGCTGAACGCTGGGGACGTTGCCACGGTACTGCGCGAAGCCGATGCAGCAACACAACAGCGCGATGGCGGACCCGGCGAGAGTTCTCATGGGAAGACTACCCCCTGCTGTGATTGTA
The DNA here is from genome assembly GCA_900290315.1 of Candidatus Sulfopaludibacter sp. SbA3. Classification (GTDB taxonomy): domain Bacteria; phylum Acidobacteriota; class Terriglobia; order Bryobacterales; family Bryobacteraceae; genus Sulfopaludibacter. The sequence continues at coordinate 508 of OKRF01000244.1, read as the reverse complement.
CACCCTGAAGCGCGGATTATTTCTTTTTGGGTGCAACTGGCGGAGGCGCGGATGGGGCCCTGGGCGCGGCCGGGGCGGTGCCCGCGGCGACGGGATGCGCCTGGTTGTACAACTTGATGATCTCGGGAGTGATGTCGATTGCCGCAGCGGCCCACAGCACCGGTGTCTGCTGGCTGCTCACGTCAATCAGAATCGCATAGCCGTTCTGCGCCAGATACTGTTCCCATACGGCTTGCATCTTACCGCCCAGGTCCTGCATGAGCCGGCCGTTTTCCTGCTCGATATCGGCATTCAACTCATCTGCATCACGCTGAAAGCTCTTGGTCTTACTCTCAATGTCGCGGTTCAGCCTGGCCTTGGCCTCGTCGCTCATGGTGGCGCTGCCCTTCTTCATCTGGTCCTGCAGCGCCTGAATATCGGCTTGCTGCTTCTTCAGCGCGTCCTGACGGGGGGTGAACTTGACCTGCATCTCCGAGGCGGCCTTTTTGCCGTCGTCGGTCGACATGAT
>OKRF01000143.1:13492-18552 GCA_900290315.1 Candidatus Sulfopaludibacter sp. SbA3 | reverse complement strand
GCGTCGGGTCGGCGTCCACATTGCCGCTTTCGAGGCCTGCTCGAGCTTTACGCGCGTTACGGCCTGCCAGATTGCTCGCCCACCATGCGTGGACTTTGTCGCGAGGTTTCGACCAGTACCGTTACCCGTACTAGCCGCTCGCCAGCTATCGAATCTAACCATCAATTGTTCGAGTGGGTCCTTCCCCCACTGGTAATCAGCCCCTTTGGGGCACACGCAAGACCGCCGGCGTTAACACCGGGTTTTCAGCCCGTTTTGGGGGGCGGAGTCTGGCGCTGTATGGAAAGCAGACGGGAGAACCGCGAAATTTCACCAGCCCGCCCCATGCCCACCGCTTCACTCCGCCTTGAGCCGGGAGCCAGTAGCTTTTTTTGAGGAGCGAGATACAGCGGCACAGTGTGGTGGTCACAGCCCTGATTTCAAACTCCCGCTGGCCCTTCCGATTTGCATAAGCCATTTGGAAGATAGAGTGCTAATTCCAAGGAAGGAAGATGAACAAATACTGCGCGCTGCTGGCCCTTCTCTGCCTTCCCGTGAGCGCCGCGGATCGTGTTTTTACGGGGAGCCTCGAACGCGTGAGGCGCGCATCGATCTCGATCCGGATGGCCGACGGACTGGTAGTCGATGCCACGCTGCCGGCCGGGACCGCGGTCCCTTACAATGTCGCCGACCAGGTAGAGATCACCTGCACGCCGGCCAAAACCGTTTACGATGCGCAAGCGGGGCTTCACTATCATTTGCAATTGAAGAACCTGCGTCTCATCCGGCCAGCCTCGCCGCGCGAACGGGCCGAAACGATCGCGTTGTTGTCCTGGCAAACGGGAGAGAATTTGCTGAAACTGCCGAGCCCTGCCCCTCCCTCCGGAGAACCATCCGAACTGGATCGCGTGCGCCAGGTAAACCTGGAGTACGCATCGAAGCTGCCAAACTTTGTGGCCGATGAAACTGGCAGGCGCTATCACAGCGACGGCGTCGGGAAACCGTGGCGGCTCCAGGATACGATGGAGGATGAGATTGGCATAAAAGACGACGGAACGACCCGCCAAAACGTTCGCGTGAATGGCAAGCCGCGGAACAAGCCGTCCGCGAAACTCCCATCTGACTTCGGGCTACACCTCTATGCGCTCTTTGACCTGAGCTGTCCCACCAAAATTGAGTTTGCCGGGCGCGGGGAAACAGGAGGCAAGCCAATTCTGGTGTACCTTTTCCATTCTCCACCGAAGGGATGCTTCGGCGGAGTGAATGACAACGGGCACGTGTACGAACCCGCTGTAAGCGGCCGCATTCTGGTGGATGCCGCCAAAGGCAACGTGCTCCGGTGCGAATGGGAAGGCAGCGGCTTCCCTGAGAAGTTTGTCACTGATCGTCTCACGATCGCCGAGTCGTGGGACTACGCAACTGTCGGAGGGTCTGTTTACCTCGTCCCGGTTTCGTTCGAGTGGATCGGTCGCAGGTCGGATGGCGAAATGGTCCGGGCGACCACGGAGTACAAGAATCACCGTCATTTCGAGGCGTCGACAAGAATTACCTTTGGCACAGACAAGTAGTTCTACTGCAGAGGCAGAGGCGTCAACTGTCCGTCCTTCTTCACTCCCAGGCGCAGGGGGCGTGGCGGCCCATGTTGCGGCACGCTGACTTCCACCCACAGCTCTTCGCCGGGAGCGCGCCGCGAAGGATCGGCCGCGTGCTCCGGAATGAAGAAGGCTACCGGCTCGCTGAGCGTCCACGGCCGCTGCTGGAAGCGTGTTACGTGCAGCCCGCCGTGCTCAGAGTCCGGCGTGGCCTTCAGCTTGCCATCCTCCACGTGCAGGCGCACGGGCTGGTAGTAACCTGTCCAATCGTCGGGCGCCTCCACATGCAGTTGCAGACTGACATAGCGGCCGCGAATCGGCAGTTGCGGATCCACCGGAGTCGCATTCACCCACACACGAGGCAGCCGGGCGCGATCCAACGCATACTTCCCGGCCACGCTTAGCACGATCAGGCACTGCAACAAACCCACGGCGATGGCGCGATGCATCGGTTTCACACGCCCTCCCGAATCTGCGCGATGAGGCGGCGGCGCATCTTCTCGAGCAACCATCCACCCACCAGAAACAGCAGCCCCAGGCCCATCAGGCTCACCGATCGGCCCATCTTATCCATCACGTTCGAAAAATAGAAGGTCAGCACCGTAATGGCGAAGCCCGCGATGCCCAGATTGACCCGCTCGGTGCGCGAATCCCGAATGCCCCATGCCGCCAGTCCCACGGCGCCTAGCGCGCACCACGCGTATACCGGCAGAGCATTATCGTCTCCCCGGTTGAGTGCCGCCAGCGCCACAATCCACGGGATGGCCACCGCATTCCAAAGGGCTTCCCGCCCCCGCAGCCACACCGCTATGGCCAGCGGACCCAATAACGCGATAGCCCACCCCAACGTCCCGGAGGTGAATGGCGCGGATTTGGTCCAGTGCTCCGCCGCCAGCACCGCAGCCGAAGGCAGCACCGCGATGCAGCCAAGCCAGCCCAAAGCCTTGCGTAGCGCGCTGTCGTCGGCCGCGCGTCGCGCCGTCAAATACGTAAGACTCAGCGCGCAGATCCCCGCCGATACCGGCAGCAGGTAGGCGGTGGGATAACGGAACACCCATTCGCCGGCCAGCCAGTAGGGAATCAGAATGGCCGTCAACGCTCCCTGCGTCCAGTGCCCCAACAGCGCCCACGCCAGCGCCGCACCCACGGCCCAGACCAGGACCGCCGCGGGCCAGTGCTCCTGCAGTTGAAAAATCTGCCCCGCCAGCGCGATGGCCGCGCCCAGCGTGAGCGTGCCTACGGTATGCAGCGCCACCGCCANNCCGCCGAATCGCTCGGCCGCGAACGCGCCGCCGGTGTGAAACACCGCCACCATCAAAAGGACCAGGGCCATCCGTTGTCCCGGCGAAAGGTCGTCCCAGTGCGCCGAAACAAAGAGCAGAACTCCGGAGCCCACCAGCATCGCGCCGAGTGCCAGGGCCAACCAGGCCGGCCACCGGAGCCCCTGCGGCCGCGCATTTGCCTCTTCCCACGCGCGGATGCGGTCCGCCGCCACTAGGTCCACCAGGCCCGCCGCGGTCCATCGTTCCAGCGGTGCTTCCCAATCGGAGCGCATCAACGTCACTCCTGTCCTGTCAACTTATGCATTCGAATATGTAGTACTTCTTGCCGTCCTCTCGGGCGATCTGGCCGGCGATTTGCCATTCGTGCCCGTCGGCCAGGTAGATCCGCCGGTAGGAGTCGTACTCCATGCCGATTTCTTGCCGTACTCGCGACTGCTCCACCTCACGTGTATCGCCCGGCAACCAGGATGTCTTGGCGATCGGAAACGGGTCCATGGTGACTATTCTATGGCCCTTTTCCAAAGAAAAATACTCACCTGCGTCAACGCATGGCGGCAAAAAACTGCTTCCGGCTGATTCCAGTCATCCGGATGATGCTAGCCAGGGTACCTTTCGGGAGCGCCGTGGAACCGTGCACCGGGATCTGACGCGATTTAGTTAGGCTAGCCCGACCAGGCGTTTCAGTTCCTCAGTTTTGAAGGCGTAAGAGGAATTCGCTTGCGATTTGCTTCCATCGATTGAATGTAGCCGCGGATCATCTCAACCGTATTGTCGAGCGCGGCCGACGCCGTCGCGCCGAAGGTGGAGATCCGGTGCAGTTCCCTAACGTAGGTAACAAATGCAGCAGCGTCGTTGTCGTACTCCATGTCAACGGTCAGAACCTTACTGGTTGCCAGCGGATGACGCTTGTATGCAAATGGATCCGGCGTTTTTAGATATTTCCGCGAAGCCTTCTCTTCGGCCGCCTCCCGAGACCGGTCGTAGACACGGATCGCCGGAGCCTCCAGAACGGACGCAACAAAGGAGCCATCCTTCTGCGGCAAGCTGACCACCTGAAACTCGCGCCCTGTTTCACGCTGGACCCTAGACTTGAGGGGAAAATCCGGATGCGTATGCGGAATGGGCCCGTGGTGAGCTGTCTTCGCAGAAATTGAATTCTTCAGGCGTAGACGCAGCATCGCCTTCATGATAGCGCCGTCGCGCATCCTACGACTTGAACCACACCCGCTCCACCAGCGCCGCAGCCGCCACCAGTTCGTCGTCCCGGCCCCAGGCCGCCGTGATCTGCAGACCCAGCGGCGCGGCCTGCCTAAATATGGGGACGGAAATGGCGGGAACTCCCAACGCCGTCCACGGGGCATTCGCCGAGGGATCGCCCGTGCTCTCCAGCCCCTCAGGCGCCGGTCCGGTGGCCGCCGCCGAGAGCAACAGCGGGTACGCGTCAAACACCCGCGCCATCGCGCCCCGCATCGCCTCCACATGCTTGCGCGCCGCCGCGTATTCGTCTTCCGTAAGGGCCAATCCGTGGCGTATCAGCTCCGCCAGCCTGGCGCCGATCGCTTCACCATGCCGCGCCAGCAACTCGCGATGCGTCCGCGCGCCTTCGTAATCGTTGATCAGCCGTGCCGCCGCCAGTAGCTCACCCCAACCATCGGGCATCTTCAGCGAGACCACCGGCAGCCCGGTAGCGGGAAGCGCACCCACCTGACCCATCGGCGGCAATTCCGCCACCGGCTTGGGCGAGCCCCACGAACGCTCCCACAGGCACGCCATGTCGCCTGCCGTTCCGGTAAACAACAGGCACGCCATGTCGCCTGCCGTTCCGGTAAACAGCCCCAGCGTGTCCAGAGACGGCGCGAAGGGCATCACGCCTTCCATCGGGAGCCGGCCATACGTGGGCTTGAAGCCGCAGACCCCGCAGTACGACGCTGGCCGCAGCACCGACCCCAGCGTTTGTGTCCCCAAAGCGAATGGCACCATACCCGCCGCCACGGCTGCCGCCGAACCCGACGAACTGCCTCCCGGCGTGTGGCCTGGCAGGCGCGGATTGCGCGTGGGCGCCGGGTCGAAGGAGGCGAATGCGGTGGTGTGCGTCTTCCCCAACAGTACCGCGCCCATACTTCGCAATTCGCGAATCACCGCCGCATCGCGCGTGCCGAGCCGCCCCGCCAGCAGCGCCGACCCGCATTCCGTGGGCATCCCACAC
>OKRF01000143.1:0-13485 GCA_900290315.1 Candidatus Sulfopaludibacter sp. SbA3 | reverse complement strand
ACGCGCGTGCCGAGCCGCCCCGCCAGCAGCGCCGACCCGCATTCCGTGGGCATCCCACACGTTTCGATGATATCCTTGGCGCCGAACGGAATTCCGCGCAACGGCCCGTCTGCCAAGGGCGGCTGCGGAGCCACCTGTACCCACGCCCGCACCTCGCCATCTCCCTCGGCAATCCGCCGCAGGCACAGGTCCAGCAGTTCGGCCCGCCCCTTCTCGTCCTGCTCCAACCACTCAACGAACCGCATTATCCTTTTTACCCTGAATTGTGTTCCAATCAGCATTTAAAGCCCATGTCTTTCATCCACGACGATTTTCTCCTCACCACGAAGACGGCACGCCGCCTCTACACGCAATACGCCCAATCCGAGCCCATTCTCGACTACCATTGCCACTTGCCGCCGCAGGATGTGGCCAGCAATCGCCAGTTCAAGAATCTCTTCGAGATCTGGCTGGAAGGCGACCATTACAAATGGCGGGCCATGCGCGCCAACGGCGTGGATGAGAAGTTCTGCACCGGCGACGCCGATCCGCGCGACAAGTTCATGGCGTGGGCCCGCACCGTACCGCAGACGCTGCGCAATCCGCTCTATCACTGGACTCACCTGGAGCTCAAGCGCTACTTCGGAATCGACACCATCCTGGACGAAACCACCGCGCCCGCCATCTGGGAACAAGCCAACTCCCAACTGGCAACCGACGATTTACGCGCCCACGGCATTCTACAGAAGTTCCACGTAAGAGCCGTCTGCACGACCGACGATCCCACGGACGACCTGGCGTGCCACAAATCCATCGCCGCCTCCGGCCTGGCCACCAAGGTTTTTCCCTGTTTCCGCCCCGACAAGGCCCTCAACGTCCACCTGCCGGAGGCGTTCAACGCCTGGGTGCAGCGCCTGGAAGCCGCGGCCAATACCTCGATCGGCAACTACGCCGCATTCGTGGACTCTCTCGCCAAGCGCCACGATTTTTTTCACCAGATGGGAGCGCGCCTCTCCGACCACGGCCTCAACCACCCGTACGCCCATTTCTGCAGCGAGCCCCAAGCCGCGGCTATCTTCGACAAGGCACGCTCCGGCCAGGCCGCCACGCCGGAAGAGCAGGCGCAATTCGGCTCGAACATGATGCTGCACTTCGGCCGCTGGGATGCCGCCAAGGGCTGGACCAAGCAACNNGGGTTGCTATATGGACCGTCTGGATCAGGAAGAAGCGCTCCCCAAGATGGTTATCTACAATTTGAATCCCGCAGACAATTACGCCATCGCCACCATGATCGGCAATTTCCAGGACGGCATCACCGCCGGGAAGATCCAGATCGGCAGCGGCTGGTGGTTCCTGGATCAGAAGGAGGCCATGACCTGGCAGATGAACGCCCTCTCCAATTGCGGGCTCATCAGCAAATTCCTCGGGATGTTGACGGATTCCCGCTCCTTCATGTCCTACCCGCGGCACGAGTATTTCCGCCGCGTCCTGTGTGACATGTTTGGAAGGGATGTAGAAAACGGCGAGCTTCCGGATGACGAGGAACTGGTCGGCTCCACCATCCGGAACATTTGCTACGGGAATGCCCACCGCTTCCTGGGCCTAGACGTGTAGGTGGGATAGACGATCGTTTTTTGTCGTCTGTCAAGTAGGGGCGCCGCCCCGCAAAACGGGATGAAAAAACCGGTAACGCCAGCGGTCTTGCCGCCGGTTGCACTGGCCGGCCGGCGACAAGATCGCCGGCGTTACGCGTTCGCTGTGCCGGTTTTTCGACCCTGTGAATTAGGGGCGGATTGCCCCGCGAAACGGGATGAAAAAACCGGTAACGCGGAGGTCTTGCCGCCGGTTGCACTGGCCGGCCGGCGACGAGATCGCCGGCGTTACCCGTCGCTGGGCCGTTTTTTCGACCCTGTTGGGGCGCCCGCTCGCGGGCAACGATGGGAATGAAAATGGGGGGAACGCGTCGGGGTTTCGCGCAGGGGCAAACTCGAGCCAGGCACGAAGATGCGAATTTCGAGCTTGGCACGGTTTGCGGCGGACACCCGGCTCGGGATTTTCGAGGTGTCGTCTTCGGCGGGCTTTAGCGATTTGTCTGAGTACTATTAGTACTGCCGGTGCTTACGCCCAGCGTACTATTTGCCGTGCCCCAGATGGCCTGCATGCCGCCTGAAACCTTCCAGAAAATGCCCAGAGCGACGAGTGCCAGGAGCGCTGTGATCAGGCAGTACTCCGCCAGATCCTGCCCCGATTCCTGAATCAAAAACTCTCTGCAAAAGCGCAACACGGCGTGTACCTAGAACTAATCTAGGTCCTCTGGCACTCACCGGACTACACTGTCTTTCGTTATACTGACGTTGCCATAGGAATTGAGCAAAAATCAGCGCCCTAAAGTTCTGAGCCGAGGGTGCCGATAAGGAAGTGGGTACAATCTATGTCGCCGGCCGTATCGCGTCTCGAAGGGACCATCTTTGACCTACCACCGCTCATTCTTCATCCGTTTAACGAGCACGTTCCGCCATCCACGCTGCTCGACAATTCCAAAGCCGCGCTCATGCTCTCTGGCNNCCGGGCGCTATGCGGAGATCCGGATGCTGTTCTTCCTGGGGAAGGACGTATTTCGTTGGATCGATCAATGCATCGAATGGGCAGATCGCTTCCCCGAACTCAAGAGTTCCGAGTTGCACCCCCAGAGTTTTGCCGGACTACTCACCCAAAGCCCGCCCGCCGAAGTCCGGGATAAACTGATCCGCTGGGGCGTAGCCGATTACGTCTCCATCTTTTCGCGCGCCATCGGACTCAACTCGCTGTTTACCACCCCGCCCGCATTCGACAGCCTGGCCGAGGATTTTCTCCGTAACTACCATCGCTACGCCGACTTCCTCTACCAGTGCTATATGGATTCCCAGCCTCACCGCATCATCGACTCGCAAAATTTCCGCTTCCAACTCTACGCCAGCGGCGAATACTCCAGGCTGCTGGAATCCGAGTGGGGAACCTCGGAAAACTAGTGTAACGCCGGCGGTCTTGCCGCCGGTTGTGCTGTCCGGCCGGCGACAAGATCGCCGGCATTACCCACGGCCCAGTCGGGATGGAGCACCTTGGCGCATCTTTTTCGTCGACCCCAATTCGGCGGACAATAAGAAGGCCATGCCTGAACTGCCGGATGTCGCCGTCTACGTGGAAGCACTCGAGCAGCGCATCGTCTCGCAGACCTTTCAGCGGGCGCTCATTCGCGGACCGTTCCTGCTGCGCTCGGTAACGCCCGCCATCTCCGCAGCGGAAGGCTGCAAGGTGCGAGAAGTGCGCCGCCTGGGCAAGCGCATCGCCATCGGCCTGGAGAGCGATCTCTGGATGGTGCTGCACCTGATGATCGCCGGCCGACTCCATTGGCGCCCCGCTGGCACCAAGGCACCCGGCAAAAACAGCCTGGCCCATTTCGAATTCACCTCAGGTATCCTGCAGCTTACCGAAGCCGGCACGCAGCACCGCGCGGCACTCCACATCGCCTCCGGAGACGAGGGTCTGCGGGCGCTCGATCCCGGAGGCTTGGAGGTCCTNNGTTCTCCCGCGTGCTGCAATCCGCCAACCACACCCTCAAACGGGCCCTCACCGACCCGCGCCTCTTCAGCGGAATCGGCAACGCCTACTCCGACGAGATTCTCCACCGCGCCAGGCTGTCCCCAGTCGCGCTGACGCAACGCCTGACTGCCGAACAGGTCGACGCCCTCCACCATGCCACCCGCGAAGTCCTGCTCGCGTGGATTGCCCGCCTGCGCTCCGAAGCCGCGGACCGATTCCCCGAAAAGGTCACCGCCTTCCGCGAGGGCATGGCGGTCCACGGCCGCTATCGTCTCCCCTGCCCCCGCTGCGGCGCCAAGGTGCAGCGCATCCGCTACGCCTCCAACGAAACCAACTACTGCCCCCAGTGCCAGACCAACGGCAAACTCCTGGCCGACCGCGCCCTGTCCCGCCTGCTACGTGAAGATTGGCCGCGTACGCCCGAGGAATGGGAACTGAAGGTAGCGCGCAGCAGCTCGTAGGAATCCTGTAACCGTCAGATAACAAAGGCAAACCAAACGACTACCGCCTGCCCCACCAAGACAGATCCGTACGTGATCACGTTGCCGGACCACAAAGGTGACAACCTGCTGGAAGCTGTTCGCATAAAAGGCAAAGGGATTAGACCCGGAGTCGGAGAGGCCGCGACATACTCCGCGCTGGGTCCGCGAGTGTGCACTGGCCGACAGCCCCCGGCGTGATTGGGGTTGCCGGAAATCCGTGACATGTCGTAACGCTGGCGGCACAATCCTGTTCCGACTTGCTCAGTTTCGGCCCGTTCTTTGCGAGACGAGTTCATTCAGAGCGCGAAGAGCTTGGCTTGACCGATGCGACCTCGCAGGCCGGCTGAGCAGGCGCGGACCGGCAGAAAACTGCTGGCGGCAAGAATGCCGCGAACCCCAAGGCGCTGATGTTGCGTCATCCGGAACATCAGCCGGAACCAGCGGCCCGTGCGGCGGCACTGTGGGTCGCGGTCGAACAGCCGGACGATGGTCAACAGCGCGGTCCAGAGCAGAATGAGCGTTGCGCTGGCAAACCAGATCCAGAGCGATCGAAGGATGCGAATCACACTCTCAGCGTAGAACAGGAGTCGCGGAGAGTCCAGTTCACCGGCGACAAGACGACAAGATCGCCGGCGTTAGCGGGATGCCAGGATCGTGATCTCATTCCAGGAGGACGGCTAGTGACACTTTCAGAATTATTGCTCAGAAACCCACACTCATTGGAGGTACACTCAACGGAACAGGAAGGTAAAGATGAAACAATTCCCGATGACGCTACGGTTTGCAGTAGGAATACTGTTATTGGCCGCCTGTTCGCTTAAGACCCACGCTGGCACGCTTTACGGCGTTGCCTACACAGGAGGTGCTGAGCAACTGGTGAGCATTGATCCCGTAACGGGAGCATCAACACCGATCACCGCGCTGGCGTCCGGCGCGGTGGGAGTTCTGCAAGGCGTTTCTGCGTACGACCCAGCCGACAGCCTGTTTTCGATTTACCTGAGTACAGGGACTTCTGACTTTCTCTACACGGTCAACGCGCAAACTGGGACCGTGACCAACCACCCTGTCGTGACCAATCCGGCAGGAGCGCTTGCCTACGATCCCGGAACTGGCACGCTTTACGGTGTTGTGTACACAGGAGGAGCCGAGCAACTGGTGAGCGTCGATCCCGTAACGGGAGCATCAACACCAATCGGCGTGCTGGTGCCCGGCGCGGTGGGACTAGGCGTTTCTGCGTACAACCCAGCCGACAGCCTGTTTTCGATCTACCTGAGTACAGGGACTTCTGACTTTCTCTACACAGTCAACACGCAGACCGGGACTGTAGTCTATGACCCTGTCGTAAGCAACACGGCAGGAGCGCTTGCCTACGGGGAAACCCGGAACCGGCAAGCATTGTGTTGGCCGGAGTGGCATTACTTGGAGCTGCCACTGCAAAGCGAATTCGCGGGCAGCGAGGCCCCCTCGGTAATGGACGGAGTTTCAAACACAGATAACACTTTCGAGGAACTCTGACCCACGTGGACCCGTGGTTCGGCCTGCTGCGGCTCATTGAGCCGGAGGTGTTTTTCAGGTTCAAAACCGCTCTTCTTTGGATGTGCCTGCTGTTCTGTGTCCCTAAGCGCCGCAACTGTTTACGCCCCCCTGACAATCCGAATGGCACCTGGGCCTACCAGCCGGGTTCCAGGCTCCTGTACCCTTGCGGGTATGGTTTGGACGATCACCGAGTCGCCGGAACTCGCGTCCTGGCGCCCCGAGGCCCAGAGGTCTCTTCCAGAGCGCCATCTTAGCGCCATCTTACGATAAGGTATATCCCCCCGATCGCTTTGGCAGCCCAGTCTTCCGGCTACTGGACAAACAGGGGGTCGAGGCGTTCCACCATTCTCGCATCGCGTGTGGGGTGAGTTAGGCCGGTTGTCGATTCGGCGAACCAGGAACCGTTCCCACCCTGCTCATCCCGCGCTACGATGGAAGCGGGGACAGATCATGCCAATTCGCGTCAGGATTGGTTCATCAGGCTGAAATCAGGGAACGAGTCAAACAGCTTCAAGAGCTTTTCGTTAACGACCCGGAGATCGCCCGTATCGATCATCGTCTCGCCGCGGATTGGAGCGGCGACTGCTCGCTATTCATCGACGTAGTGCTCAACAGAAAGACACCTACTGCCACAACGGTCTTTCGCCTTTCCGAACAGATCGCCGCCGCGCTCCTACGGGTTGTCCGCAGTGAGGAACTCGGACTGCACTCCTACCTCAACTTTGTGAGCGGNNAGTTACCCGAGGAGCTTTTCGATCAGGCAAAGTTTCTTCTGACGCTACCACCAAACCAAGCCAACCTTCGCAGGGCCGTCTCAGCCGCCTATTACAGCCTGTTCCACCACCTGATTCGCGCGACTGTTCTGAACTGGAGCGAACCGCTTCATCAGGCACGAATCGCGAGAATCTTCGAACACGAGCGAATGAAGAAGATCTCAGGGGCCACCATTAAGAGCATCGGAACCGACGTTGATCTCGGCGATTCGAACTCGATTGAGGTCATGAGCCGCACGAAACTCACAAAGGTGGCTCAATCCTTTATCATCTTGCAGCAGGCTCGACACGATGCCGACTACAACCTCGAAAAGCCGCCCGACCCAGCCGACACGATGGCACAAGTCAACCGGGCCAATTCTGCCTTTGTCGCATGGGAGAGGACTCGCGCCTCGGAAGTCGCCAAGGAGTATTTGTTTTCTCCTCTTTCTAAAGAGAAGGAACGGTCATAGATTTTCTTGCCTGCCATTTCGAGTGTGATCACGCGTGTTTATAACGCGCGATGCTTTCAATGGACACGTCGCTAGCTGCTCCCCGGGGGTCCAAGAGCGGCCCGTCGCCCCCGATGTGCCAACGCGCGGGATTATCGCAGCGGCTGCTTCAGCTTTTCCAGCATGTCGTGGGGCCAGTCCACGATGCGGAAATCGAAACCGATGCTCTCGACACGAACGTGGGCGGCGGGATCGGCAATCCAGTTTCTCGGCACGGAGACCTGCGGCAGAAGGGCATGCACGAGTTGCCTTGCCGGGATGGCCGGGAAGGTGAAGTTGCGTTCGCGCAGGAATTTCGCGGCCGTTGCGGGGTCGTCGTCAATGTTCAGGGAAACGAGCTGGATGTCCTTCCGGTCCTGGAGCAGGGCAAATAGCTTTTCGACATAGGGGAGCTCGTCCACACAGGGGCCGCACCAGGTGGCCCAGACATTGATGAAGGTGGTCTTGCCCTGCAGGTCGGCAGCGGTCCACAGGCGGCCGGCGAGATCTTCCGCATGGAGCGCTTCCAGCGACCTGTCGGCTGCGATCCACTCGGTGGCTGGCGCGTTCCAACTGCTGGATGCTGCCGGATCGGGCGCACGCACGGGCCAGGCTTCGAGCGCCGCCGTGCTGCCGCCCTGACCCTCCCACAGAGTGCGCACGCGGCTCATGATATCCCGATCCAGGTTGCCTGCGTGAATGGCGCGCTGATAGAAAGCCAGCGCATCCATGGTGTGCCCTTGGGCGTCGGCGACGCGTGCCTGTGCCAGGCTGTAGCTGGAAAAGGGGAGAGGATTGCCGGTGGGATGGCGATCTATCCATGCCTTCATTTGGGAGATCACGTCTTTCGTTTTGGAATAGTCTTTGCGCCGGAGGGCGGAACTGGCTTCGATCTCATAGGCGCGAAACAGACCCGAGATGGTAGTGGCAGTGGTGTACCTTTGCGTAGAGTCGTTGCTATACAACTCGTTCTGCCTGTCTGGCACGCGCAGGATGAGTTCCACGGCGTCGGCGGCGAGAGTGGTGCAGTCGGCCAGCCGAATGCCACGCCTGGACCACTCCTGGGCGACGGTCAGAAATTCGGGGGATTGCGACCAGGGCGAAGGATGCGCCCGCGCAACTTCGACGACATGGTCACCGAGGCTCTCGATCTCTTCAGCGGTGGTTTGGTCCTGACGCGCCACTATCGAGAAACGGAAGGCCCAGGCGTACGGTTCATCCGGCCAATCCCGCACCCAACCGGCGGAGGCGGCTAATTCCTCCTCTTCCCAACGCGCGCGAGCTTCGGGCGGCGCGTTGTGGCTGGGATAGGTGTGCGAATGGATCCATGCGCTCACGGTTTGATAAACATTCAGCCGCGGGGGCACTTCGTCAAGTTTCTTTTGCATTGCCTCCGCCTGGGCCGTATCGCCGAGTCGTTTGTAAGCGTCCAGTTGCGTCTTGTAATTCTCGGGGTTGAGTTGGATCAGCCGGGGCAGGTCGGCAGCCACGCGGCGGCGGACCGCATCGGCCTGGCCGGGGCCGGCAACGCGGGACTCGGCGGCCCACAGACGGGGATAGTAGGCGGGCACACCGCTGGTATTCCGGCGTTCCAGAGCGCTGCGAAAGCGCGCCGCGAGCTCGCGGAGCATATCAGGATTCTCAATCAGGTCCAGGCGGTTGAATGCGGCAAAGTCATCCGGGCAGAGACGGGTGAAGTCGAGCGTGTCTGCGGCAAGTCTGGCGGGATCGCGGAAGGGTTGGCTGCCGTAGATTTCCATGAGCGCCCAGTGGGTCCAGGGAAGATCGGGATCTGCGGCGATCGCGCGTTGCAAGTATTCGACGGCCTGGGTTGTGTGGGCGCCCATCAGGGCACGGCCATAGAAGTAAAGGTAGCGGGCGTCCGTGGGGTGTTGGTACAGCTTGCGGCGGTACGCTTCGGCGGCGCCGCCAGGGTCGCGCGTGTCCAGACTTTCCAGGTACCAGCGATTGAGGAAGAGATTCTCCGGATCTTCGGCCAGTTTGCGAAGGGCATTTTCGGTGCCCTGGCGAACGTTGCGCACCTGCTCCCGGTAGAAGCGGTCCAGTTCAGGCGATGGGCTGCAGGCGCGGGGGCCGGTCTGAGCCGGACAGGAAGCGACTAGAGCCGCAGCCAGGAAAAACGCACATCGCTCGTTGGACATTCGACACCTCTCCTGAATTTGTGACGCAAAAGGGTGTTCACCTGTGGTTATTTTTCTGTCCATCCCTGCTGAGGCGGCGTTAATCGAAAATTCGGCAGGCGAAACCGCCTGCCCAACCAAGACAGAGTGAAACCTGTTCGCCAGGCGTGCAAGAATCAAAAGGGCCGGTTCAGGAGTTCACCTGGACCGGCCCTTTCTTCTCCAAAGGAAGCAGAGAGATAGTTAGCGCCCGTGACCGCCACCGCCGCCCGAGCCGTGGCCGGCCGAAGAGGAACCCGCGGAAGCCGATGAGGTGGAACCGGCGGAACTCATCCCGGCCGAACTACCCATCGAAGACCTGGAGGACATGACACCGGAGTAGCCGCCGGAACTTGCCGAGACCGTGCTGTATCCGCGCCCTGAGTTGCCCGCGAAGCCGCCGCCGGTATTTCCGTTGCGATACCCACCCGAGTTGTACGTGGGAGTGTAATAGGCGCGCATCACCGTGAAGGGGCTCCAGTAGCGATAGCCATACGGGTTCATCAACATGCCGCTGCAGGGAATGTAGGTCATCATGCCGTAGTACATGTTGTAGCCCCAGGCGCCCATGCACGGGGTGCCCATGCCCCAACCCAGGCCGGAATAGGTGGAGCTGGAGCCGACCAGCGATTTCGCGGCCGAAACGTTGGCCATGGCGACGTACTCGCTGCGCTGGCGATTCCAGTGATCCAGGAAGTCGGTATCTTCCACATCGAAGTGCTGCAGGGTGCCGGAATCGCCGCTCAGCATCACCATTTTGCCGGTGAGCACGGTGACATGCTGGCCGGCGAGTTCGACTTCGGCGGTACCCTTATACACTTTGAGCTGCGCCGGATTGGTGTTGAAGCGATAGATGCCCGCCTTCGGCATGGTCACGCTGCCGTTCTGGCACACGATGGTGACGTTGGTATCCTTGACTACGTCGTCGCTCTCCACCACTACCGATCCAGCCAGTATTTCCACGCGGGTATCGATGAGGCGGTTGCTGACCATGCGGATGGAACTGTGTTCGCCCAGGCGCAGGAAAACGCCAGGGGTCAGCAGAATCTCCGCCAGACCATCTTCGGTGCGAACGATCTGCTTTTCCTTGACATCCGGAAAGTGAGTGGCTGAGTCTTCCAGGATTTTGTCGTCCAGGAAGACGTTTCCTTGCACTTTTGCAACCATCCCCGACTTGGCGGAAATCACGGGCTGCGCCGATGCCGGAATGGCAACCAGCACCAGAGCTAACGCGGTCAGTACAACCCAGAGCGGCTTCATACGGGCACCTCTATCAGTTATAGAGTGAGGTTTATTTGCTGGATTGTCAATGTCCTAGAGATAGCTATTTGGAGCGAGTGGAGCTTCTCCACAGGCAGTTTGCAAGAGTTAACAGTGGCGATATACTACAAAACCTGATATAGTCGTACGCATGGGGCGTTTCAACCCCGCCGAGTTCCTGCCTTTGCCTCACGTGCAGTTCGAGATTCTGCTGTGTCTGGCGGAGGGCGAACGGCACGGTTACGCGATTAAGCGGGAGATCGAGCGGCGTACCGAGGGTCGCACGCAATTGGGCCCCGGCAGCCTGTATGGCGCCCTGAAGAAACTCACCGACGATGGCCTGATCGCCGAATCCGCCGCCCGCCCGGAGCGCCACCTGGACGATGAGCGGCGGCGGTACTTCCTTCTCACCATGGAGGGGCAGGAAGTGCTGAAGGCGGAGGCCGCCCGTCTGCGGTCTGCCGTGGAACTCGCCGAACTGTGCTTCGCACCCGCCCGCAAACGGCCATGATCGCGGTCCGGATCTACCGGCTGCTGATGGTCTTCTACCCTGCCGAGTTCCAGCGGGAATATGGACCGGAGATGGCCGCCCAGTTCGCCGAGGAGTGGGCGGAAGCTCGCGGACGGGGCCTGCTTTCCGCCGGCATTTTCTGGCTGCGCCTGGTGCCCGATTGGGCTGTTTCGGCGACGCGGATGCATGGGGAGATCACGGAGCGGGATTTGCGCTCGGCTGCGGGCAGTTTGAAGCGCCACCCCTTGTCGAATGCCACGCTGATCGGGCTCTTCTCCGCGGTGGTAGCGGCCAACACTGTGGCTCTGTTGCTGGTTTACCATCTGATTTGGGAACCGCTGCCTTACGAAGCGGGCGGCCGCATGGTGTTCCTGGCGCAGAAAAGGACTGGCGGGAACCTGGCGTGGCAGGGCGTGCAGTTGTCGCTGGCAGAGCAACTCCGGCGCCAGAGCCGGGCTTTGACCGATTTTGCCTATCAAAGCCAATTCCAGACCACGTTGGATGACGCCCCGTTATCCGGCCTGCTGGTGAATGGGATGGCGCTCCGCAACCTGGGCGTGACGGTGGAGTATGGCCGCCTGCTGGAAGACGGCGACGAGGGAACCGCGGTACTCTCACCCCAGCTTTGGGAAAGGCGCTACCGCAAGCGGCCCGCAGCGATTGGTTCGACCCTACACATCATGGGGCGGGACTATCGCATTGTGGGAGTGCTGGGCGCGCAGCCGGATTTCCCCTTCGCGGCGGATGTCTGGCTTTCGCGGGCCCGCGGCGGGTTTGGAGGCGTGTTTGCCCGGCTGAGACCGGGCGCTTCGATTGGCGACGCGCAGCGGGAATGGCTGCAAGTGGAGAAACAGGCGGGCGCCCTGTGGCCCGCGGAGTTCACCTGGCTGCGGCAGGCGAATCGCGAGCCAACCACGGATTTCGCCATCGGCTTGCTGCAGGCGGCGTTTTTGGTGGCCCTCTTGCTGGCCTGCGCCGACATGGCCAGCTTTCAGTTTGCCCACGTGCTGCGGCGGCAGCGCGAGGTGGCCATCCGGATGGCCGTGGGGGCATCGCGCGCCCGCCTGTTGCGCTTTCTGCTGACGGAAGGACTGGTAATGGCTGGGCTGGCCGGCCTGCTGAGCATGCCCATCGCAGCCGAAGCTCTGGGCTTGCTGCGGAAGCAGATGGATTGGTGGGGGTTGCATCGCATGGCTGGCTGGTCTTCCCTTCACTTCGGCGCTTGGGGCGGCGTGCTGGCTATGGGGGTGGCTCTGGCGAGCGGCATCCTGGGCTCGATGCTGCCGGCCTGGCGGTTGGTGAATCGGGATCCCTGGGGGATGCTCGCGCCGATGCGGCACCGGGAAATCGCGGGCCGGCTGCGGCTGACGCTGCTTTCGGCCCAGGCGGGTTTGGCAATTCTCGTGCTTTTTCTGGCAGTCTCATTTTCGGTGGAAGGCCGTTTGCGGTTGAACTCTCCCGTGGCTCGCCATTTCCGCTCGGCCTGGAAGGTGTCCCTGCAGGCTCCCCCCAGCAGGCCGGACACGGTGGCGGGCTTGCGCAACATGGAGCAGATTCTGGGGGCACGGGGATATGCGCCGGTGATCAGTTCCTCGCCGCCTTTTGTGGATGAGCCTGGCCCTGTGGAATATGAGAGCGGCGGGAAGCACCTGGCGTATTTTGCGGTCGTGAACAGCCGCTTCTTCGAGATTCCCGGATTCCGCTTCCGGGACGGCCGGGCCTGGACCGAGGAAGAGGCCCGCTCTTGCGCCAACATTCCGGTAGTGGTGAACAGCGACCTGCTGCGTGACGCCCCGGGCGCGCGTGCGGGCCAGCCGATGGTACTGCTGAATGCCAATGGGTATCGCGCCCGGGCAACCATCGCCGGCATCCTGCAGGAGCCGTCTCTGGACCTATACAAGCAGCATACGGGGTCCGCCATTTTCGTGCCATTTCAATGCGGCAACGCAGGGCGGAACAATCTGTTGGTGCGCTTCGGCGGGGACGCCGCGGCAGCCCGCAGTGATATTGAAGCGGGCCCTCCTGGCACGTATTCTTTCAGGATTACGGTTCCCGCATCCGGGAGAACTGGGTGGGGTGGCGCGCGATTTCCGAGGTGCTGTGGACCGCGGGTTTGCTGGCGTTGGCGCTGGCACTCACCGGCATCATGGCTTATCTGACCCAAATGTTTGCCGAAAGGCGACACGAGATGGCGCTGCGCTGTGCGTTAGGGGGTTGGACGCGGGATATCTGGGGGCTCATCACCCGCCGCGCGGCTCCGTCATTGGCTATCGGGACCATCTTGGCCGGACTGCTGGGCACGGTGGTGATGTGGCTCCCCGACGGGATGGCTCCGGCGTTTGGCCTGGCATTGTGGGCGGCGGCGGCGGGTTCCATTGCCGCATTGTGGGCCAGTTGGGGCGCGGCTTCCTGGTGGGCCAGCCGGCACGCGGCGACGAAATCGGGGATGGAGCGACTGCGCCATCTGTGAAAGGGCAGGGAAAGGGCAGGAGTCGGAGGAGTCAGAAGTCGAGGGGGTCAGAATCGCCTCGCGTGGGATGCTTTGACACTCGCTCTTACGTTCCTGTTGCATTAGGACAAAATTTGATCTAGTATTACTACATGCGATGTATACGTGTTGTCCTTCCTCTTCTTTTACTGGCGGCGGCGATCCAGGCTCAATCGCTTTCGCATCAGCAGGTGCTGCAGAGCGACCTGGATTACGTAGCGAATCAA
>OKRF01000486.1:12335-22708 GCA_900290315.1 Candidatus Sulfopaludibacter sp. SbA3 | reverse complement strand
AATTCGAGCCAGGCACGAAGATTCGCCAAAAGGCGGCGAATTTCGAGCCTGGCACGGATTTGCAGCGGATACGCGGCTCGGGATTTTCGAGGGTGGCACGGTTTTGCGGCGTATACCGGCTCTATGCGTTCTCAAAGGCAGATCTCTTAAGATGAAACGATGCTGTTCCTCGCTCTACTAGCCGCCGCGCCGTTTCAGTTTCATGTAGACAATGCCGAATTCCCTAACGCGGTCTTTCACCTGAGTTGTTTGAGCGACCGGGTTCCGTGTACCAAGCCGCAGGTCGAGAAGTTCTGGCATGGCGATCTTCAGTGGACCAACATCGATCAACACCAATTGGACGCGTGGAATGCAGCATTGGATGGTGTCAGCGGCAGACAGGTCAAACCTCCAGAGAGTCCGTTTCTGCCGAATTATGGAGACTTCTACCCTGGGCCGGCCGCAGTACGCCGGATTATCGCCGCGGGACTGGACTCACACTCTCCGGCTGAATTCCGGAAACACGCGGCCACTTTTGCCTCGCCAAACGAGATCGCGCAGCTCAGCGCCGCGCTGGCGCACTTTGAGCGGCGTCTGAGGCCCTGGTGGCATTCGAAAGGTGCACCCTACGCCGCTGCACGGCAGCGTCCCATCGAGACGTTGATGAATGCTCCCGGCGTCTCCGTCCTGGGAGACCGCATCGCGCGGTTCATGGAATCTGAAATCACCAGCCGGAAATTCCGCATTCATCTCATCCCCCGAAGCGACCCCAAATCCGATGGCGCCATTGCGACCGTTGTGGGGAATCATGTACTCGCCGAAGTGATCGACGCCATGCGGCCGGACGAGGCGCTGCCGTACATGATGCACGAGTTGACGCACGCGCTCTACGACCTGGCTCCGCTGCGCCTGCACCAGCAACTGATTCGAGACTTTGTCGCATCATCCGAACCGAATTCGCAGCCCTTGTATGCCCTTCTGAACGAAGGTATCGCCACCGCGGTGCAGATTACTCTCATGCGCCAGACAATGCCGGACCAGGACATCTATCGCGATCCTTTCATCCCCCGGATTGGCCGCGCTGTGGCCGGCCCCCTCGCGCGGGCCTTGGAGAACGGACCCACCCTGTATCATGGATTCCTCGGCTCCTATCTGCGCGCCAGCGCCGCGGAGTTAAAGGAAGAACTGGCCAGCCCCCGGTTTATCCTCTCAACCGCCATGCCTGTCTCGATTGGTAAGTTGGACGAGGCGGAGAAGGCGTGTCAATCCTATCTCGTGACCCATTGGGCGGGTGACTTCGCAGAGCGTAATCGCTTTTCCGAGGTCAACCTGATGGTTTTGATCACTTACGACAGGCTCGACGCCATCTCCGACAACTGGAGCGAAATCATCCCGCTCTCGCAGGCACACCGCGGCTTTGCGTTCTCGGCGCCACGCAATACCAAAGGGCATTGGTACGTGCTGGCCGGCCGGGATGACACGACTGTAGCTGAGGTCGTGCAGCGTCTTGCCGCCATTCGCACGGGGACCGGTGACGGCGTCGTGCTGACGATTGACTAGAAACGGTCAGTGGCTGCGATAACCCGCACGGCTCCAGCCGGATCGCGCCACTCTCACCGGAATCTCCAAAAAGCCGATGCGACGTGGCATAGCAGTTACAAACGTAACGAATCGAGATGGCACTAGCACGGCGTCAGCGACTGTCATAAACTGACTGGATGCGGATTCCGAAACGGGAGCGGCGGCCAGAAGGCAGGTTTTGATGGAACGTGCCATTGTGATTTTCGCCGCGATCTGCGCCGTAACCCTGCTGCCGGCACGCGCCGGAACCGTGTTCTCGATCAGTCCGGCGACCATACCGGCGAGTCCAGGCGACGCCGGAGACAGCGTAGACGTGGTTCTGACGAATAACGGGCCTGGCCCAATTTCGGTTGCGGCATTCGCTTTCGAGGTGACGGTTGCGGACCCCAATGTTACGCTGGTTGGGGCTAATTATGCGACGGCGTTCCCCTACATCTTTGCCGGCGACTCGTTCGACCAGATCAATGCCGCTCTCCTCGAGTCGCTTTGCAGTTGCTCCTATACGCTGAGCGGCCCCAATGTAGATACAACGAACCAGACGCTGGTGGCGAGCGACCTCACCAACGATGGCGCGGGGTTCACGATCGCGTCTGGGGGAAGTTTCGGGCTGGGGCACGTGCTGTTCGACGTCGCGCCCGGCGCGGCGCCCGGGCAATTCATGTTGTCCTTCACAGGTAATTTCTCTGGCGTGGTGGCAGACAGCAACAGTCTGTCCGACCCTTCGGGCAACCCTATCAGCGTCGCCAACTTTTACGGCGGGACGATCTCCGTTTCGTCGGTACCGGAGCCTTCGCCGCTCTCGCTGGCGCTGGCCGGAATAGCGGCCCTGATGGTCGCGGTCTTCCTCTCCAAGCGGCATCGCCGCACCTCCTGACTGGTTTAGTCGCCGCGGAGACGCGCTCCCTTGGGAATCGAAGGCGCTCAACACGGAGCGCCGCAGCCCGCCTTGTTTGCGCTCCCATCCCCAGTCCCGTTCTTGAAGTGGCCGGCCCTGCCAAGTGCTACCGGATGACTCTTGTCAAGCGGCGAAGCTAGAATACCGATATGGACAGACTCGAAGGAAAGATTGCGGTGGTCACTGGCGGCACGCGCGGCGTTGGACGCGCGATTGCCGAACGCCTGCTGCGGGCGGGCGCGGCCGTGGCCATCTGTGGACGTAAGGCCGATTCGGTGGCGCGCGTGGTGGCGGAGATGAAATCGCTGGGCCGCGTCTTCGGCCAGGCGGCCGACGTAACCGACGTCGCTCAGGTTCGTGGTTTTTTCCGCGCCGTGAGTGACGAATTCGGTCGGCTGGATATTCTGGTAAACAACGCCGGAGAGGGCGTGTTCCAAAAGGTTGCGATGATGACGCCGGAAGAATGGAGACGAAATATCGACCTCAACCTGAACGGTCCCTTCTATTGCGCGCACGAAGCACTGTCGCTTTTTGGGACGCGTGGTGGGTTTATCGTCAACATCTCCAGTCTGGCCGCTAAGAATGCATTCCCGGGAGGCGCCGGGTACAACGCCTCCAAGGCCGGCCTGAACAAATTTACCGAGGCATTGATGCTGGACCATCGGCACGACAAAGTACGGGTGTGCTCGATCATGCCGGGCAGCGTGGACACCGAATTCGGAGGCGACTCGGCGAAGCGGGCCGGCGATACCAGTTGGATGATCGCCCCGGAGGACGTAGCCGAAGCCGTCGCCATGGTACTGGCCATGCCAGAGCGGACTATGATCAGCGCGGTAGAAATGCGCCCCTCCCGTCCTAAAAAGTAACGTGTGTCACTAGTACCCCGGGGACACTGGCCATCCAGTTGCTCTACTTCATGGCGAGACGGAGGATGCGTCACATGGGGAAATTGAACAGGCAATTGGATCCGACACAGACCGGACAGGAAGCCGAGAAGCTGGATGCGGACCTGCGCAAGCGAATCGTGGGGCAGGATGAGGCAGTTCAGCAGATCATCAACATCTATCAGACCAACATCGCGGGGATGTCGAGCCCCGGCAGGCCGATCGGGAATTTTCTGTTCCTGGGGCCCACCGGATCGGGAAAAACCCGCATCGTGGAAGCGACGGCCGAGAGCCTGCTGGGGGACGCGGGCGCGGTAGTCAAAATCGATTGCGCGGAGTTTCAGCACAGCCACGAGATCGCGAAGCTGATCGGGTCGCCTCCCGGCTACCTGGGGCATCGCGAGACTCATCCACTGCTGAGCCAGGAGACGCTCAACCAGTATCACACCGAGAAATTGAAGCTGAGTTTTGTGCTGTTCGACGAAATCGAAAAGGCCAGCGACGCGTTGTGGAACCTGCTGCTGGGAATCCTGGACAAGGCCACGTTGACGTTGGGCGACAACCGGCGTGTGGATTTTTCGCGGGCCCTGATTTTCATGACCAGCAACCTGGGCGCGGCAGAGATGAGCAGCATCTTGCGGCCTGCATTTGGCTTCCTGGCCGGCGGCGCGGAGCGCGACTGCGCGGCCGGCGTTATCGACGAACGAACTACCGAAAAGATTAATCGGGCGGGGGTGGAGGCGGCGCGCAAGAAATTCACGCCGGAGTTTCTGAACCGTATCGATAAGACAGTGGTGTTTCGTCCGCTGGGTGAAGCGGAACTGCGCAGGATTCTCACGCTGGAACTGAACATGGTCCAGCAGCGGATTTTCGTTTCGAGCAAGAGCAACCCATTCGTCTTCTCGGTCACGGACCCCGCCAGGGAATACCTGCTGCGCGAAGGCACCGATCTGAAATACGGCGCCCGGCATCTGAAGCGCGCCATCGAGCGCAGCCTGGTGCATCCGCTCTCCAACCTGATCGCCACCGGGCAGGTGCGCGGCGGCGACCTGATTCGCGTCGACGTCGACGCGCCGCAGGGGCGACTCACTTTTTTTAAAGAGGCCGAGAATATGCCAGCCTACGCCATGGTCCAGATGGTGGATGTTTCGCTGACGCCGGTGCAGGGAACTTTTGCGGCCGGAGCCGCGGCGGAACCGGCACGCGCTGCCAACGCCCGCGGATCGCGGCGTTAGGAAAATAGGGGTTGGGGATAGGAGTTGGGGGTTAGGGCTTTGTGGCTCTCTTCGCTCGCCGTACCGGCGACGGGATCGCCGGCGTTACCGGGGACAATAGCGGCGAACGTCCATGACTGTGCATTTGCGGACGAGTGTCCGGGATCGCAAAGTCAGGAACTGGACCTCGGCGCGAAGGTTGCTTTGCGTGTGTAAAGCTCGTTCACACTCCACCATGCTCTTGCCATCGCCGGTAAAGAACATCTGACCGGTCAGCGCCTCGACCGCGGCAATGCGGACTGGAAACGCACCACACCACGCCGGAACGTCAGGAATTCAGATGTCGGGAGGCACGGGGCATGCCGGAAGCTCAAACTGGCGATGGTTGGGACCCGAAATCCCGATTGTGACTCTCGTTCGGCCGGGTTTACCAGCGCTACGAGGGCAACGATGCCTGCTTCCTCCGGCAAGTGGAGCACCCAGTCGAAGATCAATTGTACGCAGTCCGAGACGGCATCCGATACGCAAGCAACTTCGCGGGCTCGATTGGCCGTGTTCCTCATCAGGGCAAGCAAGGCGTCGGTCTCGATATCTGGAGAAATAACGGTCAGTATCATTTAAAGTGAAGCAGAACTTATTAGATTAATAAGCCCGTATTGCCGCGCTGATATGTCCGGCTGATATACTCGTTCCGGAAGAATCCTCATGCGACAATTCTGCTTCGTTCTTGCGGTGACAATCGCGACGCTTGCGTCAATTGGGTTGTCTCAACAATCCGGCCCTTACAAGGTGCTCAAGAAGGCCAAGGCCGGCGGAGAAGGTGGCTGGGACTACATTTACGCCGACGCGGCCGGACGCCGGCTGTACATCCCCCGGCGGGGAGGACAGGCGGCGGCGGGGGTTTCGACGCGGTTGTCGATCTACAATCTCGACACACTGGAACTGGTTGGCGAAATCGCCGGTGTGGGAGGCAATGGCGCCGCGGTCGACCCGAAGTCGGGCCATGGCTTCACCAGCAGCAAGCCGATTTCGATGTTCGACACCAAGACGATGACGCTCATCAAGACGATTGATGCAGGCGCCGCGCAGCCGGACGGGATCTACTTCGATCCTTTCAACCAAAGGGTCTACGTCTTCAGCCACCCAACGAAGGACGCGACGGTGATCGACGCGAAAGACGGCACGGTGCTCGGCACGATCGACTTGGGCGGCGTGCCGGAGCAGGGCGTGGGCGACGGAAAAGGCATGCTCTACGTCGTCATGCAGGATGCACAGCATTTTCGAGAGAGGCAACAGATTTCGCAAAAGCGGCGAAATCAATCGCCTGGAAGCTGTGATCGACATAGGTAGGTAGGCTGAAGCCTGCCCCACCAAAGCAAACACGTCACTTGCCGGCGGTGGCGCCGGCGGTTTCGCCTGCGAACTGCATTTTTTCACAGCTTTCTGCCACCGCTTTGCAGGCGCGTACGGAGCCTGGAAGATGACAGACGACATAAAACGATCGTCTGTCCCACGGAGCAGGGGCTGCCCTTCAGTGGATCTTCTGCACCAGGGCGGCGGTGAGGGCAACGGGATCCATTCCGGGCGTTGCAATGGCATAACCGGCGATGTATCGGCCGGTGCGGACAAAGCACATGCGTCCCAGGTACTTGTCGGTGCTCTGAAAGGCATCGTCGCCGAGTTTGACGGCGGTAGTATCGCCGAATCGCTGGCGCAGGCTGTGCATGACCGCGCCGCGCTGGCGCAGGCTGTGCATGACCGCGCCGGCCGACTCCGGGGTGTCCTCCTGCACGACGAATGCCTTGCCGTAGTCGTACTGCGCCACATATCCTCGCTTGAGGAGCTTGAGCCCGAGAACGCTCTCCGGCGCCAGCTTCAACGTTTGGAGTTTCCCGGTGGGGAACCATGCCAGAGCCGCGGGCGCAGACGTGCTGCCCGGGACCAACTTGTCCAGCGCGGCGGCCCACTGCTGCAACGCCGCCGTGAAATCGCCTTCCGGGTTGGCGGCGATCTCCACGTAATATTTGCCCTTGGCGAAGATCAGCCGGCGCGGCACAATCTGCCCACCCATGCCGACCTGGTATGCCGGCTGCCGCAGGTCGCGCGTGGCGCTGAACCAGCCGAACGCGTCGTCCGCATCCCCCATATCGGAGATGTCGATCACGAACGTGGTCTCACCCTGCTTGCAGGTGATGCCGTGCATGTTCTGGAAGTTGTACGAGAAATACCCCTCCGAGTTGCCATCCATGTACTCGTAGAGGTTTTCGTTGGTATAGAAACGCGCCTGGCCATCCTGAGTCCAACCCGGGGCCAGGCTGCACGAGGGGGCGACCGCCTGATCTTCGGCGGCCGCTAATCCGAACGCAAACAGGCCCAGCCCCAGGAGGAGTTTCAGCATGCAAAGAGCTCCTGCGCGCGGGTCAACCGCGCCGCCACATGCACCCCGTGCGGGCACTCGACCGAGCAGGTGGCGCAGTCGCTGCAGCGCACGTTCTGATGCTCTAAGGACATGCGCTGGAAGTTCTCCCGGCCGAGCGGGAACTGGCCGTATCCATCGGCGTACATCACGAAGCGCACCATGTCTGCCACTGGCAGCCCCTTCGTGCACTTTCCGTCGCAGTGTCCGCACATGCGGCAGAAGTACGGTCCGATTTCCTCCAGGCGGGCCGACAGAACTTTGGCGTCGGCATCGGTGAAGTGCTCGGACATGGCCCGGAAGTTCTGCTCGAGCTGATCGATATCCGTCATGCTGGGAACAGTAGTCGCGATGGCGGGATTGTTGATGGTCCATTTGAGCGCGGCCGGGGCAAATGTGGCAGGCCGTTGCGGCTGGCCGCCGCCGCGTCCCCGGCCACCGGACCGGGCCATCACCTTCATCGCGATTACGCCCACTCCGGACTGGTTCAGCTTCTCGATCGCCGGGCCATAGCTGGCGGCCGAGGCGAAGTTGTATTGCACCTGCACCACTTCGAGTTTCGCTTCGATCACCCGGTCCACAATGGCCGGCAGATTGTGCGTGCTCACGCCCATGAACCGGATCTTGCCCTGCTGCTTGGCCTTGTGCTGGGCCTCCACCAACTCATCAGAGATCTGCGCCGGCGAACCCAGGCCGTGAAGGTGCCAGACGTCCAGGTGGTCGGTGCCGAGCTCCGTGAGGCTCCGGTCGAGTTCGGCCAGGATGCCCGCTCCCGTGTGGGTGTCGCATTTGCTGGCCAGGAAGATGTCCTTCCGCCTGGCGCCCAAGGCCGCTCCCACCATGCGCTCGTTCTGGCCGCCCTGATAATTCCGGGAGGTGTCGTAATAGTTGATGCCCATGTCCACGGCCCTGCTGATCACCGTCGGATCGGAGGTGATCATGCAGCCGTAGCCTACGGTGGTCACCCGTAAGCCGGTTTTTCCAAGAGTCCTATACTGCAGGGCCGCGACGGCGGACGGCCGCGCGGCCGGTTGAGCTTGCGATTGCGATTGTCCGGAATCCGAAGGACGGGATGCCGACGCGGCGGCTGGTATGGCTAGTCCAGCCACCAGAAAATTGCGACGAGATGGAGCGTTATTCATGAATACCTCCGCGGATAAAACGATGCTAACATCTTATTCTATCCTCTGGTGATGGAACTTGCCGTGGCAAGTTTCTACATTTGGGGCAGAAGGGCCTGTGATTTGGAGGCAAATACTATGGCAAAACGCTTGCCGCGCAGGAATTTGTTTCAATTGGCCGGAGCCGCGGCGCTGTTGCGTCGCAGTGTCGCCGCACAACAAGCACCCAACCCCGAGCAGGCTGCAGCCGCTGCGGGGCAGGCTCCGCGACGGGGCCCGATGATGTCGGGAGGGAATCCCGAGCTGTTCCCCGAGTTGGAACGCCGGGCCACCGTGGCGCTGACCCAGGGGAACGACCGCCGCAAGAACATCTACAACGCCCTCATGGCGGTGGACACGGACCTTCAGACGGTGCTGAAGACCCGGAAATACGTGGTCATCAAGCCGAACTTCGTCAACACGGTGAACCAACTGGCAGCCAGCCATGCCGACGCCATGCGCGGAATCCTGGACTATCTGTCGGAGCGGTTCAAGGGTCCGGTGGTCATCGCCGAATCGTCAGCGGGGAACACCCAGCAGGGCTTCGAAAACTTCAAGTACACCGCTTTGCCCGCGGAGTACAAGAGGCAGCAGGTGCAACTGATCGATTTGAACAAAGAAGCCAAGTTCGAACGAATCACGCTGCTGGATCAGGACCTCCATATCGTACCAGTGCGGCTGGCGGCGCGGTTGCTCGACCCGGATGCCTTCGTGATTTCCGCGGCAATGTTGAAGACGCATAACACCGCCATCGCTTCGCTTTCGATTAAGAACATGGTGCTGGGAGCGCCGCTGCACTACGCGCCGGGCGAATCCAACCGCTGGAACGAGAAGCGCAAGTACCATGTCGGGCTCCGCCAGACCCACTACAACATGCTCCTGACGGCGCAGCGCCTGGCAACGAGTTGGGGCGCATCGGTGATCGATGGGTATGAGGGCATGGAAGGCAACGGTCCCAATTCGGGAACTCCCGTACCCTCGCGGCTGGCTCTCGCGTCGGCCGATTTCGTGGCTACCGACCGCATTGCCGCGCAATGCATGGGCATCGACCCCGAATGGATGGGCTACGTCAAATACTGCGGCGCACTTCACTTGGGCCAGTTCGACGAAAAGAAGATCGACGTGATCGGCGGCAAGGTTGCGGATGTCAAGAAAGCCTACCGCATGCATCCCGATATCGACCGGGAGTTGAAGTGGCAGGGTCCCATGACGGAGTTGCCCTTCAACCTGGGATGGGTGACACCGCAGCACGGGCCGGTGAACGGCTGAGGAGTTGTTTCGAGCTACGGCGTTTGTCGCATATGATGAGGTTCGCATCATACGGCCGGCGCATGAAGCGATGCCTCACCGGGTCGGATGAGGGCCAGGGGTTTCTGGCTCGCTTCGCTCGCTATACCGCCGGCGTTACCGAGCATTTTCGAGAGAGGCACGAGGATTCGCCAAAGGGCGGCGGATTTCGAGCCTGGAAGACGCGCGCGATGCATACCGGGGTGTGAAGGAGGAAGGCGACCGGCTGCGCTACTCCCGGCTGATGCCGCCAGACGATGTCGCCCATTCCTTGTGCGTTTCCGCGTCGATTCGAAAATGCGCGTATAGCCTGAAGAAGACAGACGACAAAAAACGATCGTCTGTCCTACAGGGCAACTCGGCTCCAATCGCCGGTAGCCGTTACTCGAACCGCAGCGCGGTCAACGGGTCGACCCTTGTGGCGCGGCGGGCTGGAATCCAGCAGGCGTATAAGGCTACGATCGACAGCACAAGCGCCACGCCGGCGAGGGACAGCGGATCGTTCGGCGCCACTCCGAATAATTGGCTGGCGATCAGCCGGCCCGCAAGGAGCGAGCAGAGCAGGCCGCAGCCTAATCCAGCGGCCACTGGAATCATTCCCTGGCGCACCACCATGCCGACCAATTGCGCACCGCTGGCGCCCAACGCGATGCGGATGCCCATCTCCGGCGTGCGGCGCGCTACGGCGAACGAGATGACACCGTAAATGCCCAGCGAGGCCAGCGCAAGTGCCGACAGGGCAAACGCCACCGCCAGATACATGGTGAATCTTCTCGCCGCGACGGAGTCGTCCAGAATCTGCTCCATGGTTCGGGCCGGTGCAATCGCCATTTCGGGATCGGCAGAGGAGAGCACGGCGCGGATTCCGGCTGCTACCGATGCGGGATCGGCTTGCGTGCGCAGCGCGAACGACATGGCGATCGGCTGCATCCGCCAGAAATGCTCGTAGACCATCAT
>OKRF01000486.1:0-12325 GCA_900290315.1 Candidatus Sulfopaludibacter sp. SbA3 | reverse complement strand
CCGGCGCCGCGGACGTGACGGCCGAGCGGGTTGGCGTTCCCCCAGAGGAAGCGCGCAGCCCGCTCGCTGATGACGGCGGTGGGACGGGCGCGATCGGCCTCTTCCAGGAAACGGCCGCGGCGGAGTGGGATCCCCATCGCCTGGAAATATCCCGGCGTGACGAAGCGGAAATTGGCGATGGCGTTGTCCTGGGGGGATGCCTGCGGATTGTCGGTATCTCGCAATCCGCTGACCCACTCCTCGCCCAGCAGCGGCAACTGGGTGACTGCTCCCGCCGCCTGCACGCCGGGGATCTGGGCCATGCGGTCCAGCAACTCGCCCACGAACCCGCGCCGCACTCCATGCGCATATTTCGGGTTCAGGAACGAGACGTCCTGGGTGACCACGTGCGCCACCTCGAAGCCTTTATCCACTCCGGTGAGACGGAAGAAACTGGTCATCAGCAGGCCGCCAGCAATCAGCAGCACGGTGCTGAGGGCCACTTCGAAGGCCACCATCATTTCGCGGAACCACAGCTTGCGGCCGCCTTCGGTCGCGGTGCCGGCGCCGGCTTTCAGAGACTCATACGGCTCGATGCGCGCGAGACGCCACGCCGGAATGATGCCGCAAATAATGGTGGAGAAGGCGGTCGCCACAGCCGCGAAGCCGAGGACGCGCCAATCCATGTGGACCTCATCCAATCGCGGAATCGCCACAGGAGCTCGCGCGACGAACACACGCAGGCCCGCATATGCCAGTGCGAGTCCCGCAGCGCCGCCGACGCTGACCAGCACCAGCGCCTCCGTGAGGACGAGCTCGCGCCCAGCGCCAAGCGAACGCCGGCTTCGCGATAGCGGCTGGCCGTTCGCACGAGCATCAGGTTACCGATATTCACGCAGACAATCAGCAGCACTGCGCCCACCGCACTCAGCAGAAGCAGCAGCGGAGCTCGATCCTTGCGGGTTACCTCCTGCAGCAGCGGAGTCAAGCCGATTCTGGTTTCCAGCTTGTACTGGCGCACGAAGTCAGCCAGCAGCCCGTTCAGCTCGGCGGCTGCCTGATCGCCGCCGACGCGCGGCTTGAGGCGGACTACCGACGTGAAGTTGAGGTTGCCGTCCGGGGTTTCGCGTGCGAAGTTGCGCGGGGACGGCCGGAAAATCAGCGGCGGCGCCGGCGATCCTACGAAGGCGCCCCAGGGAAGGTGCAGATTCCGCGGCATGATGCCCACCACGAGGTATCGTTCGCCGCTCACCAGAATTGTCCGGCCCACGGCGGAGGGATCGCCGTTGAAGCGGGAACGCCACAACTCGTCGGTCAGGATCAACTCGCCACTATTAGGGGTGCCCTCTTCATCCGGCAGGAAGTCGCGCCCGATGGCCGGCTGTACGCCCAGCGTGCGGAAGAAGTTGTAGGAGACCTCCAGTGCCGGCAGCCGAACCGGTTCGCCGTGGCCCAGCAACGTGAGGTTCGCGCCCTGGAACAGCGATATATCCTGGCAGGACTGGCAGTGCGTCCGCCACTCGTGGAAGTGGCGCGCGTTGACCGGAAGGTTGCGCGTGAGTCCGGCGCGGGCCGGTGGGATGTTCTCCACCACATAAAGCCGGCCGGGTTCGCGATAGGCCAGCGTCTGGAGCAGTACTCCGTTCACGATGGTGAAGATGGTGGTGGTCGCGCCCAGACCCAGGGCGAGCGTCAACACTGCGACTGCGGCGAATCCCGGGCTTCGCCGCATTTGACGCAGAGAATATTTGAGATCCTGCCCCAGCCGCTCCAGTGTGGCCCAGCCCCACATGTCGCGTGTGACCTCGCGGACCAGCAGGGCGTTGCCGAATTCGCGGCTGGCATTCCGTTCCGCGTCTTGGCGGCTTTCGCCTCGCTGGATGCGGTCTTCGACTGCCATGCGGAAGTGGGCGCGCACCTCTTCGTCCAGTTCCCGATCGAGTTTGTGACGAGCCAGCAGACGCTTCCACAGCATGTAGGAATTCTACATCCAAGACTGTAGATTGTCTACTGCCTGAGGACGACAGAGGGCAAAACAACGATCGTCTGTCCCACAGGACAGGAACCGCCGACAAGATCGGCGGCGTTACCAGGATCGCAAAACTCAGTTGTGGCGGAGGGCGATCATGGGATCGATTGCCGATGCGCGACGCGCTGGCAGCCACGCCGCCATCAGCGCCACCGCCACGAGCACTGATGCAGCGGCGGCCAGCACGCGCAGATCCAGTACCTGGACTTCGTAGAGCAGCCCGCGAAGCGCGCGCAGGAACAGCGCGGATGCGGCGAGTCCTACTACTATGCCCGCAGCGGTCCAGCGGGCGCCATCGGAAACGACCAGTTTCGCCACATCGCCCGGGGTCGCGCCCAGGGCCATGCGGACACCGATTTCGCGGGTGCGCTCAGCCACCAGGAAAGAGATCAATCCGTACAGGCCGATCCCCGCCAGAAGCAGGCCGGTCAAGGCGAAGAGAGACAGCAGGGTGGTCTGAAAGCGGGGCCGCGTGAGGAAGCGATCGACCTGGGTGGCGATGGTCTCAAACTGCACCGGAACGGCCGGATCGATATCGCTTATGGCGGCGCGCAACTGCTCGGCCGCGTCGCGATCGCTGAGCGTGGTGCGGACAATCGCGGTGGCCCGACGCGGCCACGCCGGGTCGCTGCTGCCCGGCATGCCCTGGCGGGTAGTTCTGCGGACCTGGTAGAACTCGGGATCGGCGGGACGGTCCAACCCGGCGTTGCGGACGTCGCCGGCCACGCCCACGATGGTACTGCTTCCCAGACGACTGCCGATGGGCTCGCGGCCGCCGAAAAAGCGCCGCGCCAAGGCTTCGTTCACTACGACGTTCCGGACGCCTGGCGGGAGGTCGGAATCGGTGAAGCCGCGTCCGCGCCGGATAGGAATTCCGAGAGCAGCGAAGTACCCCGGCGTGACATATCGCCATTTCACGCTGCCGGACATGCCGGAGTCAGTCAGACGCCCGCGAGCATTGGCGAGAGCGACGTAGGGCACGGTGCGCGGGCCGGCGCCCGGCGGCAGGGAATCGGTGAGGGCGGTGGCGACGGCGCCAGGCACATTCTGGAGGCGCGTTGCAAGCTGATTGAAAAAGGCGACTTGGCGGCCGTCATCCGCATAGCGATACACCGGCAAAGTGAAAGTGGCCGTGACGATGCGTTCCCGCGCAAACCCCAGCGGCGTGTTCTGCAGACGCCACAGGCTCATCAGAAGAAGACCCGCACCGGCGAGCAGGATCAGGGACACCGAGAGTTGGCTGGTGATCAGCACCTGCCGCAGCCACGTGCGCCGATACCCGGCCGCGCGCGTGCCACTCAGTGCCTCCATGCGCAGACCATCGAACGAGGGAGCCAGGCCAAATACCAACGCCGTGCCCAGCGACAGGAGCAACGCGAACGCGAGCACCCGCCAATCCAGCGATGCCTGCCGCAGGCGCAGCGTGCCATCCGGCGCCAGCGCAATGAACGCGCGCAGCAGAGCGTACGCCAGGCCGC
Source organism: Candidatus Sulfopaludibacter sp. SbA3 (assembly GCA_900290315.1). Classification (GTDB taxonomy): domain Bacteria; phylum Acidobacteriota; class Terriglobia; order Bryobacterales; family Bryobacteraceae; genus Sulfopaludibacter. Next base: position 8,839 of record OKRF01000486.1, on the reverse strand, counting down.
ATCCCGCACCCCCGCCGATCAGGCCCAGGAGCGCGCTCTCGGTGAGCAACTGTCCCATGAGGCGTTGCCGCGAACCGCCCAGAGCTGCGCGAATGGCAAACTCCTGCCTCCGGCACGCCGAGCGCGCCAGGAGGAGGTTGGTCACGTTGGCGCATGCGATTAGCACGAACGCCGCCACGGCGCCGAGCAGAATCCACAGCGAGAGGCGATACTGGCGGACCTGCCGGTCGCGCAATGGTTCGACATGAAGCCGCATGGCATCTCCGAAGTTGCTGCCCACGCGCCTGCCGAAATCGGCCCGGAAGCGCTCGAACGGCTCGGCGAGCGCAAGCGTTCCCGCTGCGGTGGTGCGGCCGGGGCGCATCCTGCCGATCACTTCGACCTGATAGTTCTGCGTATTCGGCCCGGTGGGCAGACGCTGCGGCACGATGATTTCGGCCGGCGCCAGATCGGGCAGTTCGAAGTTCACCGGCAGCACACCGACGATTCTGGTGGACTCTCCATCCAGCAGGATGCGCCTGCCCAGCGCCTTCTCGTCGCCACCGAAGTTGGTCCGCCACATGGCGTAGGAAAGCAGCGCGACCGGCTCGGCGCCCCGCACATCCTCCTCCGGGAGAAAGTTGCGCCCCAGCAGCGGCTGCACGCCCAACGTGGGCAGGAAGGTTGCTTCCAGGCGGGCGCAATTCAGGCGCTGTGGAGACTCACCGCCCAGATCGCAGGCGCCGGCACCGCTCCAGGAGGTGAGATCGAGCGCGTTCTGCGTGGCCCGCCAGTCGCGATAGGCGCCCCAGAACATGAACTCCTCGGTCCCTAGAGGAGGGATCACGATACCGACAGTGACGAGGCGATCCCCCTGGCGATAGGGCAGCGGGCGAAAGAGGCTTCGGTCGGCCACGCTGAATACCGCTGTCGCGGCGCCCACTGCGAGTGAAATGGCCGCCAGCGCGGAGAAGGTGAAGCGCCGCTCGCGAAGCAATCCCCTGACGGCGTAGCGTACGTCCTGTCTGAGCATAGAATTCTTATATACTGTGCGGTGCGCCCTGTCAATTTGGGCCGACCGGCGACAAGATCGCCGGCGTTACCATATGGAAATGCTCGGTCTCTGCGCAAACTGCCGTTGGATGCGGATGATCGAGAGCGATCGCGGTTCGGTGTTCTATCAGTGCGGAAAAGCGTTCGAGGATCCGCGATTCCCCAAGTACCCGCGGCTGCCCGTTCATTCGTGCACAGGCTATGAAGCGACAACGGCAGATCCGTGACTACTGCCTCTCGAAGGTCTGGACGGTGTGGGTTTTGGCGCCGCCGGGAGCGGTCGCGTCCGATTCTGAGACGAGGGTCTTTCCGTTGCCAGACAGTGTCAGTCTTCCGGACGTGGTGGGCCGATTGGCGCCTTCCAGCATCACCAGGTATTGCGAGGAGCCGAAGCGCTTGACCTTGGCGGTGCCGATCTTGCTGCCGGCGGAGTTCTTGACGTCGGCTTCCGACCCATCCAGGCGCGCGGCGAAGCGAAGTGAGACCTCCTGCTTCTGATTCACCATCACGGAGTACTCGAACTCCAGCGCGTCGCCGGCTTGCGTGATGCGTAAAGTGAGGGGCCGCGAGGTGGTCTCCTGGCCGGCTACCTGCTGGCTTTTGAGCAGCCACTTGCCGGCGATCGGCTCGGCCGCAAAGGCCTGCGCCAGGATGCAAACGAACAGCGCGGCATACTTCATGATTCGAAGAATCATACCACCTCCGCGCGGCGGCGCAGTTCCGCCCAGAGTTCTTCGCGCGGAACGGACTCCAATGCCAGCGCTACAAACCCGGTCATATTCGCGACGGCGAAGCTGACTCCATTTAAGTTGCGCTCGGGTGGGACGCCAGGGATGGGCCGCGGGTAGGGTGATGCCAGAAACAGGCCGATGCGATGGCGGAAGCGGCCGCGGGGACAACTTGCGTCAGCTTCGACGCCCACCACACCGGCGAGGCTGCCGGGTAGCATGCCGGCCGCGCTCACCACCACGGCGTTGTCTCTGAGTGTTGCCGCCAGCGGGTCGCGATGGTCCGGATTGGCCGTCCCCAGGCTCAAATTCACCAGATCCATGCGCTGTTCGCGGCACCATTCCAGCGCTCGCAGAATGGCGCCAATCTGCGCCGAAAGCCGGCGGTCGAACACTTTGACGGCGAACAGTTCGGCATGCGGCATCTTCTCGCGGATGGCGCCGGCAACGGCCGTACCGTGGCCCAGGCGGTCGACCGGATCGCCGCCCACGCCCTCGGCCGTGAAGTGGATCGCCCCTGCCACCGCGCCAACGTGCGGGTGGCCTTCGTGAATGCCGCTATCGATGATCGCGATTCTCATGCGTCATCTTCATGCGTCGAGGGTGACCACCTGGTGGGCGATGCGCGCGAGCGAGGCGCGATGGGTGATGACGATGGCGGTGCGGCCCGCCAGCACCGCGCAGAGAGTCTCGGCGATGGCGCGCTCGTTTTCTTCATCGAGCGCGCTGGTGGGCTCGTCGAGCACCAGGACCTTGGGATCGGCAAGCAGGGCGCGCGCCAAGGCGATGCGCTGCCGTTCGCCCGCGGAAAAGGTCTGGCCTCGCTCGGCTACCACCGTTGCGTATCCATCAGGCAGCGCCTGGATGCGTTGGTGGATGGCGGCGGCGCGCGCGGCCGCGGCGATCTCTTCGTCGGTGGCTTCCGGCCGCACGTAAGCGATGTTCTCGCGCACGGTGGCGTGGAACAGGTAGGGCGCCTGATCGAGCAACATCACCTGGCGGCGCACGTCTTCCAGGCGAAGGTCGCGCAGATCGCGGCCATCGAGGCGGATGGCGCCTTGTTCGGGATCGTAGAAACGGACCAGCAGGTCGGCGAGAGTGGACTTGCCCACTCCGCTGGGGCCCACGATGGCGCAAATAGTGCCTGGTTCCACGCGAAAGGAAAGACCGTGCAACACGCGATGCCCGTTGTATCCGAAGGAGACGTCATCGCATTCGACGCCGCCGCTGGCGGCCTTCCACGGCAGCGCACCCGGGAGTTCCACAATCTCCGCCCGGGTATCGAACAGTTCCCACACGCGAGCCAGAGAGACGCCGCCCGACACGAGGTTGGTGTACAGGCTCATAAGGTTCTGCACCGGCGAAAGCAGGCGCGCGTGATAGGCCATCAGCGCTACCAGCGACCCGGTAGTGAGCTGGCCTTCGATCACCAGCCTACCGCCATAGAGGAAGAGCGCCGCCGTGCACAACGTGAGCAGTGTGCCGGGGACGGCGCCCGAAAGGAATGCTACCAACTGCATACTGAGCAGGGCGTCCAGAAAGCTCTGATTGCGTGCACGGAACCGCGCCACCTCGCGCGTCTCCGCGTTGGCCGTCACCACCACGCGATACCCCAGCAGAGTCTCCAGCAGGAAGCTGCCGATATCGGCGCCGCGCTCGCGCACCAGCTTCACGCGGACGGCCAGGCGGCGCTGGTAAAAGCGCAGCGTCCAGATGCTGAACGGCAGCACGATCAGGCTGAGCAGAAACAGCCGCACGTTGAGCGACGCCATGATCGCGGCGCTGCCCAAAAGGAACACGACGTTGGAGAGCACGCTCAGCAGGCTGTCGGCGGAGATGCGCTGCACTTCCGAAATATCGTTGTTGATGCGCGAGACCACGTCGCCGAGTTGGGCCTTGGCCCAGAAGCGCGGCGAGAGCGACTGCAGATGCTGGTACAAAGCCACGCGCATATCAAAAAGCACCAGCGCGGAGACGCGCACGTACTGATAGCTGGAAAGGATGTTGAGCGTGAAGCTGCCCACCGCGGCCCCCACCATCATCAGGCTCACCTTGAGCAGAGCGTGGAAATCGCGCCGCAAGAGGGCTTCATCGATGAGCAGTTTGGAAATGTACGGCTGGGCGAGTCCGAACGAGGTAGCCGCGACGCCGGTAAGCAGAATCCACAGCAGGCGCCAGCGATACGGCGTGAGGAATCGCGCCGCCCGCTTGTAGCCCGCGAGAAGAGTGCGCGTGCTGGTCATGCAGACCGCTTGCTTACGCGCGCGGCTCGGATCGGAGCCACGATCGTAAGGGAGTGGGAATTCAGGGGAGCACGACCATCGCGCCCGTCATGTCGTGACCTAAGTCCCAGGTAGCTTCCCGTTGGAACGTCACCGCGTCGTAGACTTCGATTTCGAAGCCCGCGCCGTAGATATAGAGCTTCTTGCCGTTGGACGAAATGCCGAAACTGTAGCGCGAGCGGCAAGGCACCTCAGCAGTCCTCGCGAGCTTGGTAGTGGTGAGGTCGAGTCCCCAGAATTCGCAGCGCCGGTTGCCGCCCACACCGTTTTGGGACATGGTGTAGCCCATCTTCTTATCGGGCGTGACATACAGGCCGCCCAATCCGGCAGGCGAAGGGCCGATGGGTGTGAACTCGAACTTCCGGGTGTTCAAATCGAAACGGGCCAAGCCGAACACGCGGTTATGCACGATAGGGTCGGAATAGTTGAACAGGGAAACGCGCTGGGTGGGCTCGCTCAGGGCCTCCTGCATGCCGCCCAGGCCGAGATTCTCCATCGGCGGACCGGGCATCTCGAGCTCGATCTTCTCCACCTCGCTGAAATCGGCCGCGTTCAACACGGTGACCTGTTGGCCGAACTGGTAGAGGTATTTGCCGTCCGGCGAAACCTCAAAGCCTCCGCCACCACGACCGCCACCGCGCCCGCCCGGGGTAGCGGTAGGCTCGTCGACAGTCTTGACGATCTTCTGCTGCGCCATGTCCACGATGGTGTACTTGGGCTTGCCGATCACGTACCGGTCGCTCTGCTTGGTGATCTCCGTGGTGGAAGCGTAAAGCACCTTGCCTTCCGGATCGGGCGCGCCGCCGTTGAGGCGGTAGCGGTGGGTAGCATCGTCGAGCACGAAGTGGTTGGTCACTTTGTGGGTGGCCACGTCGATCACTTCAAAGCCATTGTGATCGTTGGTGCTGACGTAGATCGTCTTGCGGTCCGGCGAAAGGCGCAGACTGCGGGGGAGTCCGGTGACCAGTTTGATCTGGTCGACCACCTTTCCCTGAGCCTCGTCGATGACCAGCACCACATCGGGATAAGCGCCGCAGAAGAGCGTACCGCCGCGGCACAGGGCGCAAGCAAAAGCCAGCAGCGCGATCAGTGGTTTCATAGTTTATGGAAATACCAAGTCCAAGTTACGCCAGTCCTTAGTGGCCGAAGCGCACTTACTGGCCCAATCGGGATAGTTATTCAAGTGATCCGGCACTTGTGCGGGCCAGAAACAGGTCACATAGCAATCGTAGATATCCCGCTCCACGGGCTGGCAAAGGCCGGCCGTGCCGCCGGCGGAATCCACTTCCCAGCCGGGAGAGAAAGCCAACGCGCATCCCATGGGGACATGAGGACGCTGCGCCGGGTTCAGGGGGCCTTGCAATCCGACTACGTCCTCACGCGCCGCAGCGGCGAGGGTTTCTAATCGGCGGGCCTTCCGGTTGATGGCTCGCAAGTGTTTCATAGTGCCTTCCTTTCGGCGAACTTCTCCAGGAACTCGGGATTCTGCGCGCTGATGGCTCCGTAAATGTGCAGACAGGTATGGGTCCAATCGCGAACCCAATCGCAGTAGTGTAAGTTGGGGTGGCCGGTATCGCCATAACGGACAAATGCCTCATGGTGGCATCCCCCGGCGCACAAAGGACGAGCCCAGCAGGTGTGGCAATCGTACTTACTATTGATGTTACCGCGGGTAAGAAAGTCGGCCTGCCTTTCGCGATCCACACCAGTCCTGATATTTCCCAGCGAGTGCGTGTCGGAATCCACAAAGCGGTGGCAGGGGGCGATATCCCCGGAAGGTCCCACGCCCATCAGGCCCAATCCGGCGCCGCAGGGATGAGACTTGTTTACACCCTGATACAGTTCCGCGATGGTGTCGCTCACGTTGGAGAAACCGTGCATTTCCCCGCGCAGTGCATACTCCAGGTACTCATCGGCCAGCACGTGGAACTGTTCCAGCACGCCATCCATGCCGCGTTCGCCAATGGCATACAGACGGTTGGAAGCAGTGGTCACGGGCGCGAATCCCACTTCGTGAAAGCCCAGGTCCTGCTTCAGGTGCCGGAAGATGCGGACCACGTCGGTGACGCCGTTCGTCAAAGTGACGCGCGCCGTGATAGGGCGCGTACGGTGGCCCTCAATCAGCGCCCGCACGCGCGGCGCTATGATGTCGTAACTGCCCTGGCCATTAGCGAAGACGCGGAGCTTATCGTGAAGCTCGGCGGGACCATCCATGCTTACGGTCACGCCGATGCGGTTCTCCGACAGGAACTCGATGATGGCCGGGGTCAGCAGGGTGGCGTTGGTGGTGAGGCTGAAGTCGATAGTGCGGCCCTGCGCGGCGGCTTGAGCGTTGGCGTAGGTGACTACCTGCTTGAGCAGGGGGAAATTCATGAGGGTCTCGCCGCCGAAGAAGGTGATGTGCACAGCCTTGCGTCCGGGCGACTGCGCCAGCAAGAAATCGACGGAAGCGTGGGCCGTCTCCAGGTCCATGAATTTGGGTTTGCCTTCCGGCGTGGCGACCTTATCCTCGCCGAATTCGTAGCAATACTGGCAGGAGAGGTTGCACTGGTTGGTCAGGTTCATGACCAGGCTTTGCAGTGGGAAATCGGCCGGCGGAGCTTCCAGCGGCTCGCGCACGGCATCCTGCGAGACGATCACGCGCATTTGGCAGAGCTCGCCGATCAGTTCCTCCGCGTCGGTGGCCGGGAAGCCGCGGGCAGTCAAGCGGGCAAGCAACTCCTCGTGTGTTGCCGCTCCCGCGGAGAGTTCGGCGATTACCGCCGCCACAGCGTCATCCATCTCGAAAATGGCGCCGGCCGGTACCAGGTACAGGAACGGGTGTCCGCCGCCGTCGAATGAGTGAAACTCGCCCAAACGGTAAGTCGGAGCCACAGCGGCCATCATCGATTCACCTCCGGCTGATCCCACCGGATGTAAGTGGGGACAGTAACTACCAGGTACGAGCGGCCGGTGAGCGGCTTGCCGTCCTTATCTTTTTCGTTCCTGGCGGTGGCCACCACCCAGACGTCGCCGTAATTGTTGCGGCTGAATTTCCGCTGCGGATTGGGGCCGTCGGAATTCGGGGTGAACATCCCGTTGCTATCGAGCGTACCGACGAACTCCTTATCGTCGTCACCGAACGAGGCGTAGAACTCTTCCACCGACCAGTTCACTTCCACCGGCCCCAGTTCCACATCGTCGCTGGTGCGCAGTTTGCCGTCGGCGCCGCGCTGGTACGCCATCACTTCCAGTTGCTGGTAGCCGCGAGGATGCGGCGACTTGGCATCGCCGCCCAAGCGCGCCATGGAAGCTTCGGGCAGCACCTTGATGTAGTCCACTTTGTCGTAGACAGCCAGCGCGCCTTCCATGACGGCGTTATGGAAAACCACGTCGCGCTTGCCCGGTACGGCATCGGCGGCGACATCCACCATCGCGACAATTTCGCCTGCAGTGTGGGAGGCGATGGATTTGACGCTGATGCCCGATCCGAAATCGAGATCGGCGGCGGTTACCTGCGCGGGCAGGCTGTAGCCAATGACGCGTACTCTCTGCGCCTGCGAGCCAGTCTTCAGGGAATAGCGGTCCAGCGTAAGCAGCGTGGGCTCGGCGGTGGCGCGGCGCAGCTTCACATCCACGCCGAATTCCTGATACTCACCCCAGAACCATCGGCCCTCGGCCGATGTCTGGTCGGGCGAAATCCACAATGTTTCGCGGGCGGGGCTGTTCAGGTCGTCGGGAGCGGCGTTGGGCGCCAGAGTGCCGCCCGCCGAACGGCCGCGCCAGGAATAGCCGGCGTACACCAGGCCCGTTCCGGTGCGCGTGATAGCGGGTCCGCCGGTCACCGATTGCAGTCTGGCCGTAGTCGTGAACTCATCTTCCGCCTTGCCCTGCGCGATGGTAAGTTCGCCGAAATATTTGCCGTGACCGGATACACGCGCAGTGATCAGCCACTTGCCGGTGATGCGGGGAGCGCGCATGCGAGCGCGCCAGGCGCCCCATTCGGGTGTGTGGAGCGGGTAGGTCTTGGCGAGAAAGTCCAGGGACGCATCGAGTGAGATGGTCTCGGCGGGCGTTGCTCCCGCTGCCGGGGCGCCGCCCCTGCCGCCGCCGCCACCAAATCCGGCGAAAGGACCACGGCGGAAGGCGGCCTCGGCCTGCTGATACAGCGCGGCATGCATGTCCGCCAGCAGCGACCACTCTTCGCGCGGACGCCGCCACTGGAACACCCGCCCCAAAGCGTGACAATTCATACAAGTGGCACGCACACTTTCGTTGGGAATGGCTTCATCCTGGATGCGATGCTCCGCCATGTACATGACGGGTTTGGCCTCTTCGGGAGCCAGGCCGTGATAATTGCTGAGGTATTTCAGAATGGCCTTGGCGTCGGCGGGTTCCAGTTTGACGCCGTTCAGCCGGACCATCCGTTTGATGGCCTCCTCCCACCCTTCGGGCGTGGTGCGGATCCAGGAAATGCGGCTGAGATTGCCCTTATCGTCTTTGGTGTGACAGGCGGAGCAACGGCTGACGGTCAAGGCATCTGTAANNGTCCGCGGCCTTGCGCCTCCAGGCATGGGGACAGAATCAGCGCACAGGCAGCGACCGCAAGAAATCCCCTCGTCATTGAAGCATCGTAGTGGCTGCGGAGTGTCCGCGTCAAGTGGTAGGGTAAGCTTTAGCTTGCCCCAGCTTACTTATTTGAGCGTGGCGGGCGCCTGCTGCGTCCATTTGCTGCGTGGATTGCCGGTCCACGTGACCGGGGCGACGCGGCCCCGCGTGCCGGCGATTGTGGTCAGCGAGGCCACGCAGGCGCTGGTC
>OKRF01000371.1 GCA_900290315.1 Candidatus Sulfopaludibacter sp. SbA3 | reverse complement strand
CTGGAACTCCGGCTCGGCCGTTGCGAAATCACCACGCTGCCACTGTATCCAGGCGAGCGCCCGATGCGCCAATAGTTCCGTCGAAGCGTCCGCCAGCAAACGCCGCGCGGCCTTCTCCCCCAGCGGCCAGACCTCCGGCGACGCATTCCTGGAGCCCGGAATTAGCACCGTGCACCAGTATGCGCCCACCAGGTTTTCCGCCTGGCCGGCGATCATTTCTTTCGCCACTTCCAGCATGCGTGTGCTATCGGAAAGCTCCTGGTAGGCCGCCAGGTACATCTCCCACCGTACCTGCCGCCATGGCGATTGCGGATATTTCGTCTTCCACTGATCCAGCAGCGCCAGTTTCTTCTGCGTGGTGGCCTCGGCCCGAATGGTCAGCACCAGGTCATACTCGGCGCGATCTGTCCATTCGGCGCCGAATCCCGAAAACGCCGCCGCCAACACCAAGGCGAATCTGAGCAAGCGCATAAAGTTCACCGCTTCACCGTAACCGCGCTGGTGCCCTGGGTGGTGACGACCACCGATTGAGTGCCCACGACTTGGCCTTCCTTGATCTCGCGGATCTCATACTTCCCCACCGGAAGCTGCAAGCGGACCGGCACCTGCCGCGCCACCGTCTTGCCGTTGAACACCACGGGCGCTTCTCCGGGCGCGCCTTCGAGTTGCACGAAGCCGTACTCAGGCTGTTCGCCGATGCGCCGGATCTGGATGTCGCGCGTTTCCGCGCTGGGAACCACTTCCACTTGAAATGGGTTGTTAGTCAGTTGCGCCACCTGCTCCGCGCCCGTTGGCGGCGGGGGCGCCGAGGTGCTCACGGCCGGCGGCGGAAACGCGTCCGTCAGTTCCTTGACCCAGCGGCCCAATTCCACCGGATTCGCCTGCAAATAGCGATTGCCCGCTTCCCGATCGGGGACTCCGAAATGGACGCCGCTGAAGACATCCTCAATCTTCGGAGGCTGCGGAATGCCGGCCTTCAGCTCCTCGCCCGCATCCGGATATACGGCCGCCAGTTCCTTCAGCATGGCGTTGGCCTTCTCGATATCCGACGTGGCGCCGCGCACCCGGATGGCTTTCAAGAGGTGCAACGCTTCCGGCAGCTTATCGCTCAGCAGGTAGCTGTTCACGCCGCGAAAGGCCGCATCGAGGGCGAACGGGTCCAGCGCGGTGGCTTTTTCGAATTGCGCCGAAGCGGCGGTGAAATCGCTGGCATCGTAGGCGGTTTGTCCGTCGCGGCGCGCCATCAGGTACGGCAGTTTGGCTTTGGCGGCTGCCTCCAGCGACGCGCCCGGCCTCATCTGCAGCACCTGGTTGACGTGATCGATGGCTTCTGCCCAGTCTTCCCTCTGCTCGCGGCGGCGGGCCTCTTCCATACGCTTCTCCGCCACTGTAGGATCGTTCTCGGCGTCGGCATTGAGTGGGCGATGGAAGTAGAACCTGGTGCTGAGATTGGAAGTGGACCAGGGAATCTGTTTCCCCTCGGTTGCCGCCGACACTCTCGCGCGCACTCGCGTACTGATGTCGTCCAGCGAGAGGCCCGGCTGCGTGATCGTGTCCGCCAGCGCTTCGGTGAACCAACTGTTGCGTCCGTTGGGATTGTCCGCGGCTACTTGTCCCGGGCTCGTGGAGTACGCGATGTACGTCTCCTTCCCGGCGTTCTGCGGCTGCGCCAGGCCGCTCTCCAGCGCGATGGACTTGGCCGCATTGTTGCGGCACGCGTCCAGGATCACAATGCTGCGCTTGGGGCGGTTCTTCAGCAGGTCGAACAGCTTGGCCACTGAGAAGCAGCGGAACTTGGCCTCGATCACGGAGCTCTGCATTTCGAAATCCACGGGCACCAGGAAGTTCTCGTTCTCGACCTGGATGCCGTGGCCGGCGTAGAAGAACAGCGCCGTATCGTCCGGTCCGAGTTGCTGCAGGAACTCCGCCGTGGCCAGTTCCATGGCCACCTGGGTGGCGTTCTCCCGCAGGATGGTCTTGAAGCCCGCGTCTTTCAGGGACTTCTCCATGGCTCGCGCGTCGTTCACAGCATTTTGCAGGGGGCTCGCCGAGTACGAATTGTTGCCGATGATCAGCGCTACCTTCTTTCCGTCTTCCTGCTGGGCTGCCGCCCCGGCGGCCGCCAGCATCCACAGAGCGATCGTGAGTTCTCGCGGCATATTCTTCTGCAACATGTTTCGCCTCACCGGAACGACACCTTGCGCGACCGGTCATCCAAAGTCGCGTCCCTATCGCAGTCGGCCGTTGCCAGCCGGCCTCCGTTGTAGATGTACTTGATATGCGAGATCTTGCCCTGGCTCTTAATCTCTTCTCCCACCAGGCGGCCGTCCGCATATTGCAGGGTCCGCTGGTAGATTTTGCCACGGTGATTTTGGTCAGAGCCCTGGTAACCGGTTACCGATTGCAATTGCGGCCCGTCCCACTCAAACTCGAGCACTACGTCGCCGGGCGCCGCTTTCGGATCGGGCATCTCGCGCGCCTGCACCATCCTGCCGCTATCGTCGTAGGTCAGCCGGAAATAGTGGATGCGATCCCAGACGAACGGGTGGAAAAACCGGTTGCCGGCGATCCCTATCGCGATGTTCCTCCCGGTCAGCTTCTGAATCGCCACCGGATCCACATAGGGATTGTTCACCAGCACCACCGCGCTCCGGCGGACCACCTCGTCGGGTTCGGTGCCGGGGGGCGGCCTCTCCACCGAGTCTTCGTATCCCACCGCCGTCACCTCCGGAAAGCGATCGTCATACGCAAACGAGATCTTCCTTTCGCCGGTCACGCGTTCGTTCTTTTCGAAGGCCGGAATGATGGACTTGAGCTTCTCGCCATCCCATTCGAAATTCACCACCTTGAGCTTATTGGAAGCCTCGATATGGTCCACGCGCGGCTGGAACGCCATGCTGGCCGGGTCGTAATATACGCCCTGCGGCAGCCTGTTGCCGGAGAGCCAGTTGGCCGCGCCCTCTCCTCCGGCCGGCGCGGCATCTGCGATTCCCGGAAGCAGGCTGCGCACCTTGCCACGCTCCGCGGGGTTGGCGTCCAGCGTGTTGGCCGCTTCCAGATACTTCGTGAAGTACCCGCGGCTCTCTTTCGGGCTGCGCACAATCAGTGAAGAGATGCCCGCGTTGTACAGCAGGTCGGGGTCGTCATCCTTGGCATGCAAACCTTGTACAGCCAGGTCGTGCGCCTTTCGGAAGTTGCCCCCTTCCGATGCCTTGCGCACCTGCGCTTTCATGTCCTCCAGGCTGCTGGTGCGCTGAAACAGCAATTCGCTGCGCAGCTTGCTGGCCGCTGCGCGTTCTTCGTCGATGGCGCGCTTGTCATACTCGTCCAAAGCGGCCAGCGCCTTGGCGAATTCACGCTGCGCACCCAGAATGTCGGCCTTCTTCAGCAGTACCTGAAGCGATTCCGGATCGATCTTTTCGGCATCCAGCACGCTTTCGATCGCGTTGTCCAACTTGCCCTGCTCTTTATAACGAGTGGCAAAGATGATGTCCTGGTCAATGACGTTCCGCTGGCCCGCCGTCAGTTGCTTGCGCTTGTCACGACGATCGATGGCGAACTGCCGGGAATAATCGGTCCATGCCATGGAAACGTTTTGCTGCAGGAGCTTGTCCGAAGGCTGGCGCAAACTGGCCAGCCGGAATTCGCGCCAGGCGGCGAAATATTCCGTTTCCTTCTGCCGCTCCTCCGCCGTCTGCTTGTGCAGTTGCAGGCTGGCGCTCAGCACCGACATCTGAAGTTTGGCGACCTCGGGAAACGCGTGATGGTATTTCTCGAAATCGCGATCGCCCAGCAGGAAGTCGTCCCATTCTTTAGCGGCGGCAAAGGCGTGCAGAATGGCGATGCGGCGATCCAGCCATGCCTTGCGATCCGCCAGCGCCTTGCGCAACTGCTCCTGCGCCGGCTGTTTGGGATACACCGCCAGCGACAGTTCGGCCAACTTCAGCCCCTCCATTAACACGTCCACATTCGCCGTGCCGCTTTCGAACAGGTCGTAACGCTGCCTCATGGACAGCTCGACGTACCTCCCCAATGTCGCCACTGCGGCGTCGGCGGGGTACGCTTTCACCACCGCCGCCATGAATTCCATCTGCGTCGGAAATGCCTTGCCCTTGCCGCCCAACAGTTCCAGCCCGAGAGTGTCCTTGCACAACAGCGCCAGTTCCTCGGCGCCGTCCGCGACGAAAGCCACGAAAGATGCCACCGGGACGTCCGTGGGCTGTTTGTCGTTGGCCGCCTTCTTGTACGAGATCCGGGCGGCCGATTTCCAAATGCCTGTCACATCGCCCGGCGCAGTCTTCGGCAGACCGTCCGGCACCAGGTAGTTCAAATCGCCGTCGTTATAAAGGGCGGCCACGCCGCTGTCGGCGTCTTTCAGTAAGGTGCCGCCGAGCTTGACGTCACGCAGCTTGTTGAGCGGTCCAGCGGCCTTAGGTTCCGGTCCCAGGCTCAGCGCTTTGTCCTTGCCGTTCAAGGCAACGGACCAAGCCTCGGCGAACTGAAAGCCCTTGTCAGAGCGCGATATCAAAATTCCGGCGTGCAGATTTGCGGATACAAGGAAGCACGCCAGCAAGCGGTAATTCCCACCCATTTCCTTCTTCCCCCGGTGCCAGACAGACAAATCCGTCGTTAGCCGAGTGTAGCCCGAGAATCTCCACGTGGCAAGACGGTACCGGGGTACCAGGCACCTCAGGCAGGATGCGATTGTGCAGCTCGCTCGCGAAGGGGTGTATGATTCCTTCCAATTCCGGCACGGGAACAGCTAAACTCAAGAAAAGGGATGCTGCCTCAGCGCACCCTCGAAAATCCCGAACCGTGTGTCCGCCGCAAACCGTGCCAGGCTCGAAATTCGCCGCC
>OKRF01000310.1 GCA_900290315.1 Candidatus Sulfopaludibacter sp. SbA3 | reverse complement strand
GCCGTGCTCTTCGTTGCGGCGGCCAGTCGCCGCCGCCGCTCTCGGGATGTGGCGTTGCTCCTGGCAGGAGTTGCCTTGACGGCCGCGCCGTGGTTGATCCGCAGCACTATCCTCACCGGGAATCCCGTGGCGCCCCTGGCCAACGATCTCTTCCGCAATCCGTATTTTCACCTGCGGACCGGGAGCGAACTGGCCAGCAACATGCGCTCTCTCCACGGCATTCCGCCCTCGCAGGTCCCCTGGGAGTTGGCATTTGGAGATCGGCTCACCGGGACCTTCGGCCCGCTGCTGTATCTCCTGCCGCTGGGACTCCTGTCGCTGGGCACGCGCACCGGCCGCATCTGCGTGGGAGCTGCCCTCATCCTGGCGGTGCCCTGGTGGAGCAACACAGGCGCGCGCTTCCTGATGCCGGCCGCGATGCTGGCAGCCTTCGCTCTGGCAATGGTGCTGCCGCGCAAAGTGGCGTGGGCTGTGATCGCGCTGCAGGCACTGGTCTGCTGGCCGCCCCTGCTAAACACGTGGCAGCCGCCCTACACGTTCCGCCTCCACGAAATTCCCTGGAAAGCCGCTTTCGGGATGGAAACGAAAGAGCACTACCTGCAGAACCACGTACCCGAATACAACGTCGCCAGAATGGTGGAGCACTACACCGCGCCGGACGCCGGCATTTTTTCCCTGATTCCCGTGGCCACCGCGTACGTGGCGCGTGACATCTCGGTGTCCTGGCAATCCGCCGGGGGTGAGTGTCTGACCGACGCGTTGAACGTGGCTGCGAAGATCCAGGAGCAGCCTCTGTACGACTGGACCGCTACGTGGCCGCCGGCCAGCCTGCGGGGGGTGCGGTTTCGCATGCCCGTAGAACTCAGTAGGGAATGGGACTTGGCGGAAGTGCAACTCTTCTCGGGCGATGACCGCCTTTACAACAGCCCCTCATGGAGCCTGCGTGCGTGGCCGAACGTCTGGGAGGCAACGCTGGCCTTCGACAATCGCCGCTCCACTGTCTGGCGCACCTGGGAGCCCACGCGCCGGGGCATGTTCCTGGAAGTGGACTTCGATCATGCACAACTCCTGAGCGCCGCCGTGCTGACATCGCACAACGGGCCTTTCGAAGGACCGCTGGAATTCCACGGACAGGGTCCGGACGGTAAGTGGCGCCTGCTGTCAAACCGCCCATCTGCGTCACAGCGCCCTCCCGAGGATCTGCGCCTGGAAGCTACCGGTGTCATCCGCCGCGCCGGGTACCAATATCTGCTGGTGCCGCTAGGCCCCTCAGGCAATGGTCCCCTGGGAAAGCAGATCCAGGAGCACGCCCCGCAATGGGGCCTGGTGGCCGTCGGTAACGCCGGCCCCAATGTCCTCTTCAAGCTGAGGTAACGCGGCTACGCTATGATATCAGCAAGTATGAAGTGCCCGGAAAAGCAGGCCCTGCAGGAGCAATGCACGGCGGCGTGGGAAGCTTACGCCGCGGAAGCGGCGAGGGTTGGCCTGGCCGTCAATCTCAATGGTGGGATCCCCCTTCCCACGCCTAGCGGGTTGAGTGCCAAGGCGAGCAATCTGCCGGAGACGTGGGGCGACGCTTACACGGCCGCCATGCGTCTGCGCGGGCAGCACATGGCCGCGTCCCGGGAGTTGAGCCGGCACCTGACGCGCCACCGCTGCTAAATTCAAGGGATGCTCCTTTTCCGAGTGCTGATGGCGCTGGCGTGCGCCGCGCCGCTGGCGGCACAGACGCGCGCCGACATTCTGCGCGGCGAGTACGGCCGGTATCGCGCCAACAACGATCTGCTGTTCTACCACCTGGACGTGCGGGTGGATCCCGAAAGGAAGTTCCTGAGCGGCAAGAACACCATCCGCTTCAAGATGCTGAAGGACGATACGCGGATCCAACTCGACTTGCATGCGGCGCTGCACATCGACAAGATCCTGATGGGCGTGGCCACCCTGCAGTATCAGCGGGAAGAGGGCGCGGTGTTCGTCGATTTCCCCGAGACCCTGCGCGCCGGACGCGTGTATACGATCGACTTCTACTACTCGGGGAATCCGGTGTCGCAGGGCCGGTTCGGCGCCATCGCCTTCCGCCAGGACCCCTCGGGGCATCTGTGGATCAATACGGCGTGCGAAGGCATCGGCGCCAGCGTGTGGTGGCCCAATAAAGACCAGTGGCGCGACGAAGTGGAGAAGATGCAGATCAGCGTTTCGATTCCCAACGGACTGGTGGACGTCTCCAACGGGAAGTTCCAGGGCAAGACCGACTTGGGCGATGGATACACGCGCTGGGACTGGCTGGATGGATACACGCGCTGGGACTGGCTGGTGCAGTATCCCATCAATAATTACGATGTCTCGCTGAACATCGGCAACTACGAGCATTTCTCGGACCGGCTCGGCAACGTGCCGATGGATTTCTACGCGCTGCCGGAAGATCTGGAGAAGGCCAGGAAGCAGTTCGCGCAGGCGAAGGGCATGCTCGAAGCCTTCCAGCACTACTTCGGCGAGTATCCCTTCCGGAAGGATGGTTACAAGCTGATTGAAGCGCCCTACTCCGGCATGGAACACCAGAGCGCCGTCACTTATGGCAATCACTTTAAGAACGGCTACCTGGAGCGCGATTGGACCGGCGTGGGGATCAGCCCGCGGTTCGACTTCATCATCATCCATGAGAGCGCGCATGAGTGGTTCGGCAACAGCATCACGGCGGCTGATGTGTCCGATATGTGGATCCACGAGGGTTGGGCGACTTACCTGGAGGCCCTGTACGTCGAGTACATGTACGGCCACGACGATGCGCTGAAATACCTGGGCGGGTACAAGTCGAAGGTGCGCAACCAGCAGCCCATTATCACGCAGCGCGGCGTCAATCGCGAGCCGCCGCAGGACATGTACTTCAAGGGCGCCCTGTTCCTCAATACGCTGCGCAGCGTGGTGAACAACGACGCGCGCTGGTGGGCGCTGCTGCACGATTTCTACCAGCACTTCAAGTATCGGAACATCCTGACCGAGGACGTGGTGCAGTTTTTCAACCAGAAGACCGGCCGGAATCTCACGCCGATTTTCGACCAATACCTTCGCCACACCGCGCTGCCCACGCTGGAACTGAAATTCGACGAGGCCGTGGGCGAAGTTCAGTACCGTTGGAAGGCGGATGAGCCGGCCTTCGCTATGCCGGTCCGCGTGGGAAGGAAAGACCACTGGGAACTGATCGAGCCCACCACCTCCTGGAACACCATGAAAACGGCACTCCGCAAAGACGAATTCGAAGCTGCCACGGACCTCTACTTCGTGAATGTGAGTCGGTAGTTAATTAAACGGGGCGCATCGTGCTACAACGTTATTCAGAGAGGAGAGTGCCATGAGGTACTTTGCCGTGCGTTTGGGGTTGGGTTTGGGTGTGCTTCTGCTGGCCGGCGCGCCAGCGTTCGCGGACACTGCGGCCGGGCTGGCGGCCTTCAAGAATAAGGATTACCAGAAGGCCTTCAAGGAATGGAAAGCGGCGGCCGACGCCGGACAGGCCGAGGCCCAATTCGATTTGGGAGTCTTGTACGCGCAGGGACTGGGTGTGCGCCGCGACCTTACGGAGGCGGCATACTGGTACCGCACATCGGCCGAGCAGGGCAACGCGGAAGCCGAGTTCGCGCTGGGACAGATGTACTCGCGCGGTTGGGGTGTGCCTAGAGACGCAGCGGATGCCATCCGCTGGTTGCAGATGGCGAACTCGGTGGAGTCCGAAGGGCCTCCCACAGATTGGGCGAACGTGGAAGGGTACGGCATGCCGCAGGACCAGGAGCAGGCCGCTTACTGGTATCGTCGGGCTGCCGACAAGAGCCATCCCGAAGCGGAATTCAATCTCGCCCGTTTGTATGCCAGCGGCAAGGGAGTGAAGAAGGATGAGGAGCAGGCTGCGCGCTGGGCGAGCGCCTCTGCAGCACAGGGGTATGCTCCCGCCATGGCAAATCTTGGAATGCGCTACGCGTCTGGTAACGGCGTCGAGCAAAGCGGCAAGCGCGCCTATTTCTGGCTGACGCTGGCTTTCCTCCATGGAGAAAAGAGTGGCGAGAAGATGCGCAGCACCGAAGCCGCGAAGCTGCAACCGGCCGAGGTGACCGACCAGGACCGTGCCGCGCAGAACTGGAAACCGAGGGTAGCAACTGCCAACCGCAAACAGTAGGCTCAGCGCGAGACTCGTCCTCGCATTGGCTGCCGCCGCCATGGCGCATGGCCAGCGGAGGCCCGATCCCAATCTCGTGCTGGAGCAGGCGCGCGCCCGGCTGCAGGCAATGTCCCGCAGCCTGGAGAAGTACGTCTGCGTCGAGAATGTCGATCGCGGCTACTACCAGCGAGTCGAGAGGGAGGCGCCGTGCGGCCAGACTCCCAGTGGCCGGCATGCACTCGAATCCACCGATCGCGTGCGGCTTGAGGTAACGGTGTCCGAGGGCCATGAATTGCACTCGTGGCCCGGAGCCACACGGTTCGACACGCGCGATGTCGACGAACTCATCCGCAACGGTCCGGTGTCGACAGGCGCTTTCGGCGGGTACCTCGCCGGCGTCTTCGACCATCCAGGCGTCTCGTTCGAATACAGCGGCGAGCACGCGGAGGGCGGCAAGACTCTGTTCGACTATCGGTACCACGTGCCCCTGGAAGCCAGCAGCTTCCAAGTCAAAGTAGGGGCCGGCTGGCGGCCCGCGGCCTACGAGGGTGAATTCCGAATCGATCCGCGGTCTCTCGAACTCGAGCGCCTGACCGTCCGCACCAACGAGTTGCCGGCGGGCGCGGCCTTCTGCGGAGCAACCACCACCTTGGACTATCAGCCAGTCCACATCGGCGACAGCAGCGTGCTGTTGCCGCGTCAAAGTCAACTCGAGATCGCGCTCGAAAGCGGGAGGGAAACGCGCAACGTCACCACCTTCTCGGCCTGCCGCGAGTATCAGGCGGAATCGGAAATCGTCTTCGCCGAATCTGCCGATGCCGCGAGCACGGCCACAAGGACTACCAGCCGAGGCCGCGTGGCGTTGCCCATCGGCCTGCCGGTCACCCTGTCGCTGGCCGGCCCCATCGACACGGCTACCGCTGCTGCGGGCGACCCCGTCACGGCGGAAGTGGTCAAACCGGTGCGCCGTCCAGGCTCGACGGACATCCTGATTCCGGCGGGTGCCTTGGTTTACGGCAGGATCCGCCGTGTGGAGCACTACCTGCTGCCTACGCCTTATTTTCGGATCGCCCTGGCGTTCAACCGCGTGGATGTGCAGGGAGTCCTGTCGCCTTTCTTCGCGCACAAGGATGCCGATCCGGAGGTTGCCAGGGAGTTGGGCGCAAACCGGGCGATGCGGGATACGGGAATCTGGTTCTGGGGCGTAGGCACCTTCCTGTTCCCCAGCAAGAAAGACCACACCGTGATTCCTACCGGGTTCGAGTCCACCTGGTTTACGCTGGACACGGGGGGCCGATGAGATGCAGAGCATAATCCCAGTCCTCTGCTTTGCCGCTGGTTTCGCGCTGGCGTGGGCGGTGCTGCGGTGGCGGCGGCAGGACACCGAAGCCGCCTTCCGGGCGCTCTCCGCGGACGCCCTGGCGCGCAACAACCAGGCCTTCCTGGATCTGGCGAAGAGCACCCTGACGCAGACGCAAGCAGCGGCCACGAGCGACTTGGAGATGCGGCAGCGGGCCATCGGCGAACTGGTGACACCGGTGCGCGCGTCGCTGGAAAAGGTGGATTGCCAGATTCAGGAGCTGGAGAAGTCGCGGGCCGGAGCCTATGCGGCGCTGCATGAACAGGTGCGCAGCCTGCTGGAGACCCAGTCGCAGTTGCGCGCCGAAACAGGCAAGCTGGTGACGGCGCTGCGCACTCCCGCGGTACGCGGCAACTGGGGCGAGATTCAACTGCGCCGCGTGGTGGAGATGGCCGGCATGCTGGACCACTGCGATTTCACCACCCAGACGACGCTATTCGGCGAAGAGGGGCGTCTGCGGCCCGACCTGCTGGTGCGGCTGCCGGCGGGGAAGACCATCGTGGTGGACGCGAAGACGCCGCTGGACGCGTATCTGCGGGCTATCGAGGCGCCGGATGAGGCTACCCGCAAATCGCGCTTCGCCGATCATGCGCGGCAGGTGCGCACCCATGTGACCACGCTCGGGCGGAAATCATACTGGGAGCAGTTCGACCACGCCCCGGAATTCGTGGTGCTGTTTCTGCCCGGCGAGTGCTTCTTCAGCGCCGCCCTGGAGAGCGATGCGTCGCTCATTGAGGCGGGGGTGGAGCAGAACGTGATTGTGGCCACGCCGACTACGCTGATCGCGCTGTTGCGGGCGGTGGCTTACGGCTGGCGGCAGGAGAAAATCGCGGAGAACGCCGCGGAGATCAGCGCGATCGGCAAGGAGCTGTTCAAGCGCCTGAGTGATATGGGCGATCACTGGAATCGCGTAGGCCGCAGTCTGGAGCGCGCAGTGGAAGCGTACAACGGGGCGGTGGGCTCGCTGGAAAGCCGCGTCATGGTGAGTGCGCGCAAATTCGCCGAATTGAAGACCGCTCCGCTGGGCGTGGAGATCGCAGAACTGGAGCCAGTAGAAAAGGGCGTGCGGGAGTTGCTGGAGTAAGCAGTTCATTCACCGCCGGGCATTTGACTGCGGGGCCCCAGTCTGGCAGCAGGAAACAGCGCGTCGGGATTTCACGGAAGGGCAAACTCGAGCGAGGCACGAAGATTCGCCAAAAGGCGGCGAGTTTCGAGCCTGGCACGGTTTGCGGCTTAAACTCCTGTCGGGGAATAATCACGCCATCCGGAAATCCCGCAACGTCGCTGACCACGGGGCATAGCCGCGGGCGGCCGAGTAGGCGTCTTCTTCGATCTGAAAAGCGATATCGATGCGCGTGCCGGGGGCCAGTTCGGTGGCGTGCTCGGCGAAGTTCCACGCCTTCAGGGTGAGGGTGCGGCCGTTCTGGCGGACGGTGATGCGCAGGTGTTTCTCCTTCATCACCACGGGCGGACCGGCCACTTCCACGTTCAAGGCGGCGAAATGCGGCGGCGGATTACCGGTGCCGAAGGGCGAAAGGGAGAAAATGCCGGCCACTGCCTGCTCGGTGATTTCGCGGAGCTCGAGCACGGCGTCGATCTCCACCTGGCGCAAGAAATCGTCCGGCGTCAAGCGCTCCGCGGCATAGGCGTTGAAGCGGCGGCGGAACTCTTCCACCTGGGAAGCTTCCATGGTGACGCCGGCGGCGTACTTGTGGCCGCCGAATTTGCGGAACAGCTCCGGCATGGATTCCAACGCTTCCAGCAGATGGAACGCCGGAATGCTGCGGCCGGACCCTTGCACCAGGCCATCGTCTTCATTGCGCCCGAGCACGAAGACGGGCCGATGCAGCCGCTCTACCAGGCGCGCGGCCACGATGCCCAGCACGCCGCGATGCCAGCGCTCGTCGTAGTACACCAGCGCGGCGGCCGATTCCTCCACCGCCAGCCCGGCGCAAGTCTCGCGGATGCCCAGTTCCACCTGCTGGCGCTCGGTGTTCTGGTCGTGAAGCTGCTGGGCCAGTTCGCGCGCGCGGGCGGCATCGCTGGTGAGGAACAGCTCGACCACGGCGCGAGCAGTATCCATGCGGCCGGCGGCATTGAGGCGCGGGGCGATCTGGAAGGCCACCTGGCGCGCACTGGGGATGGAATCGCCGGTGAAGCCGGCCACGTCGAGCAGGGCGCGCAGCCCGGGATTGCGGACGTCGTGGAGGCCCTCGAGTCCATGCTTGACGATGACGCGATTCTCTCCGGTGAGCGGGACCACGTCGGCCACGGTGGCGATGGCGGCAAGCTTGAGGAACGATTCGCAAGTGCGCCGCACCTTCGCGTCGGGCCAGCCAAGCGTGGCCAGCAGAGCCTGCACCAGTTTGAAGGCCACCCCGGCGCCGCAGAGATTCTTTTCCGGATACGGGCAATCGGGGCGATTGGGATTGAGCACCGCCAGGGCTGGGGGCAGCTCGCTCTCGGGAAGGTGATGGTCGGTGACGATGACGTCGATGCCCAGCTCCGTAGCACGCTTCACCACTTCGGCGGCGCGAATGCCGGTATCCACGCTGACGATCAGCTTGACGCCCTCGGCGGCCATAGTCTCGACCACTTCGGGCCGCATGCCATAGCCGTCCTTCAAGCGATGCGGCACGTGATAATCGGCCGCGCCTCCGGCGAGTTCGATGGCTTTGGTGAGGAGCACGACAGAAGTGGTGCCGTCGACATCGTAATCGCCGTAGATCAGGATCTTTTCGGAAGCGGCGATGGCGCGGCGGATGCGCTCGACGGCGGCGGGCATGTCGCGCAGCGTGAGCGGGTCGAGCAGATCGTCCAGCGAAGGGTGGAGGAAGTGGCGCGCGGCAACGGAGTCACCCAACCCGCGATGGGCCAGCACCTTGGCAGCGGCGGTGGCGATGCCGAGTTCGGCGGCAAGAGCGGATAGGTCTCCGACTTCGCCGGGAAGAATCCAACGGGAGCCGGATCTCGCGGGTTCAGTTCTTGGAGAAGTAGCCACCGAGAGAGTCGTCTTCTTCGATATCGTCGTCGGTCATGCGCGCCATCAGTTCCTCTTCGATGTTCAGGAACTCTTCGAACCAGTCGGGCTGCACTTCATAGACGTGCAGGCGGGCATTGTAGTCGAAGGCCAGTTCCAACGTGCAAGTGACGCCCTCGCAGGCGCGCAGCGAGCGGAGACGCGATTCGTAATCGCGGTACTCTTCGCGGGAGAGTTCGCAGGAGTCCAACTGCTCGGCGAGGTCATCGATTTCGGCGGCTTCGAATTCGCGGCTGGCGAACAGAATCAGCTTGACGCCAGCTTTCTGCGCCACTTCCAGAAACATCTGGTAGTCGGGGTGGCGTTCGCTGTCCCAAAGAACCATGGGCAGCCCTTCCAGGCCACCGGGCGTGCCGTGAAAGATGGCGAACCCGGACGAGCCGAGGTACTCCAGAATTTCGTTTTTCAGCGTGTCGAGATTAAGATCCACGTTATGCCTCAGCCCTTGGCCAACACCAGAATATCAGAGGGCGTCGCCGCGTCGCGGGCAGACGGCGTGACGATCGTTTTTGGCCCGATATAGATTTTGCGATTCTCCTTGATGGCCTGGAGCACGTCGGCCTCGCAGACGAAGTCCACCGCTTTGGGTGGTGGAGGCGAAGGCTGGGACGGCGGCGCCGCTTCGGGTGTCAGTCAACTGTATCCACCAGGCGAACCGGGTTGCCCGCGGCGGGCCAGGAAGCGATCCACCACGTCGGCGGCCACATTGGGTATGGTGGCGTGTTTGACCTCGCAGGAGCAGGATGGGCCTGCGGGCGCGCTTCCAGCGGAAACTGCCGGAGCGGGCACAGCGAAGCCGCGTGATGCCAGATACTTTTCCACGGCGGCTACCACGGTATTGCGGTCGATGGTCCCGGACGTTGCGGAAGCGGCGGGCGGACCCGTCGGCGCCTGCGCCTGGTTGATGTCCAGGGGCATCTCGAACGCTTCTTCCGGTTTGCGGACCACGTAGGCCAGGCGCTTGATGTTGATCAGGTGCTGCGGCCCCACGTTATCGCTGGTGATGTTGCCGGCGGCGGCGCCGCAGCCCAGCGTCATGGCAGGGAATACGTTGGTAGTGATTCCGGTGGAACCTTGCGGCGCGGGAGTGTTCACCAGCACCCGCATGGCCGGCATGCGCAGGCCGTATTCGCGGATGCGCGCATCGTTCCTGGCGTAGATGACCGCGGTGTGTCCCAGGCCGCCGAACTTCAGCAGCGCGAAACAGGTGTCGAGCGCGGTGTTGTAGTCGCTCACGAAGTGCAGGGAAAGCACCGGCGAGAGCTTCTCCATGGAGAGCGGATACTGCTTGCCCACACCGCCGATTTCGCAGCAGATGATGGAGGTATCGGGCGGCACTTCGAAGCCCGCCATGCGCGCGAGTTTGGTGGGCGCCTGGCCCACGCACTGCGGATTGATGGTCCAGTTCTGGCTGACCAGCAGCTTGCCCAACGCCTCTTTTTGCGCATCCGTGGCGATGTAGGCTTTGTGCTCTTTCAGCAGGCCGAGGAGGCGGTCGCGCAGGGAGATTTCGGCGACGAGCGCCTGTTCGCTGGAGCAGACCGTGCCGAAATCGAAGCTCTTGCCAGCTACGATTTTGGCGACGGCGTCGTTCAGGTCCGCCGAAGTGTCTACCAGCACGGGCACGTTGCCGGGTCCGACACCGAAGGCCGGCTTGCCGCTGGAATAGGCAGCTTTCACGATCCCCGATCCGCCCGTGGCCAGGATGACGCCGGTGCGTTCGTGGCGCATGAGCGCGTTGGTGCCCTCAATGGTGGCGTTATCGATGCACTGGATGATGCCTTCGGGCGCTCCCGCTTCCAGGGCCGCCTGGGACAGGATGGACGTGGTGGCGCAGGTACACTGGTGGGCTCGCGGGTGCGGGCTGAGGACGATGGCGTTGCCGGCCTTGAGCGAGATCAGGGTCTTGTAGATGGCGGTTGAGGTGGGGTTGGTGGTGGGAAGCACCGCGGCGACCACTCCCACTGGCACGCCGATTTCCACCATCTTCTCGTCCGGCAACTCCCGCAGAATGCCGACGGTCTTCATGCCGCGCATGCGGCGGGGCAGCCAGTCGCAATTCAGCAGGTTCTTGATGTACTTGTCTTTGGCGTTGCCGTAGCCGGTCTCTTCCACCGCGAGCTCAGCCAGGTGGCGGGCATTGGCGCGGGCAGCCGCGGCCATGCGTTCGACAATGGCGTCCACCTGCTCCTGCGAATAGGTGCGGTACTTTTGCTGGGCCTGCCAGGCCGCTTCGACCTTGGTGCGGACCTCCTGAATAGAGAGAAGGTCTTTGTCTGCGAGCATCGCCCCTTACTTCTTCGACCCGCCCAACACGGGGAGAACCTTTTCGACTTCCTCGTGCGGACGGGGAATGACGTGCACACTGACCAGTTCGCCGACGCGCCGGGCAGCGGCAGCGCCTGCGTCCGTGGCGGCTTTGACCGCGCCGACATCGCCGCGTACCATGACGCAAACCAAGCCGGCTCCCACGAATTCCTTGCCGGTCAACACCACGTTGGCGGTCTTGACCATGGCATCGGCAGCCTCGATGGCGCCGATCAAACCCTTTGTTTCAACTAGGCCAAGGGCCTCCATTAGTCCTCCAGTTTCAAAGTGAATCCTTACCGTATCACAAATCGGGGGCGTGGGGCCGGCAAGAACCGGCGGCGAGACCGCCGGCGTTACCAGGTCAGCGCTTGCGCAGCCACATGTAGCAGTGGTTGCCCAGGCGGCCGGCGCGGGCAGTGCGGAAAAAGAGCAGATCCAGATAGCGGAAGGGGAAGAGGAGCCAACCCAAAACTCCATGGACGGCGACGCGCCAGAAGGGGAAGGGGAGTAGCAGCTTGGCGTACTCGATTCCGAAGACGAGCAGGGTGGCGGTGGGTCCGGTGCGCCAGCCTTCGGCAACGGGTTCCAGGCCGGCGGCCAGTTCCTTGAGGCCCTCGAGGGTGAAGCGGCGATAGTCCTTCGGATACTCGTGGAAGGGGTGGCAGNNGCACGACCTGCTCCGGATGGCGGACGTGCTCCAGCACAGCGTCACACTCCACGCGCTGGAAGACGCCATCGGGGAAAGGCAAGTGTTCGGCGTCGGCGGCCACGTCCACGCCCGGCATGGCAAAGAGATCGAGATTGACCCAGCCGGGGACCGAGCGGCCGGCGCCTCCCAGATACAAGTTCCAGCGTCCTAACGGAAAATCGGCGGGCTCGGCTGGATTCATCACGAAGGGCGCGGGCGGCGTCAGCAGGCGGCGGAGACGGGCGGCAAGCGTGGTGGCATTGCGCCGGCGATAGAGGGCTTCCAGCTCAGTAGTGTCGGACAAAGGAACTCTCAGCATACAACCCCGGATGACTGCACATCTGCGGCGTGGACACTGCCTTCGCGGCATGGCATAATTCCGGGCAGGAGGTTCCAGATATGAATATCCGATTCTGGTTGGCGGCCGCGGCCGCTTGCTGTGCGTTCTCATTGGACGCTGCACTGGTTCCGGGTGAACCGGCGCCAGACCTCGTAGTGCGGGACGTCGCGGGAACCACCGTCAGGCTCTCCGCCTACCGGCAAAAGAAACATATCGCGTTACTGGTGGCCCCGCCAGATCGCCTCCCCACCGCAGATTGGGCTGGCACAGAGCGCCGGCTTGCCGCGCTGGACACCGTAGTGCTCTTCAATGATGGCCCGGCAGCCACGCTGCTGATCGACCAAACGGGTGTTGTCCGGCGCGTGCTCACCGGAAGCGTCCTGACGGGGACCGGCCTCACCGACTTTGTCGAGCTCTGGCAGTCCGGCAAGGCGTGGTTCGCCGGCTATTGCGCTCGCTGCCACGGTGCCGACGGGGAGGACACGTGGTGTGACCAAAAACCGCTGACGGGAGTGGGCCAAAGGCTTTCGCCCACACAGATCCGCGAGACTCTGAACATGTGGGAAGTAAACGATCAAGAGGTGATCATCAGAGGAGAGCGGATCAAGCGGCCCCAAGTGGATGCCATCATCGTCTACGTCAGCAGTTTGTAGTGACATGCGCGGCGCCAGCGCTTGCTCCAGGGTGTTTTTTCCACTACGCTAGGCTGTCACGGTGCCGTAGGCTATAATTCGCATTTCAAACAAACATGCCTTTCGCATTGCTGTTCCAATCCGCTCCGGCGGTTTCGCGCATCACGGCCCTCGACTGGACGATGATCGCGCTCTACTTCGGGATTCTTCTTTGCGTCGCCTGGTGGGTAGTGCGCAAGAGCAAAAACAATGCCGCCGATTATTTTCTGGCTGGGCGCAACCTGGGATGGTGGGTGATTGGCGCCTCGATCTTCGCTTCCAACATTGGGTCCGAACACATTGTGGGACTGGCCGGCAGCGGCGCGACGAGCGGGGTGGCGATGGCGCACTACGAACTGCACGCCTGGTGTTTGCTGGTGCTGGCGTGGGTCTTCGTACCGTTCTACATGCGGTCGATGGTGTTCACGATGCCGGAGTTTCTGGAGCGCCGCTTCAACGAGAAATCGCGCTACGTGCTCTCCATCGTCAGCCTGATCACGTTCGTGATCTCGAAAATCGCGGTGGGCATTTTCGCGGGCGGGGTGGTCTTCTCGACGCTCCTGCCAGATGTGAGCCTGACGATCGGCGGGACCACGATCGACAGTTTCTGGATCGGGTCGGTGCTGGTCATCGTGCTGACGGGCCTGTATACCACGCTCGGCGGCATGCGCGCGGTGGCGTATAACGACGCCGTGCAGGTAGTCGTGCTGATTACCGGATCGTTCCTGCTGACGGCCTACGGACTGGTGAAGCTGGGCGGCTGGCACGAACTGCGCTACTGGTGCGGCAGCGACATGTTCAATCTGTGGAAGCCGCTGATACGCGGCGGGCAAGGTGATTCGCGAGGCGTGGTATTTCAACGGCAACTTCCCGTGGCTGGGGATGCTGTTCTGCGCGCCGATCATCGGGCTGTGGTATTGGTGCACGGACCAGTACATCGTGCAGCGCGCGCTGGGCGCTCCCAATGAGAAGATTGCCCGCCAGGGCAGCATTTTCGCGGCGTTCCTGAAGCTGTTTCCGGTGTACCTGTTCATCATTCCGGGGCTGATCTGCTACGCGCTGGCGCGCAGCGGCAAGATTCCCGAACTGGGGCCGATGATCGGGCGGGACGGGCAGGTGATTCCGGCGATTTCCAACGGGGCCTTCCCGATGATGGTGC
>OKRF01000098.1:3930-6919 GCA_900290315.1 Candidatus Sulfopaludibacter sp. SbA3 | reverse complement strand
GGCGTCCTGCGCGTAAAAGCCGAAGTAACCGTGGCGCGATTTCGTCTCGGGTGCATATCCGCTGGTCACTCCCGCCGCGCCCAACAACAGGTCGGCAATGCCGCTGCCAGAGTTCGCCACGGCCGCGCTCGGATTGGGGCCGCCGGTGAAATTGCTGGCTGCATTGATCGTCAATTGCTGCGGATCGTAAAGCTGCACGGGGTAAAGGCGAAAGTCGTACCCGAACTTCAACGTATGTACGCCCTTTATCCAGGAAAGATCGCCGGCATACTGCCAGACTGAAGACTCGTTGTCCTCAAACGGGTAGTTGTTGCCGAGACTGCTGACCCGGGTCATGGAAAGTTGCGGCACCATTTGGTCGGTGAGGCCCGGCGCTGCGTTGGCGGGGAACCCAAGTTGGCTGGCGGTCACTTCCACCGGCGCCGTGCGGTTCGATTCGCTGTGCGCCCAGGAGAGATGATGGTCGAACACCAGCGAGGGAGAAATCGACCAGGTGTGGTGCAGCATGATGTTGAAGCCCGGAATGAAGTCGTTGGAATTCACCGCCGCCATTCCGTCACCGTAGTAGTTGTTCTGAATGATGTGATTCGAAAACCAGTCCAGGTGCGCATACACAAGCTGATGGTCGCTGATTCGCTGATCGAGCCGCGCATCGATACGGTCGTTGTTGTTCGTGCCGGGAGCATTCGAGAAATAGTTGTTGGTACCGCTCTGGCCCACGCCTGGCTCGTTGGGCGCCGGGTAATAGGACAGCAGCCTGGTCGCGATGGGATTGATCAAGCCCGTTGGGACGATGTTTCCCGGGAATGCCGTGCGGATGTAGCGCGTCGTTCCCGCCGGCGCGCTGGTGTCGAGCCGCGTGGTGCTGGGATCGTAAATCACGATCAGGTTGCCGTTGGCGTCCTTGGTTTGCGAGAAATTGCCGGTGCGCTCTAGCGCCGTAGGCATCGTGCCCGTGAACGATCCGGCGGTGGCGTCGCGCAGTCCCTCGTACGAAACGAAAAAGAAGGTCTTGTCGCGGCCGTGATACAGCTTGGGGAGTTCCACAGGTCCGCCGAATGTTCCTCCGAATTGGTTGCGCCGGAACGGCGCGATGGGCTGGCCCGCCTTGTCGGCATTGAATCCATCGTGCATCCAGGTCGCTGTTGCGCAAATATTCGAATAGCGAACCGTGGACAGCGTTACTGCCGGAGCGGAGTGCATACGCGACGGTTCCGCCGCTGGTGCGCCCGAACTCCGGCGCAAAGGCGCTGGTATAAACACGATACTCCTGTACCGCGTCCACACCCGGGATGCCGGCGGATTGGTTGTAATAAGCGGTCGTGTCGGTGCCGCCATCAATTGCGATATCGGTGGTAGCACCCTTGGCTCCGTTGATGCGCCAGGTGTTGGTGCGGCTCTCGCTGGTCACGTTCTGCCCGGATAGTCCATCGTCGCCTTTGGTCACGCCGGGGCTGAAGTTGATCAACTGCAGCGGATTGCGTACGTTGAGGGGAATGCTTGCCACAAAGGTGCGGTCGATCACTACACTGCGGTCAGGCCGATCCGTGGTAACCTCCGGCGGCGTATCCACCACTTCCACCACTTCGTGCAGCGACGCCGGCTGGAGTACCAGCTCGATTACCTTACTCTCGCCCACATCGAGCGTGAGACCAGTGAGACGCTCGATGGCAAAGCCGGCCGCCGACGCAGTAATCTCGTAAGTTCCGGGCGGAACCGGAGGTAGCAGGAAGCTCCCGCTGTCGGTAGTCACGGTTCGAAACCTGGCCTCAGTCCCGGTGTTCCGGATCGTCACCTCGCACACCTGGATGACGCCATGGCGCGAGTCCACGACTTGTCCGCTTACACGCGCGCTTTGCGCGCTCAGACCCAGTGCCGTGACAAGGCACACTACGGCTGTGATGAGAATTCTTCGCATCGCTTGCTCCGTTGTTGTATTAAGGAATTACGGTTTCTCGCCGGCGGCGATCCGGCGCTCAATATCAGCGAGTAATTCGGTGCAATCGGCCAGCGACTGGGCGGTACAGTGCGCGCCTGCATCCGTGAGACGCCGTGCTGCCGTCTGCTCCTGCGCGGCCTGTTCTTCGCGCGGCAGGGCTTCCCAATCGGCCCGCGAAAGGCCAACCTCGTTGCCCGTCGCGGTGATGCCGATGGTCCACATTCCGGCGTTGAGCCCTTCAGCGATATCCACCGGGGTGTCGCCGATCTTCACGCAGCGCCACAAGGGGAACACACTCAAGAGGATGGCGTTGCGATAACACATGAACGGCTTGGGACGTCCGCCGCCCGCTTCGTCCGGCGTCACACTGGCATCGGGCGAATAGCCAAGCCGGGACGCCACGGGCAGCACCACATCCAAAAGGGCGCGCGTGTATCCGGTGGTTGAACCGATGCGCAGTCCGCCCGCTTTCCAAGCGTCCACCGTCTCGCAAACGCCTGGAATGGGACTGCTGTATTCCGCCAGAATCTCCGATTGTTTGGGTAGGAAGTCGCTGAACAAACGCTCGACGTCGTTTTCGGATGGCGGCTGCCCGTGGAGATTGGTCCATTCGGTGCGCACACGCTCGCCCTGTAAGATGAAACGGATCTGATCTTTCTTCAGCACTCCCATTTGTGCGCGCGCTTCCCCCGCCGTGATGGACACGCCGGCGGCTTCGAACGCGCCTCGCAGCGCGGCCACCGGAGCAAGGCTGCCAAAATCGACCGTTGTTCCGGCCCAATCCAGGATCACAGCTTGTATGCAGCCGAACTTCATGTTCAATTCTCTTCCAATCCTTTATTCCACTTCAGCGTTAACAGACATCCCGCGGCGGCGGCGCAGAGAAGAAAAAATGTAAAGAGCTGGTCCCAGCCGAAGCGGGTCACAATCACCGCGACGACATACGCCGAAATCAGTTGCCCTAGGGAGCCGACTCCGTTCACGATTCCCGCCGCCCGCGCTGCGTGTTGCGGGCTGACGGCGTCAATGCTCGCCGGTCCCGACATCAAC
>OKRF01000098.1:0-3920 GCA_900290315.1 Candidatus Sulfopaludibacter sp. SbA3 | reverse complement strand
CGTCAATGCTCGCCGGTCCCGACATCAACAAATCCGGCCCGTAAACCAGGATACCCAGCAGCGAGATACTGCCAGCCATCGCTACTGGACCGAGCCGGCCGATCACCGGATGCATCAGCAGAGCGGCGGCCAAACCGAAGAGCATCGTGGCTCCGACCGGATAGCGCCTTCCGTTCATCAAGCGGTCGGAAACGTATCCTGCGATGAGCGCTCCGGAGAAGCCCACCAATTCGAACAACGAGGAGGTGTAGCCCGCCTGCGATTCGCTGTATTGCATCCGCTGTACCAGGTAGAGAGGCAGCCAGAACAGCAGGGAGTACCGTGTGATCTTGAGGAAGAAATACATGCCGGCGAGAATCCACACTTCCGGATTGCGGGCGGCCGTGCACCAATCACCGTTGTCAGGTACATCGTCAGTGGACTTGGCGAGGGCGGGAAGATCTGCGTCCGGCGGAGTATTGCGGGTGTGAATCGCAAACCAGAGTGCTCCGGCGGCTAGAATGATGGCGGGAAACAGGAAGCCTCGGCGCCATCCCATGGCTGGCAGCACGTACATTTGGGTGGCTGCGAAAGTGGCAAAAACTGTGGCGAGAAACCCGCCGAGCACGTAGCTGGTACCCCACCAGGCCAGCGTGGCTCCGCGTTCTTTGCGGGCGAACCACGCTCCCAAAACCTTGAGACACGCCGACCATCCACAACCTTGGCCCAGTCCGTTGCCGATTTGCAACAGGACAATGGCATGGTAGCTCGACGTCATCGCCATTGCGGCGGTGCATGCAGCCGAAATGCAGCCTCCCGCGCTGCCTACCAGCCTTCCGCCAAAGCGATCGCCCAATGCGCCGGCGACAAACTGTCCGATGGCGTAAGCCAAACTGAAAACGAAGACCGCGTGGGCCAAGTCGAAATTGTTGTAATGGCTGGTGCGCGCCATCATCGGCATGGTGACGCTGAAGTTCTTGCGGCAAAAGTAGTAGCAGGCGTACAGCACCCACGCCGCCGCGAAGACGCGAAACCGCCAATACGACCAACGTGCGCGCAGGTTGCGATCGCCGTCCGCCGTGTCATCCACGATTGTCGCCGTCAGTTCCATTCGGGTGAAGTTGGAGATTAACGCATGAAGCCGCGCGCTGCCCACGTTCTGAACGGTTAAGCTTTCAGCCAACCAGTTGCAAAGGAAGAATCTCATCGAAATTCGCCGAGGACTGTCGTAACCGATTTGAAACGATACGGTCATGCGAATTTTGCTGGTGGAAGGCTTCACAATTGAGTTAAGCTGCCAGTGAAAGTGGGTTAACCGATGGACGCCATCCTGTCCGCGACCGCCAAACCGCCGCTGTTGCGGGTCGGGATGCAGCAGGCCATTGCGGCTGGCGATGACGATTGGGCCACTGCAGTCGAGCTTGAGCTCGTCGCCCTTTTACAGAGCCCTTCCTTCCGTGGCAGCCCACGGAGCGCGGCCTTTCTTAAGTTCGTGGTCGAAGAGACGTTGGCCGGCCGGGGAGATCTGCTCAAGGAACGAACCGTTGGTGCGGCGGTACTTGGCAAAGCACCTGGATACGATACGGGCTCGGATTCCGGAGTGCGTGTCCGCGCCAATGAAGTCCGCAGGCGTCTCGCCACGCACTACGACTCGGCGCAGCCGAAAGCGGGACTCCGAATCGAGCTTCCGTCGGGGACCTACGCCCCCAGGTTCGTTTCAATTGTCGCGCCGGCACCGCCGTTACCTGCGCCCCAGCTCTCACCGCCGCCTATGAGGTTGTGGCAATTGGCGGCGCCCAGCCTCGTTGCGGCGTTTCTAGCGCTCATCGCCATTCGCGGCGATGTGGAATCGAACGATTCGTTCTCGCGGTTTTGGGATCGGGCGCTGGCAGGACGCACCGAAGTCGTGATTGCAGTAGATGCCGATGGGCCTTCCTCGATTTCGCCGGCGATGGCGGATGCCGCCATGCCGCTGGAGTCACTGGCAACCGTCTTTCAACTTCCTGTCCATATCGCAGTGGCGGACCGGCAGATTCCCGGCCCGCGTTCCTATGTGATTCGGATATCGATGCGACAAAGACCCTCCGAGCGGGCGCTGCTATACCTGAACGGTGCTACCGTGTTTCGAGGGCGTGATGGCGCGTCGTTGTGGTTATGGGCCGATAGCGCGGACAAACTACGCTCCGCCGCGCAGACCCTGGCATCCCGTTCCGGGAGATTCAATAGGATTCAGACTCTAGATCCGTTGCGCTACTTCAGGGAGCTATTCGGCAGGCAAATATCGTAGGCCGACGTGATGCTGGAGTTGTCGCGGTACATCTTCACGAACGCGTCATAAGCCGCGTCGTGTGGGGGATCCGGCTCGTTTGAGCCGTGGATATGGATGCTCCAGAACTGCTTGTCCGAATAGCTGCGCGCGTGTGTCTTGTCATCGCGAACAATCACGGGGACAGAACAATCACGGGGACAGTGGTGATCTCGTCCTTGGTCAAACCGTGGGAAAAAACCCACGCCTTGTGCGCGGCTACGGCTTCCATGAAGCCCTTGGCAGTGCCGCCAGCGGTGATTTCGGAAATCCGCACGGTTGCGCGACGCCCATCGCACGCGAGCGGAGCATTTTGGGCGAACAGCGACGCGGAGCTAGTGAGCAGCACAACAGTAAGCAACAGTTTTCGCATGTAGTCTCCTGAAGGGGGAGATTAGCACGCAGGTGTTACAGCGGATTGACGCACCCTTCGCCAACCAGTTGGATGGCGGACTTTACCCACTCAAAGGCATTTTGCGTTCAATTTGTGGAGCCCTCAGTTGACAGACGGCCGGGTTTCTGCAAGGCTGAACACGTTTGCAATGGTTTCCATAAAAGACATCGCCCGCGCTGCTCAGGTGTCGCATTCCACCGTTTCCCGGGCGCTCCGGGGCAGTTCTCTGGTAAATCCCGAGACTCGGGCGCTGATCGAGAAGATTGCTCACGAAAAGGGCTACATGGTCAGCGCCATCGCCCGCAGCTTGGTGAATCGGCGCACCAACACCCTGGGCGTCGTGGTCACCACTATTGCCGATCCGTTCGCGGGTGAAGTGGTAAGCGGAATCGAAGAGTACTTCCTTCCCAAGGATTACTCTTTAGTCCTTGCCGCTTGCCATTCGGACCGGGATCGCGAACTGCGCGCCGTGCATTCGTTTCACCAGCGGCGTGTTGACGGAATTATTGTGATGGCCTCCCGCGTAGGCGCGATGTATGTCCCCATGCTTTCGGAAATGAAAGTGCCAATCGTCCTGATTAACAGCCATCATCCCGGCGAATTCGTGCATTCGGTCCGGATAGACGATTTCCGGGGAGCACGGGACGCGACCCGGCATCTCCTCGGTCTGGGACACAGCCGCATCGGATACGTCGGCGACAGCCTGGGGTTTCAATCCGACGCCGACCGGTGCGCCGGCTACCGGCGGACTCTTGAAGAAGCGGGAGTCGCCTTCGACTTCGCCCTGATCGCATACGGCGACGGAAGTCCCGAAGGCGGTAGGGTGGCTATGCACCAGCTTCTTGCACTTCCTGAGCCGCCTAGCGCAGTATTCTGTTACAACGACCGCGAGGCCCTTGGGGCCATGCTTGCCGTCCGCGAGCGCGGGTTTCGAGTTCCGGAAGACATCTCTCTCTGTGGCTTTGACGATTTGTTTCTTTCGTCGTATATCGAACCTGCGCTTACTACCGTTCGCCAGCCGAAGCGCGAAATGGGGCTGATGGCGGGCGAGATGCTGCACCAGTTGCTGAGCGGCGAAACTCCCGAGAGCCGCATCACCGCGGGCTGGCTGATCGTCCGCGAATCCACGGCTCCTCGCGCTCACCGGCCGCCGGATTCTTTTTCCTCCGTTGTCACAAACGCTTAACACAAGCGCGCGACAATTACGGCTACCGCCTGTTGCACACGTTTGCAATAGGGGAA
>OKRF01000179.1:36310-37034 GCA_900290315.1 Candidatus Sulfopaludibacter sp. SbA3 | reverse complement strand
GGCAAATTCGAGCCAGGCACGAAGATTCGCCAAAAGGCGGCGAATTTCGAGCCTGGCACGGATTTGCAGGGGACGCACGGCTTGGGATTTTCGAGGGTGGCACGGATTTGCGGCGTATACTTCGTGGAGAAAGAAACCAATTGACCAGAATCGCTTTACTTATCGCACTTACTAACATTGTTTGCTTTGCGCAGGTGGCATCTTCGACTCTCTCGGGTACAGTGACGGATGCTTCCGGCGGCCTGGTGTCCAGTGCCGCGATCAAAGCGGCGCAGAAATCCACGGGCTTTTCGCGCAGCACGGTGACGGATTCACACGGAGCTTACGTTTTCCAAGATCTGGCTCCGGGAACTTACACGGTAACAGCGACTAAGCCGGGATTCCGCGATTTCGAAGCGGACGGCGTGGAGCTGCTGGTCAATCAGAAAGGGCGGCAGGACATCCAACTGGCCGTGGGCGAATCGCGCGAGCGCATCACCGTCGCGGCCTCCGTCTCACCGGTGCAGACCGAAGAGCCCAGCCTGGGTTATCGCATGGATAGCACGCGCATCGCCGACCTGCCGCTGGATTCCCGCAACATTGTGGCGCTGGTGACGCTTGGGCCGGGCGCCGTTCCCCGCCAACTCGGCGGCTTCGTGCACGATGTGGTCAACGATATCCAGGAAGGCTCGCGCGGCTCGGTGGCGCTCAATCCGCCCACCAATGGCAGCCGCTCCACCACCAA
>OKRF01000179.1:26493-36300 GCA_900290315.1 Candidatus Sulfopaludibacter sp. SbA3 | reverse complement strand
GCCTTCCTGCTGGATGGCGCTTACGATACCGACCGCAACACCTTCGCCATCGCCGTCTATCCGCCCATGGAATCGGTGCAGGAGTTTCACATTCAATCGTTGCTGACGCCCGCCGAGTTTCCGCAGAATGGCGGCGCCGCCATCGACGTGGTGACCAAGTCGGGCTCGAAGAGTCTGCACGGCAGCGGGTTCGAGTACTTCGATAACGAAGCCACAGACGCGCGCAATTATTTCGACGACCCCACGCTGCCGCGCCCCATTTTCCGGCAGAGCGAGTTCGGCGCGTCCCTGGGTGGTCCCGTGCCGGTCCTGAAGAACACGTTCTTCTACGGTGTCTACGAAGGGCTGCGGCAGAAGACGGGGAACTCCAAGGTGAGCCTGGTGCCCGATGCGCCCACCCGGGCCGGCGATTTCACCGGCAGCGGATTTCACCGGCAGCGGCAACGCCATCTACGATCCGCTCAGTCTGAATGTGGCGGCGGGCACGCGCACGCCTTTCCCCGGCGACCGTATTCCGCAGGCGCGCATCGACCCCATCGCCACCGCGTTTCTGGCCAAGTACCAGCCCCTGCCCAACAGCAACAGCGCAGCCGGCAACTATCTGGACGCCACGCCCAACCTCAACAATAACGATAGCGCCAACGGCCGCATCGATCATCAATTCACCGGCGGAAGTCTGCTGACCGGGCGCTACACCCTGAACAACGAGAGCAACGTGGTGGCCGGATCCTTCCCTCTGCTGCCCACGTCGGAACAGGTGCGCGCACAACAGGTGGCGGTTGGATACACCACCAGCAGAACATCGTGGATCAACGAAGCGCGCCTCTCCTTCACCCGGCTGCGCCTGTACGATGTGCCGGAGAGCGCCTTCAAGACCAACGTCGAACAGGCGTTGGGACTGGCGAATCCCGACACCAACCCGTTCGATTTCGGCCTGCCCTACTTCAACGCCACCGATTATTCCATGGTCACCGATTCCCCTACTCTGCCGCAGGTACAGCGTGACAACCTGTGGCAGGCGCACGATGGCATCTCGCTGGTCCGCGGCCGGCATACCGTGAAGTTCGGCGTGGATTTCATCCACTCGCAGTTGAACTACCTGCAGAGTAACAACGTCCGCGGCACTTACAACTACTCCGGGGCATTTACCAGCGCCGATGGATCGGGCGTAGGCAGCGGCGACCCGTTCGCCGATTTCCTGCTGGGGTATCCGCAGGAGACCATCAAGACCAGCGGCTCAGGCCAGGCCTATCTGCGGCAAAACGATTATGCCGGATATGTGCAGGATGAGTGGCGCATCGCCCCCCGGGTGACGCTCAACCTGGGTCTGCGCTACGAATATGCGTCGCCCTATACCGAAGCGCGGCACAACCTGCTGAACCTGGATTATTCCACGTTGCCCAACGCCCCTCGCCTCGCGCGTGTGGACTCGGCCGTGAATCCGGACTATCACAACCTGGCGCCGCGGATCGGCCTGGCCTGGCAGTTGCCCAAACTCCCGCTGCCCGGCGGCGCCAGCGTCTTCCGCGCCGGCTATGGCATCTACTACAGCCAGGAAATTTCCACCGAGACCTATGACCTGGTGCTCAACGGCCTCTCCAACGTTCACAACGAAACGCAGGCCACGCAACTGCCGGTGCTCACCACGCGCAACGGATTCGCCACTACGTCCGTCTCTGGTTTCCCGAGTTACTTCGGGGTGGATCCCAACGCGCGGACCGCGTACATTCAGCAGTGGACCGCCAGCCTCCAGCACGAGTTGCCCAAGAAAGTTCTGCTGGAGATCGCCTATGCCGCTTCCAAAGGCACGCACCTGGGCCGCTTCCGGCAGTTCAACACGCCCGCCCACGTCGAGCTGGGCCAGAACCTTCCGCCCCGCCCTGGAGATTTGCAATCCCTGCGCACGTTCCCCGAACTCGGCCCCATCGTGCAGCGCCAGCACATCGCCAACTCCTCGTACAATTCCCTGCAGGTGAAAGTGGAGAAGAGCCTGTCGGCGCGCCTCAGCCTGCTCGCCAGCTTCGTGTGGTCCAAGGC
The DNA here is from genome assembly GCA_900290315.1 of Candidatus Sulfopaludibacter sp. SbA3. Lineage (GTDB taxonomy): Bacteria > Acidobacteriota > Terriglobia > Bryobacterales > Bryobacteraceae > Sulfopaludibacter. The sequence continues at coordinate 34,263 of OKRF01000179.1, read as the reverse complement.
CATCGACGATGCCGATACCATCATCCCCGGCCTGTTCGATAGCGTGGGCGCGCAGGATGAGCGCAACCTGCGCCTGGAACGCGGCCTTTCCTTTTCCAATCCCGGCCGCCGTATTGCCGCCGGCTACGTCTACCGCCTCCCGGACGTCAAAATGGCGGGACCAGTGCTCCGCAGTTGGTCGCTCAGCGGCACCGTGACGCTGCAGGATGGCACCCCGCTGAATGCTTTCTTATTCACGCTGGACCTGGCCAACTCGGGTACGCCCAACCGTCCCAACATCGTGCCGGGACAGACCATCGCCCTGCCGCGCAGTTTGCGCAGCGACGCCGAATTCTTCAATACCGCCGCCTTCTCCGCGCCCGCGCCTTATACGTTCGGCGATGCCGGCCGCGATATCCTGCCCGGTCCGGGTAATAACATCTTCGATTTCGCCCTGCAACGCCGTTTCCGGGTTCACGAGGGCCAATCCATCCAGTTCCGCGCCGAGACGTTCAACACCTTCAATCACCCCAACTGGGGCATCCCCGTTCCCAATCCCGATTTTGGTCCCTTCTTCGGCAAGATCCTGACCTCCGGCGATCCGCGGCGGATGCAGTTCGCGCTGCGGTACGATTTCTAAGACGACCGCGTGCTTACGCGCGCGGCTCCGATCAGAGCCGCGACCGTGAGGGAGCGGATTTCGTATGAGCGTGGAGATGCCTTGCCGAATCCCTGGGTGAGTGGCGCCAAGTTGCCTCGCGGTCCCGCTGCTGTGCTGGCGGCGCTGCACCTGGCCGACCCACGTGCCGACTTATTAGCGTCCCTCACCGAGCGCGAATGGAAGGAAGCGCTCGATTTCAGCAATCGTTCGCAATTGACCATTTCGCTCCACGCCTTTGCGCCGGAACGCACCGCTGGCGACCTGCGGAACAACCGCGAGCGGCTGCGCCTGACCGAAGAGTTGTACCGCGCACTGGCCGCACACCTGCGGGAATCTGGCATCGAATTCCTGGCACTGAAGGGGCTCACGCAATGCCCGGACTTCATCGCCCGGCCGGAGATTCGCGCCCAGTACGATATCGACCTGTTCGTACCGCGCGAACAGGTGATGGCTGCCGCAGAGGCGGTGCAGAGTCTGGGCTTCCAGCCCCTGGAAGACATGGAACGCTTCCCCACCGATCACCTTCCCGCCCTGATTCGCAAAACCGGCTGGGAATGGCGCGGGGATTTTTACGATACCGAAATGCCCCTGGCGGTAGAGCTGCATTTCCGCTTCTGGAACGAGCAGGTGGAGAAACTAGCGGTCCCCGACGTGGAAGAGTTCTGGAGCCGCCGCGTGATCCGCACCGTGGCGGGGATCGCCATGCCGGCACTGAGTCGCGCCGATGCCCTGGGCTACACCGCGCTTCATCTTTTGCGGCACCTGCTGCGCGGCAGCGAACGGCCCTTCCACGTCTACGAACTGGCCTGCTTCCTGAATGCACACGCGGCGGATGAAGAATTCTGGGACGCCTGGCGTGCGCTGCACTCGCCGCAGTTCCGGCGCTGCCAGGCGGTCGCTTTTCGTCTGGCCGCGGAGTGGTTCGGCTGTGCGCTGGGCACCGTGGCGCAGGAGGAAGTGGACCAACTGCCGGCGGCCACACAAGCTTGGTTCGAGGCGTTCGGCACCTCCACGGCCAACCGCCTCTTTGCGGCCTCCAAGCCGGAACTGTGGCTGCACCTCAGCCTGCTGGATTCGCGCCGCGATGCCTGGAGCGTCGTCCGCCGGCGTCTGCTGCCGGCCAGCCTGCCCGGGGCGGTGGACGCCATTTACATTCCCGAAAGCGAAATGAAGTGGCACCGCCGCGCACTCAAAGGTGCGCGCTATGCGGCCTACGTCGCCACGCGCCTGCAGCACCACGTGGCGGCGCTGGCCCCCACCCTGCGCTGCGGTGCGCTGTGGTGGTGGAAGACCAACGCCCTGGGCACGCAGTTTTGGACCTTCCTGGCAGCGGCAGTGCTCTACAACTTCGCCCTGTTCGTCTTCGTGCTGCTCTACAACCTGCACCTGATGGACCTCTTCCGCGAAGATTTTCTGGGCGTGGTCAGCAGCGCGGGTACGGTGGGTTGCGTGCTCGGCACCCTGCCCGCGGCGGCCATTGTGCGGCGCTTTGGGTTGCGCTCTGGCCTGGTAGGAGTCATTGCCGGCACGGCGGTGCTTAGCGCGCTACGAACTGTGGTGGATTCGCGGTCAGCCCTGGCCGGCCTGGCATTCATCAACGGGATCAACTTTTCCGTGTGGGCCGTTCTGATGGCGCCCACCATCGCAGGTGCGGTGGAGGAGAAGCGGCGGCCCACGGCATTCAGTGTTTTCTTCGCCGTCATGTTTGCAGTGGGGATCGCGGGCGGATGGGTGGGCGGCAAATTGCCGTTGTGGGTGCACGGCAAGCAGCCGGCACTGCTGCTGGCGGCAGCGCTGGGAGCGCTCGCCATCTTACCCGCACTACGTCTGCGGCCCACCGCGGCTGCTCCGGAAGGATCCAGAATCTATCCGCGCAGCCCGTTTCTGTTGCGCTACCTGATTCCGTTCGCGCTGTGGAACCTGGCGACTGGCTCGTTCAATCCTTTCTTTAACGCGTACTTCGCGCGCTTGCGATTTCCCGTGGAGCGCATCGGGCTGATTTTCTCGGGGTCGCAACTGACGCAAGTGGTCACTGTCTTGCTTGCACCACTGGTGTTCCGCAAGGCCGGACTGGTGAACGGCATCGTCTGGATGATGGCGGCGACGGCGTGTGGGTTGGGCGGTCTGGCGGCACAGCCCGGGGCGGCCGCGGTTCTGGCGTACGTCGCCTATATGGCGTTCCAATGGATGAGCGAGCCGGGGCTGAGTACCCTGCTCATGAATCAGGTGGCAGAACGGGAACGCGGCGGCGCTTCGGCATTGAATTACCTGGTTGCCTTTTCGGCCCAGGCGCTGGCGGCTTGGGGCAGCGGAGCTTTGCTGGCGCGTTTCGGCTACGGAGCGGTGCTGGCTGGAGCCGCGGGATTGGCCCTCGCGGCCGCAGGGCTGTTCCAGGTTTTGCTAGGCCATCGGAATTCGGAAGGCAGCCTGCGGCGTGCCCGGGATCCGGAGGCTGCCGCGTCGAGTTCTTGACGCGGCGGCAAAAAATTGACGCGAACGCGCTTACCCTCGCGGTTTATATTCAGCACGTTGGCCATTGGTACGGAACCTGCAATACGCACGGCGTGGCTATTCATATCAACCCGCTACAACATCAGTCGATCGAGAGACAACCGGTCAGCAAGGCTCCTGCCCGCAGCGTTCAGACCGAGCCGTTCGGTAACATGCTGGGCATTCTCACGGGACGCACCTCGCCGAATCCCGCCGCAGGCGCTATCCCTACCACCACCACAACGAGCACAACCACCACGACTCCGGCCGCAACTTCGACCACAACGCCGCCAGCGGCTCCCGTGCCGGTGGTCAGTAGCGATGGCACTTCCCTGGCCAATTTGATGGCGGCGGCATCCTACGCAGGCGTGCCCTATGCCGATCTCGGCCAGGTGTTTAACGGCACTGGCTCGTTCGATCCGAACTGGCAGCAGAAAATGGCCAACGCGCTGGAAGCTCGCCTGCAGTCCGTGGCGGGAACGACCACCTCCAATCAGGTTTACGACCCCAACCCGGCCAACGATAGCGTGCCGTTCGACCCGACCAACGCCAAACCGCTGCAGTCCAACCCGGACACCATTCAAGGGCTGCTGAATAACATGTGGTCAGCCGTTCACGCGGGAGATGTGAAAGGGTACCATACCGCGCTGCAACAAGTAGACGCCTGGTATCAGAGCAACGGTCAGCAGAATTATTACACCGGCCTCACGGACGCCCAGGTGGCGGCATTTAACGGCGCCACAGCCGCCCAAATAACGAACATGCCCAACGCCAATTCGACGGTCGCCGCCGCGGAACTTGCCGCCATCACGGGCCAGTCCGCGTCCGCTACCAATCTGGCCGCAGTCGCGCAATCTGCCATGATGGGAACGGTCAAGACGTAGCCGGCAACGCCGCCGGTCCGTTGCTCGCGAGCCCGGTAACGCCGGCGGTCTTGCCGCCGGTCCGCTGCCCGCCAGCCGCTACTCGTACTTCAACGCGCGCACGGGATCGNNGCCAGCAGCGCCACCAGCGCCAGCACGCCCGCTGCCGCACCGAGCACCGCCGGATCCGCGGCCTTGACGCCGAACAACTGCGAATCCACCAGGCGTCCCAACGCCAACGCGCCGCCCAGTCCAATCGCGATTCCCGCCAACGCCATGCCGCCGGCTTCTCGCAGAATCATGCCCACCACTCGCGAAGGCACCGCTCCCAGCGCCATGCGAATCCCGATCTCCGCCGTCCGCCGCGCCACCGCGTACGCCACCACGCCGTAAAGGCCGATCGCCGCCAGCAGGGTCGCCAGGCCTCCGAATGCTTCGCTCAGCAGCGCAATCAACTGCTCGGTATACAGGGAATCGCGAATCTTCATTTCCAGCGGCTGAATCGTCATCACCGGAATATTCGGATCCACCTCCCGCACCACGCGCCGGATGTCGGCGCTCAGCCGCCCTTCGTCGCCGCCCGCGCGCACGTAAAACACCAGCCGCTCCGGCTTGTCCCACTGCTCGTACGGCATGTATATGGTTTGCTTCGCCGGGATGCGCACTTCGTTCCGCAAATCGGGCGTCACACCCACGATCTCGAGGTTGAATACCGGGTGATTGCTCGCACCGAACATGAGCCGGTGCCCAATCGGGTTCTGCCCCGCCAGGTACTTCTTCACGAAGGCGTCGTTGACCACCACGGTCTTCGGCGCCGCCCGGTCGTCGCGCGCCGTGAACTCGCGGCCGGCACGCAGCGGAATGCCTAGCGCCTGGAAAAATCCCGGGTTCACCGCGACGGTGGATGCCCCGGTGTACTCGTCCGGCCGCGCCGGGTAGCCCTCCACCGTAATATTCCCGCCACGGTTGCCGTCTCCAAACGGGCCGCTGGCCGCCGCCCCGATACCGTTGACTCCGGGCAGCGCCGCCAACCGTTCCGCCAGATCGTTGTAGAACGCCAGCGCGTCCGCCAGTTTGGGACGGCTCAAAGTAGCATTCACATTGAAGATGAGGAGCCGCTGGGTGTGAAAGCCCACGTTGACGTGCAGCAGGTTGCGCAAGCTGCCGCTGAAGACTCCCGCGCCGACCACCAGCAGCAGAGATAGCGCCAGTTGCACCACCACCAGGCCGCGCCGGAACCGCGCCGGGCCGCCCGCCACGCTGGTGGCCTGCTGTTTCAGAGTTCCCGCAACGTCCGGCCGGGTGGCCTGGAGCGCCGGAATCAAGCCGAACAGGATGCCGCACGCCGCCGACACCGCCACCGTAAACAGCAGCAACTGGCCGTCGATGGAGGCGCTCAGCGACCCCTCGTAGCTCTTCGGCAGCACGTGCACCAGGGTCTGCACGCTCCAATAGGAGAAGGCGAGCCCCAGGGCGCCGCCGGCCGACGCCAGCAGCAGACCCTCGATCAGGAGCTGTTTAACCAGCGCGCCGCGGCCCGCTCCCATAGCAAGGCGGATGGCGATTTCCTTCTGGCGGCCAGCCGCACGCGCGAGCAGCAGACTGGCCACGTTGGCGCACGCGATCAGCAGCACCAGCCCCACCAGGGTCATCAAGGCCTCCAGCGGCTTTTCCCACTTTTCCCGCATTCCGCTGATGCCTTGCGCCGCCGGCCGCAATTCCACGCGATGGTTCAGAAACTCCAGGCGGTCGCGCTCCGTCCGCATGGCGCCCATCTGTGTCAATTCGGCTTCGAGGATGGTGCGATAGACCACGTCGGTGGCAGCCTGCGCTTTCCGCACATCCATTCCGGGTTGCAATCGCGCGAACAGGTTGAGCCACCGCGTTCTGCGGTCTGAGAGAGCATCCATGGTGGGTAGAATGGTGCGCTGCATCGCAATGGGAACGTAGAGGTTAGGGATATGGCCCGGCGTGATTCCGTTAAACCTGGCATCCGCCACCCCGACCACCAGGAAAGGGAGCCCGTTCAGGGTGATGTTCTGATTGAGAATCGCCGGGTTGTTGCCAAACTGGCTCGACCAGTAGGCGTGGCTCAACACCACTACCGGAGAACCGCCCGCGGCGCCATCGTCCGCCGCCGTAAAGACCCGGCCCAGCGAGGCGCCCACTCCCAATACCTGGAAAAAGTTGCCCGACACCAGTTCCGCAGTTGCCGACGTTACCGCGCCCCTGCCGGAAAGTCGAGCCGACCCGCTCATGCGGGCGATCAGGCCGGCCATGGCCCGGCCGCGGTCCCGCAGGTCGCGATACATGGGGTAGGAAAACACCGATTCGCTGTTATCGCTGGAGCTGCTTCCGGGCGCGCTGTATTCCGTGTGCAGACGCACCAGACGGTTCGGTTCCTGTACCGGCAGGGACTGCAGCACCACCTGGTCCAGCAGCGAAAAGATGGCCGTATTGGCGCCGATTCCCAGGGCTAGCGACAAAATGGCAGCCACCGTAAACAGGGGGCTCCGACGCAGGGTGCGAACGGAAAACGTCAACTCTTTCCACATGCAGATTAGACGGAGCGTTGCCGCAAATCGTGCCCACGAATTCGCAAATGCGGATCGGATTCGTTATTCTGCCCGTATAATCCAATCGATGACACCCGCTTCGGCCCCCCGAGCCATCGCCGTTGGCGCCGGCGTGGCATTCGCACTGTGCGGCCTGCTGTTGGCCGCCGCGTTGTGGAATCCGACCGCTTGCCTTCCCTTCGCCCTGTTGTTTCTGGTTGTGGCACTCGGCATTCGCCACCGGATTGCCTGGCGCGCCTTCGGAGGCGCACTGCTCCTGGCCGCGGCGGCCGGCACTGGGACGGTCTCACTGCTGCGGAACCGCGCGGCCGGGATTCCGTGGGTGAGTCTGGCGGTCGCCTGGCTGTTCGTGGCGGCGCTGGCGTGGCTGCTCTACCGTGCCGGCCGCGCCATGCGCGATGCGGCGCGGTCCGGCTCCCCGGCGGCGTGGATCTCTCTCGCGTGTCTGGTCTTTGTGTTCCCGCAGGTGATGCAGCCTTATGTGATGGCAACAGGTTCCATGGAACATACGCTTTCGCCTGGCGATTATATGTTGGTGCGGCCAGTAGCCGGCTCCGCTGTTTCCCGCGGAGAGGTGGTGCAGATTCGCTACCCGATCGACCCAAAGCAATTGTGGATCAAGCGGGTCGTCGCGGTGGGCGGCGATCGCCTGCATTTCCACGATAAGGCTCTCATTCTCAATGGTGTGCCGGTGGAGGAACCCTTCGTCATCCACAGCACGTCTTACCTCGATTCGTTCCGCGACAATTTTCCTGCAACGCCCAACTCACCGCTACCAGGGAATTGGGCCGAGGAGCTGCAACGGCACGTGGTGAACGGCGAACTCACCGTACCTGCCGGAGCGTTCTTCGTCCTCGGGGACAATCGCGACGACTCACTCGATAGCCGCTACTTCGGTTTCGTCGATCAGTCCTACATCGTCGGCAAACCTGTCGTGACCTACTTTTCGGCCCAGTACCCAGCGGGCAAGCCGTACCCGGTCCTGCTTCACCCCTCGGCGATTCGTTGGCCGCGCATGTTCCGGACGTTTTGAAGGGAGCCATGCTCTTGAAGTCTGCCCCACACGATCGCCGTATTCCGGCGAAGATCTGAGTGAGGGTCGGAGTCTGGTCGCGGGGGGCAGCAACGCTTCGGGTCTCGCGAAGGGGCAAATTCGAGCCAGGCACGAAGATTCGCCAAAAGGCGGCGAATTTCGAGCCTG
>OKRF01000179.1:3814-26483 GCA_900290315.1 Candidatus Sulfopaludibacter sp. SbA3 | reverse complement strand
ACGAAGATTCGCCAAAAGGCGGCGAATTTCGAGCCTGGCACGGATTTGCGGCGGGCACACGGCACGGGATTTTCGAGGGAGGGTGGCGCGGATTTGCTGCGTTTTGCCGCAGGATCGGGCTCCTGATCCACGTGTCGAACTTCGCCACTGAACGGGCGTGGTATCCTGACTCACATACGAGGGCTTCGCGGAATGTGTCCGCATTGTCGAACTTCCCGCCAACCTGGGAATGTTTGTAACTCCCAGCAGCTACACGCACGTCTACACATTTACGCCCGCGAATCTCCAATGTGGACTCCATGTTTGAACTTCTCTTCAAATATCCGTTGAGCCTGTTTCACAAGGGCCAGTTCGTCTTCCTGACGCCATGGCCCCTCTGGCTGCTGGCGGTGGCCATTGCGGGCGCGGGCGCGCTGCTGTTCTGGCACGTCCACCGCAATCATGGCATGCTCAGCGGGCTGCGCCCCATCGCCATCTGGGTGCTGGAAAGCTGCATGGTGGCGGTGCTGCTGTTTCTGATTTGGCATCCCGCGCTGAGCGTAGCTACACTGCGCCCCCAGCAGAATGTGGTGGCGGTACTGGTGGATGGCTCGCGCAGCATGGGCATCGCCGATTCTTCCGGGACGCGCGAAGAGGCGGCCAAGAAGCTGCTGGATGGCGGGCTATTAAAATCATTGGGCGAGAAGTTTCAAGTGCGGCTCTACGAGTTCGGCAAGGAACCGGAGCGCATCCAGAAGCTGGATAAGGTCAACGCCTCGGAGCCGGCTTCGCGTCTGGGAGACACGTTGGAGCTGGTGATGGCGGAATCGTCGTCGCTCCCCTTGGGCGCCATCGTGATGCTCAGCGATGGCGCCGATAATGCCGGCGGAATCGACCTGCAAACCGTGGCGGCCATCCGGCGGCAGCGCATTCCGGTGCACACCATCGGCTTCGGCAGGCAGCATCCCGATAAGGACGTGGAAATCACCGATGCCGTGCTGCCGGCGCGCTCCCTTCCGCAAAGCAAGCTGACCGCGGTGGTGACGTTCCAGAGTTATGGCTACTCGGGCAGCAAGGCGCGCCTGAGTGTGCGTGATGGCGGCAAGGTGCTGGCGTCGCAGGAAGTCACGCTGAAATCGGACGGCACGCTGCAGTCCGAGACGCTGGTGTTCGATTGCGGAGAGGCCGGGCCGAAGAGCCTGGAGGTCGGCATCGATCCGTTGCCGGGCGAAGAAAATACCCAGAACAACAAGGTAATGCGCCTGGTCAGCGTGGAAGCACGTAAGCCGCGCATCCTATATATCGAAGGCGAGCCGCGTTGGGACTTCAAGTTCATCCGCCGCGCACTGGACGATTATCAGGGCATGGAAGTGATCAGCATCCTGCGCACCACGGAGAACAAAACCTACATCCAGGGCGCGCCGGATCCGCCGGATCCCAAGGAAGTGGCGGACGGCTTCCCGACCAAGCCGGNNGTTCCGGTATCAGGGATTGATCATCGGCAGCGTAGAGGCGAATTACTTCACGGCATCGCAGCAGCAGTTGATTCGCGATTTCGTAGACCGGCGCGGCGGCGGTTTGCTGTTTCTAGGCGGCCGGGCGTCATTGAGCGACGGCGGCTACGCCAGTTCGCAACTGGCGGACCTGATCCCCACTCACCTGCCGGAAGGCAAGGGCACGTTCCATCGCGATTTCACCGGTCAGCAACTCACTATGTTCGGTGCGGAAAGCGTAATCTGCCGCCTGAACGACGATCCGGCCAAGAATGCCGAGATCTGGCGTAAGATGCCGCAGATGGCCAACTACCAGGAGGTGGGCGATCCGAAGCCGGGAGCGATCGTGCTACTGGAATCCACGCCTGCCGGGAAGAAGAAAGTCCCGCTGCTGGTCACGGAGAATTACGGCCGCGGCCGGACCGTGCTGTTCGCTACGGGCGGCGACTGGCGCTGGAAGATGTGGCTGGACCACAACGACAAGACGCACGCGATTTTCTGGCAGCAGATTTTCCGCCACCTGGTAACGGACACGCCCGGACAAGTGGTGGGCAGCACGCCGAAGACGGTGCTCTCTGACGACACCAGAGTACCGGTGCGGGTGGAAGTCCGCGACAAGGAGTTCAAACCGGTGGTGAACGCCAAGGTGCAGGCGCGCTTCCTGAGTCCTGACGGCAGCACCGCTACGGTCGAACTGGCGCCGCAACCGCTGGAAGAGGGCATTTATAGTGGAGAATGGACCGCCGAACAGCCAGGGTCATATGTGGCGGAAATCGTCGCCGGGCGCGAACAGGAAGAGCTGGGGAAGGACGTGTTGACGTTCCGCCGCGAAGATGGAGTCGCTGAAAATTTCCATACGTCGCAGAATAAGGAATTGCTGCAGAAACTGTCTGACCAGACGGGCGGGCGGTACTACACGCCGGCTGAAGCGTCCAAACTGTCGAGTGAAATTTCTTATTCCGAAGCGGGGATCACCACCCGCGAGACGCGCGACCTTTGGGATATGCCGGCACTTTTCCTGCTGGTGCTGGGGATTCGCGCCGCCGAGTGGCTGCTGCGCCGGAAGTGGGGCGTAGTATGAAACGCGACCACTCCCTTACGGTCGTGGCTCGGATCGGAGCCGCGCGCGTCAGCAAACGGTTGTGTTGTCTCCTCCTGCTGACCGCCCTCGCCGCGTCTGCCACCACTTTCTATGTCACTATCTCCGTACTGGGCGGCGAGCCGGATTACGATCAACGCTTCAAGATGTGGGCCGACGATATCGATGGCAGCTTGAAAAAGGCCGGTGGCGATTCCAACGTCGTTACCATGGTCTCGCCCACCCGCGAACAGATTCGTGCCAAGCTAGGTGAGGTCGCCAAGATGGCCAAACCCACCGATTCGCTGGTGCTGATGCTCATTGGGCATGGCAGTTTCGATGGCACAGAATACAAATTTAACATCCAGGGTCCGGACCTCAGCGGCGCCGAGTTGGCGGTCTTACTGGAGCACATTCCCACCGCGCGGCAATGCGTGGTGAATATGACCAGTTCCAGCGGCGGGTCCATTTCCTTCCTGCGCAAGAACAACCGCGTGGTGATCACCGCTACCAAGGCGGGCACGGAGAAGAACGCTACTGTTTTTGCGCGCTATTGGGCCGAAGCGTTGCGCGATCCGGCCGCGGACGTGGATAAGAACGATTCCGTCTCCGCTTTGGAAGCATTCCATTACGCGCAGCACAAGACTACCGAATTCTTCGATACGCAGAAGCGTCTGGCCACCGAGCATTCGGTTCTGGAAGATACCGGAAAAGGCGAGGGGGAAAGAGGACCTTCGGCGGAGAACGGCGAAGGCCGGCTGGCGGCGGCATTCCCGCTGGTTCGCCTGGGCGCCAATGCGACAGCCGCGCGCGACCCCAACAAGCGGCCGCTGCTGGATAAGAAGGAAGAGTTGGAACAGGCCATCGACAAACTGAAATACGAAAAGGCTGCCATGCCGGTCGAACTATACAAAAAGCAATTGGCGGCACTTCTATTGGAACTCGCCAAAGTTCAGGAGGCCCTCGACAAACAATGAGGGTGCCTTGGGGAAACAGGGTGGCCGCAATGGCCGCCCGCGGCATTATTTTCTCTGTTGTGGCCGCGCCGTTGATTTTCGGCCAGACTCTGCAGGAGGCCGAACAGCTTCGCGAGCAGCACGACCTGCTGAAGGCCAACTTGATCTACCGCGCGCTGGTGGACCGGTATCCGGATAATCCGGAGTATCGCGTGCGCTGGGGCCGCGCATTCCTGGAACACGCCAAAGCAGACGACATCCAAACGGCTACGGACCTGTTCAACGAAGCGCTGCAAATCAAGAAGGACTACGCCCCGGCCCTGGTGGGCCTGGCATGGATCGAAGCTGCCAATTTCGGATCCAAGGCAACTCCGCTCGCGCAGAAGGCGCTGGAATCCGACCCCAAATGCGTGGAGGCGTATGAGCTTCTGGCGCGCCTGGCGCTGGAAGATAACAACAACGCCAAAGCCGAAGAACTCGCCAACAAGGCCCTGGAGATCGACCCAAACGCGGTGCAGGGCAAAGCCATCCTGGCGGCCATGGACTGGCTGGCCGACAAGAAGGAGACCCGGTGGGATCCGCACGCAGCCAGGGGTTACGAGACTGCGGCTCACTTCTTCATGTTGAACCGGCGCTACGAGGAATCGATCGAGTATTACCGCAAGGCCATCGCGCTGGATCCGAAACTGTGGAGCGCCCATTCGCAAATGGCCATCAACCTGATGCGGCTGAGCCAGAACGACGAAGCCTACAAAGAGCTCGACACCTGTTGGAATAACGGCTTTCAGGACCCTGCCACCAAGAACACGATCACGTTGATGGACAGCTACAAGCGCTTCACCACCTTCCAGACGGATCAGACCGTGCTGGTGGCGAATAAGAAGGAAGCGGACCTGCTGCGTCCGTATTTCGAAGCGGAAATGCGGCGTTCCATCGCCACCTACGAGAAGAAGTACAAGCTCAAGCTGACCATGCCGGTGCGCGTGGAAGTCTACCCGGACCACGAAGATTTCGCCGTGCGCACGCTGGGCATGCCGGGTCTGGGCGCATTGGGCGTCACGTTCGTAGGAAAGACGCTGGGCTACGATATCGCCATGGACAGCCCGTCAGGCCGACCGCCGGGGCAGTTCCACTGGGCCTCCACGCTATGGCACGAGATGGGCCACGTGTTCACCCTCACCATGACGAATTCGCATGTGCCGCGCTGGTTCACAGAAGGCCTGGCGGTACATGAAGAGACAGCCGCTTCGCCGGAGTGGGGCGACCGGCTGGGGCCTGACGAAATCGCGGCCATCAAAGAGAAGAAACTGCTGCCCATCGCCGAGTTGGATCGGGGCTTCGTGCATCCCACATCTCCCACCCAGGTGATCGTCAGCTACTTTCAGGCAGGGCGCATCTGCGATTACATTAACAACAAGTGGGGATGGGACACGCTACTCGCCATGCTGCACGATTTTTCGGTGAATGCCGAAACGGCGGACGTCATTCGCAAAGAACTGAAGATCGAGCCGGGGGCATTCGACAAGGAATTTCTCACCTGGGTGGAGGCCGACACCAAGAAGCAGGTGGAGCACTTCGACGAGTGGAAGTCCAAAATGAAAGACCTGGCGGCCCTGGCGCGGTCCAAGGACTGGGGTGCCGTCATCAAAGACGCTCCGGCGGTCCGCGATCTGTATCCCGACTTCGTGGAGGCGGGGAATGTCTATGAACTGCTGACCGCGGCATACATCGCCAAGGAGAACAAGCCGGGGGCCATTGAGGAACTGCTGCGCTACGTGCACGCTGGCGGACGCAGTCCCGATTCGATCATGCAATTGGGCAAGCTGCTGACCGAGGCCAATCGCAAAAAGGAAGCCGCCGAGGTGCTGGATCGTCTAAACGACATCTACCCGGAGGCGGATGGGCTGCACAAGCAGTTGGGGGATCTCTGGCTTGACGCGGGCAATGCTGCCGGGGCCATTCGCGAATTCAAAAGTGTAGTGGCGGGTAGCCTNNCACTTCGACCTGGCGCGCGCATATCATCTGAACCACCAGGACGACCAGGCCAAAGACGAATTGCTGGCGGCCCTGGAAGTGGCCCCGGGCTTCCGGCCGGCTCAAAAGTTGTTGCTGGAACTGAGCGGCGGAGGGTAAGCTAGTGGAACTTCGCCCTGAACTTACAGAACTAGGAATGAAATCAACATGTCGATAACCGTGACGCAGCAGTTGGAGCCGGAAGTTCTGAAAGCGCGCATCGAGCGCTTCCGCCGGGTGCAGTCGGAGATCGTGACGCAGGTGCGCCGCGTGATTGTAGGACAGGAGGAGGTGTTGGAACAGGTGATGATTGCCCTGTTCGTGGGCGGCCATTGCCTGATCACCGGTTTGCCCGGCACCGCCAAAACACTGCTGGTCCGCACCATGGCGCAGACTCTTGGCCTGGTGTTCAAGCGCATTCAGTTCACGCCGGACCTGATGCCGAGCGACATCACCGGCACCGATATCATCGAGGAAGATCCGGTGAGCCGGCACCGCACCTGGACATTCGTGGAAGGTCCGATCTTCGGCAACATTCTGTTGGCGGACGAAATCAACCGTACGCCTCCCAAGACGCAGAGCGCCCTGCTGGAAGCCATGCAGGAACGCGCTTGCACGGTCCGCGGCAACCACTATATGCTGCCCGCGCCGTTCTTCGTGCTGGCCACCCAGAACCCCATCGAACTGGAAGGCACCTACCCGCTGCCCGAAGCGCAGTTGGACCGCTTCCTGTTCAACACGGTGTTAGATTACCTGACCGCCGATGAAGAATTGAAGGTGGTGGACCTGACCACGGTCACTACCATCGCGACGGCCGACCCGGTGACTAACGCGCAGGAGATTCTGGACTTCCAGCAGTTGGTACGCATGGTGCCCATTGGCGAGAGTGTAGCCCGGCACGCCGTGGACATGGTGCGGGTCACCCGCTCCCGTGACGAAGGCGCCCCGGACTTCGTCCAAAAGTATGTAAACTACTTCGTCCAAAAGTATGTAAACTACGGCGCCAGCGTCCGCGCCGCACAATTCCTGGTACTCGCGGCGAAGGCGAAGGCGTTGATGAGGGGCCGGTATCACGTGACCTATGACGACATTCGCTCGCTCTACATCCCCGTGCTCCGCCACAGAATCCTCCTGAATTTCCATGCGGAATCCGACCGGTTGAAGCAGGACGACATCCTGAAAAAAGTCCTGGAGTGGAAGCCGGCTCCGAGAGACTAAAACTCACCGCAGAGGCGCGGAGAACGCGGAGAAATCGCGGAGAACTTCAGTGTCAGATGAGAACGAATTGACGGAGAAGATCATTGGAGCAGCCATAGAAGTGCACAAGCATGTAGGACCTGGGCTCCTGGAATCCGCTTATGAAGAGTGCCTGTGTTTCGAATTGAGCTGCCGGGGCGTGCGGTTTCAAAGACAAGTTCACCTTCCGGTTGAGTATAAGGGAATTCGCCTCGAGTGCGCGTACAAAATGGACCTGTTGGTTGAGGACCTGGTTGTTGTCGAGATCAAGGCAATTGATGGGTTGCTGCCGATTCATAGGGCGCAGCTACTCACCTACCTGCGCGCTTCCGGCAAACAGGTTGGGCTGCTCATCAATTTTAATGTCGCCGTACTTAAGGATGTTATCAAACGGCTGGTTAACGGATATTCGTTTTCTCCGCGTAATCTCAGCGTCCTCAGCGGCTCTGCGGTGAGTTTGTTGCCCACGCCTACGAAGGAGACCGTCTGATGCTCCAGCGATTTCTCGATCCCGCTACTCTCGCCTCGATCTCTGGTCTGGATCTGATCGCCAAGACAGTAGTAGACGGCTTCGTCGCAGGTCTCCACCGGTCACCCGATTTTGGTTTTTCGCAAGAGTTCGCGGAGTACCGCGCGTATTCGGAAGGCGACGACCTGCGGCATGTGGACTGGAACGTCTTCGCCCGCACCGATAAACTCTTTCTCCGGCGATACCGCGGTGAGACCAATTCGCAGCTTCTGGTGTTGCTCGACACCTCGGCATCCATGGGGTACGGCTCCCACCAGGTGCACAAGCTCGATTACGCCCGCTTTGTAGCCGCCTCCCTGTGCTACATGGCCAACCTGCAGCGCGACGCCGCGGGCCTGATCATTTTCGATGAGGATGTGACCAACTATGTGGCGCCCTCCACCCGGCAGGGACAGATTTTCCGCCTGCTGCACGCCATCGAAAAAGCCGTACCGGGCACGCGCACCGACTTCATCAAGCCGTTTATTCATTTTCAGAATTTCCTGCACCGGCGTGGCATTGTGGTCGTGCTCTCGGATTTCTACGAAGACCCGGAAACCATCGTGAAGACCATCGAGCCGCTGCGCTATCGCGGCAACGACGTCATTCTGTTTCACGTGCTGGACCCGCAGGAGATCAAGCCGAAGTTTCGCGAGCCGGTTCTCTTGCTCGACATGGAAAACGAAACCCATTCCATGGAAGTTTCGCCGGAATACGCCAAACACGAGTACCGGCAGAAGATCGATGCGCACATCGAAGCGCTGTCGTCGAAGGCCCGCGGCTCGGGGCTGGACTATTTTCTTATGGACACGGGACGTCCCCTGGATGAGGGGCTGCGGGAATATTTGAGCGTGCGGAGGGGGATCCTGTAAATGGGTTTCCTCACCCCATGGTTTCTGGCAGGCGTGGCGGCGGTTGGGCTGCCGGTCTGGTTGCATCTGCTTCGCAAGCACAAGACCACACCGCTGCCATTCAGCTCCCTGATGTTTTTCGAGAAGCGCACACAAAGCTCCATCAAGCATCGCCGCCTGCGCTACCTAGTGCTGTTCTCGCTGCGCGCTCTCTTGCTGCTGCTGCTGGTGGTGGCCTTCGCGCATCCTTATATCCAGCAGCAGATCCTGCCGCACCTGCGGTCGAATGAAGTCACCGTTCTGGCGATCGACAATTCGCTTAGCATGCGATCGGGCAATCGCCTGGAACAGGCCAAGGACGGGGCGAAATCCGTGGCCGGCAGCCTGCACCCCGGCGAGCGTGCCCAGGTGCTCTCATTCGGGTCGCGCGTTGCGGTGATGAGCGAAGTAACCGACGACCATCTCTCGCTCAATGCGGCCATCGACGCCGTGCAGGGAAGCGACGACCGCACTTCCTTTGCCGAGCTTGCGCGCTCCCTGCGCTCCATCGCCAATTCCCTGCACCTTCCGCTGCACGTACACCTCTACTCGGACATGCAGAAGTCCGGCATGCCGGCCAATTTTAACGATCTGCGCCTGAATGCCGATATCCGTTTGGAACCGCACGCCATCGAGCAGAAAGACGTTCCCAATTTCACTGTGGAAAACGTGGTGGCCCCGCGGCGCGTATACGACGCCAAAAAAACGCGCGTCCTGGTAACTGTGGCCGGTTATAACACCCAGAAAGCCCAGAAGAACGTTTCGCTGGTGATGAACGGCCGCGTGGTGGAGACCAAGCCGGCCCAGATTCCTGAAAGCGGACGCGCCAGCGTGGAGTTCAACTCCCTCGAAGTCCCTTACGGCCGCAATAAGGGCGAAGTGCGCGTGGATTCCGGCGATTCGCTCCCGGTCGACGATATCTTCTACTTTTCTGTGGAGCGCGCCGACGCGCGGCACGCCCTGTTCGTGCAGGAAGCGGGCAATTCGCTCGGGCTGCTTTATTTCAAAGCGGCGCTGGAAGCGTCCGGGCAGGACGCCTTTACCATCGATCCTGCCACTACCGATCAGACCGCCAACCTCAACCCCTCGAAATACGCATTCGTGGTGCTGGCTGACGTGGGTTCGCTGCCCGCCAGCTTCGAGAACGAACTGCGCAACTATGTGCGCGGCGGCGGCAGCGTCCTGATCTCGCTGGGCCACATGTCCGCGGCGCACAGCAAAGTGCCCGTGTCCGACGACCGCATCACCAGCACCAGCTACGCCGGACGCGAAGGCGCACGCTTCCAAACCGCCGCCTGGCTGGACACGTCGCATCCTTCCATCCAGAAAAGCAACCGCTGGGAAGACGTGAAATTCTACCAGGCGATCCGCGTGGACCCGGGGAAGGGGCGCGTAGTGGCCAAACTGTCCGATGAAACACCGCTGTTGATCGACCAGCAGTTGGGTGAAGGGCACGTTCTGGTCTTCGCCTCGACCTTCGACGATATCGCCAACGATTTTCCGCGCCATCCCGCTTTCGTGCCCTTCGTGGAACAGACCGCCCGCTACCTGGGCAAACTGGACCAGGGCCCGCCGGCCGTACAAGTGGGCTCCTTCGGCGAACTGCGCGATTCCAAGGAGGCGGGCGCGGCGGTGGACGTGGTGGACCCCAGGGGCGATCGCGTGCTATCGCTCGCGGAGGCCACCAAGGCCGAGAATATTCAGTTCACGCTGGCCGGATTCTACGATATCCGCCGACCCAACGGCCGCAATGAGCTGGTGGCGGTGAATTCGGACCGGCACGAGAGCGACCTGACGCCGGCTCCCCCGGAGACCCTGAATTTGTGGCAGAATACAGCCAGCGGGAGTCAGGCGGGCAATGCCGAGTCGCAGGCCGCCCAAAAACCTCTTTCGTTGTGGTGGTATGTGATGCTGGCAGTTTTAGCGCTGGCAGTAGCTGAGTCATTACTGGGGAACCAACATCTCTCTATAGATCAAGAGGCTCCATGAAACCTTTGGACCGGTTATCCGAGTATTTGGGCGCTATCGAACGGCGGTTGCGGCTGATCGCAGTGACCCGCGGAGCGGCCGTCACGGCATTGGCGGCGAANNCTTTTACATTGATCGCCGTCATCATCGCCAACAAGTTCGCCTTTTCCGATTTCAGCGTGATCGGTGCGCGAATCTTCCTGTTTCTCGGATTGGCCGCGGCCATCGCAGCGGCACTCATCATACCTGTAATCCGCCTGAACCGGCGGCGCGCGGCTCGAGAAGCGGAAAACCGGTATCCCCATTTCCAGGAGCGCCTGCTCACCTTCACCGAGAAGATGGAGCAGAACGCCAACGATCCATTTCTGCCGCTGCTGGCCGACGATGCGCTGAAACTCACGCAGCAGGCCCAGCCGCAGGCGGTGGCCAGGACCTCGTGGATGTTTGGGTTTTCCTCCGCGGCCCTGGCCTTGGCCGGCTTTCTGTTGTGGTTGGGAATTGCTGGTCCGGGCTTCCTTGGCTACGGTACTTCGCTGCTATGGGGCGGTCTGCCCAAGGGCGATCTGAAGCCGTTCTACGCCATTCGCGTCGAACCGGGAAATAAAACCATCCGCAAACGCGCCGACCAGGTGATTGGCGCCACCCTCACCGGATTCACCGCGCCCAAAGTGCGCTTCTTTGCGAAATACGCCAGCGCATCCCAGTGGGAGCAGGCCGATATGCGCACCGAGACGGGCGGCACATCGTACCAGTTCCTGATTGCCGGCGTGCCCGAATCGCTGGAGTATTACGTGGAAGCGGGCGGCGTGCAATCGCAGCATTACAAGCTCAACGTGATCGACCTCCCCAACGTGAAAAGTATCCGCGTGACTTATCACTTCCCCTCCTGGACGGAGATGGCAGACGCGGTGGAAGATCCGGGCGGCGACCTGCGCGCGGTGCAAGGCACCACCGCCGAAGTGGCCATTCGGACCGACCGGCCCCTTTTCAACGGCGCCCTGTTGCTGGACGATGGCTCCAAGATTCCGCTGCGCTCCGGCGATAACGGAATGGCGATGGCCAATGTGCCCATCCAAAAGGACGGCCAGTATCATGTGGCCGCCGTGGAGAGCGGCGAAGATGTGCGCTTGGGCGAAGACTACTTCATCGAAGCCATGAAAGACAATCCACCGGACGTGAAGATCACGCGGCCGGGTAAGGATTTCAAAGCCAGCCCGATTGAAGAAGTGACAGTGACGGTGGATGCCAAGGACGATTTCGGCTTGAAGAGTCTGGAATTGCACTATTCGGTGAATGGCGGCGCGGAGAAGAGCATCCCGCTGCTGGCTACCAAGGGCGCCAAGGCGGGGTCGGGCACGGCTGTCCTCTCGCTGGAGGATTTCAAGGTGGAGCCGGGCGACATTGTCAGCCTGTACGCCGTGGCGAAAGACGCGCGCCAGACCACCAACACCGACATGTTCTTCATCGAAGCGCAGCCTTTCGAGCGCAACTACACGCAGTCTCAGCAGGGCGGCGGTGGTGGCGGAGGCGGCGGCGATGACGAAGCCAACCAGCAGGACCAGATTTCGCAGCGGCAGAAAGAAATCATCACCGCCACCTGGAACCAGGCCAAGGGCCAAGGCGCGCGCGGTACCGACGCTGAAAACTCGGCCTTCCTCTCGCAAGTGCAATCCAAGCTGAAGGACCAGGCGAAGTCGCTGGCCGACCGCATGAAGGCGCGGCAACTCGAAGGCGCCGGTGATTCCTTCAAGAGCTTCGTGGACGATATGGAAAAGGCGTCGGAGGCTATGGGGCCGGCGGCCGACAAGCTGAAAGTGGCCAAGTGGCAGGATGCCCTGGCTCCCGAACAGAAGGCGCTCCAGTATCTCCTGCGCGCCGAAGCCACGTTCCGCGATATCCAGGTGGCCTTCGGCCAGCAGCGCGGCGGTGGCGGGGGTGGCGGCGGTGGCAACAGCGCCACACGCGATCTGCAGGGGCTGTTCGACCTGGAACTGGACACCGAAAAGAATCAGTACGAGGGTGTGAAGCCGACTCAGTCTGCCGACGCCCGGCAGCGCCAGATTGACGACGCGCTGCAAAAGCTGCAGGAACTGTCGCGGCGCCAGCAGGAATTGGCGGATCAGCAAAAACAGGGTAAGCAGCAGACAACGCAGCAGCGCTACGAGCAGGAAATGCTGCGGCGCGAAGCCGAGAAACTGCAGGAGCAGATCCAGCAGATGACTCGTAGCGAGCAATCGATGAGCCGCGGCCAGCAGGGGCAACAAGGTCAGCAGGGGCAGCAAGGTCAACAGGGTCAACAGGGCCAGCAAGGTCAACAGGGCCAGCAGAGTGGTCAGCAAGGCCAGCAAGGTCAGATGAGCCAGGGCGGCCAGCAGGGCCAGCAACAAAATGGCCAGCAGGGCCAACAGGGCCAGATGAGCCAGTTGGATCAGATGAGCCAGCGCGGGCAGAATCAGCAACAGAATCAGCAGGGGCAGAACCAGCGCCTGAGCGGAGCCGATTCCAAACAATTGCAGCAGACCCTGGAGAGCCTGAACCAAGCCTTGCAGGATATGCGGAATGCCCAGGCCGGCACGCCGCAAGGGCAGGCCGAAGCGCGCCGCGCGGCGGAACGCCTGAAGGAAGCTGAACAGATGCTGCAGTCTCTGCGGGGCAACCAATCCACCAACCAGGTGGACGATATCGCCAAACATGCCGACGATCTGGCGCGTCGCCAACAGACGTTTGAAGGCCAGATGCGCCGGGCGGTAGGCGGCGAAAACGGCCTCACCCGTGAGGACTCCGCCAAGCTTGCGACGGAAAAGGAAGGCGAAATCGCCGACCTCAAGAAGCTCGAGCAGCAGATGCAGAATGCCGTGCGCGACCTGATGTCGACTCAGCGGCAGGCGTCCACCAAGATGCGCGAGGCGCTGGGCCAGATGCAGCAGCAGGAAATCGGGCGTGACATGCAGCGCAACGCCGATTGGATCCGGCGCGGCATGGGCGAGTACGCCGTGATGTCCGAATCGCAAATCACCGCGGGCCTCAATGACCTGCGCGACAACCTCAAGAAAGTGCAGCAGGCGCTGGTGAAAGACCCCAAGGACGCGCAGTCCGACAAACTCGCCGAGCAGACGCTGGCGCAGCTAGAGCAATTCCGCAAGCAGATGGAGGCCATCGGACAGGGCGCCAATGGTCAGCAGGGACAACCGCGCGGCCAGAATGGACAGAATGGTCAACAGGGCCAGCAGGGCCAGAATGGCCAAATGTCGCGGAATGGTCAACAGGGCCAGCAAGGACAGCAGGGCCAACAGGGCCAACAAGGTGGCCAGCAGGGTCAGCAAGGTCAACAAGGCGGTCAGCAGGGTCAGGGCCAGCAAGCCGGGCAGCAAGGCCAGGGCGGCCAGCAAGGCGGCCAACCAGGCCAGCAAGGTGGACGCCAGGGTGGTCCAACCAACGGCAACCAATACGGCGGCGCCAACTGGGGTGGCAACAATTGGGGCGGCGGCAACGTATGGAATGGCGGCGCCTGGGGCGGTCCCGTCAATCCTCAGGATTTCGCCCGCAACTACCAGGCGACATTGCAGAGCCTGATGCAGCTTCAGTCCCAGATGAAAGACGATCAGGCCACCCAGCGCGACATCCAGGGACTGATTCGCGACCTGCGCAATCTCGATCCGGCGCACTTTACCAACGATCCCCTGCTCTCTGAGCGCATTCAGGCCGCACTCGCCAACGAGGAGCAGGTGGAGATGGAACTCCGCCGCAAGGTGGACGTCAACGGCACCGGCGGCACCGTCCGCAGCCCCGGCAATGAGCAGATTCCGCAAGGGTACTCGGACGCCGTGGCCGAGTACTTCCGGAAACTTAGCAAGGGCAAGCAGTGAACTAAACGAAGCGGGAACTACGAATCGCCGCAAAGCGGTGGCCGGCTATTGATTTCGCGCCTTTTGCGAAATCAGTTGCCAGTCTCGAAAATGCCCGCATGGCGTGAAGAAGGATCAGGAACGATCGTCCGTCCACGTCCGCCCCACTCGGCAACCAAAAAGAACCGGCGACAAGATCGCCGGCGCTACCAGGCGCGCGGATTTTTCATGATGGCGGGTGAGCCTTCGCCTCATGAGCCGACTCTCTCGATAGGCCCGAGCCGTGTGTCCGCCGCAAACCCGTGCCAGGGTCGAAATTCCGCTTTTTGGCGAATCTCCGTGCCTGGCCCGAGTTTGCCCCCTTCGCGATATCCCGGCGCGTTTCCGCGCCATTTTCACCCCGCCGGGTGAGGCCTCGCCTCATGACCCGACTGTCACCGCTTTGCCCTCCATTTTCATCCGGGCAGTGGCGCGAGCGTCATACCGTCAGATCCAGCAGTTCTACCACGGCCAGCTTGAACCCTGGCAGCAAGGGGGTCGTGACGGCTATATCCTCCAGAGTCACATGGTCCTTGCCGTTGACGTGCACCATCACGTGCTTCGTCTTCGGGTAAACCCGCCACACCTCCCTGCCTCCGTGCTCGAAATACAGCGCGACTTTGCTGTCCAATTCTTCCGCCCGATTACCGGGCGACACCACTTCGATGGCGATGGCAGGGGCGCCTTCCAGGTACTGGTGCACAGTTTGCCCGGCGTGCGTGACGCTCACATCCGGCTGGAGGTAGCCGGTTCCCAGCCTGTAGCCCATCTCGTGATAAACTCGACCGAGATTGGCGGCCTGTCCGCTCGCGTGCGCCTCCTTCACGGCGGCCTTCAGAAGGTCGCAAATGCGGTCTGCAATCTCATTGTGAGCGAATTCGGCGGGCGGCCACTCGATCACCTCTCCGCCCAACAACTCTCGTTTGCCCGGCCGATCAGGCAGGCGCTCGAACTCCTCGAAGGACATGAGAGTAGTCGTGGTAGCCACCGCAACTATTCTACCCCTCAGTCCTTGTCGGCAATCCCGATTGCATTAGGGGTGATTGTCGGAATATAATCCCTATAGAGATATAGGTGATTATGTCTGCAGCTACTCAGGAAGGCCTTTCCCATCGTGAGGATTTCGAACGGCAGCACCAGCTTACCGTCCGCCAGGAAATCGAGACGTTTCGCCAGAGAGCGCAACAGTTTCTGGACGGAGAGATTACGGAAGACCAGTTCCGTCCCTTCCGTTTGAAGCACGGCATCTACGGCCAGCGCCAGCCGGGCGTGCAAATGGTGCGCTGCAAGATCCCGGGCGGACTGCTGACCGCGCCACAACTGGAGCAACTCGGCCGTATCGCCGACGAGTTCGGCGGCGGCAAGGGCCACCTCACCACGCGGCAGAACATCCAGTATCACTTCGTGCCGCTGGTGCGCGTGCCAGACCTCATGCACATGCTCGCCGACGCCGGCCTGACCAATCGCGAGGCCTGCTACAACACCGTGCGTAACGTCACCACCTGCACCAAGGCGGGGATCGCGCACGACGAAGTTTTCGATGTGCGCCCCTACGCCCAGCGCGTGGCCTACGCCCTTCTCCGCAAGGACCTGACCAGCAACCTGCCGCGCAAATTCAAGATCGCGTTCGATGGCTGTGCCGGCAGCGATTGCGTCATGGGGCCGATGAACGACATCGGACTGAAAGCCGTGATTCGCGAAGGCAAGCGCGGCTTCCGCATGGTGATTGGCGGCGGCCTGGGACCCCTGCCGATGGAAGCGCAACTGTTCCG
Organism: Candidatus Sulfopaludibacter sp. SbA3; assembly: GCA_900290315.1. Taxonomy (GTDB): domain Bacteria; phylum Acidobacteriota; class Terriglobia; order Bryobacterales; family Bryobacteraceae; genus Sulfopaludibacter. Next base: position 10,706 of record OKRF01000179.1, on the reverse strand, counting down.
CGACTTCATTCCGGAAGAGCGCCTGCTCAACTGGTGCGAAGCCATCATCCGCATGTTTAACAAGTTCGGCAATCGCAAGAACAAGAATATGGCGCGCATGAAATTCGTCTTGCGCGACCGCGGCTTCGCCTGGGTGAAGGAGCAGATCGAAAAAGAGTTCGCCGACATTCTGAAGAATGGCGGCATCGCTTGGCCGGAGCGGGTGCCGGAGGGCTTCGGCGCCTATCAATCGCAGCCCCAGCCACTGGGCAACGGGGCGCTACTGCCTGTGGTCAACGCTCACAGCAGCGGCCATGCCGCTTACGACGCCTGGCTTGCCAGCAATGTGGAAGAACAGCGGCAGACCGGATATGCCGCGGTGACCATTCGGGTGGACCAGGGCAATCTCACCAGCGATCAACTGCGCGGCGTGGCGCAACTCGCTGCCACGGCGGGCGACGGCCTGGTGCGCGTGGCGATCAATCAGAATCTGCTGCTCGCTTTCGTGCCCCTGGCGCGCCTGCGGCGTGTGTATGCGGCCTTGCAGGCGTTGGACCTGGCCGAATCCGGAGCGGACCAGATCGCAGACATCATCACCTGCCCCGGAGCCTACTCCTGCAACCTGGCGCTCACCAAAACCATGAACCTGGGCGACGCCCTGCAGCAGACCGTGCGCCAGTACGACGATCCGCGCGTGAAGCAACTCGCCATCAAGGCCAGCGGCTGTCCCAATGCCTGCGGCCATCACTGGATCGCCGATATCGGCTTCTACGGCAATGCCCGCAAGGTGGATGGCAAAGAGATTCCGTATTACCAGATGCTGCTGGGCGGCGGCTTTGACGAAGAGGGCATGCTGCGCTTCGGCCTCGCCGTGCAATCCATTCCAGCGCGCCTGGCGCCCGCTGCGGTAGAGCGCGTGCTGGATCACTTCATCGCCCATCACCTGCCCGGCGAGAGCTTCCGCCAATACGTGCTCCGGTACAAAGTCGAGACGTTCCGCGAGTTGACCAACGAATTTGCCAATGGGGCGACGAAGAAGCCTTCTCGCTGAAACTCGGCCGCGGAGAATGCGCGGCGTAACGGTCCGCTAGCCGCAGTCGTCTTAGTGGTGATGGCGAAGCTCTTCTATGCCTTCGCGCTGTTGGCCTCCGCGGCCGCGCAGACCGTCGAAGGCATCGCCCTCAATTCCGCCACTGGCATCGGCATTCCGGGTATCAGAGTGGAGATCGCGCATGGCAAAACTGTCAACGCCACCACTACCGATCCGCAGGGCCGCTTCCAATTCGAAGACCTGCAGGAGGGCGCATGGATCCTGCGCTACTCCTCCGCCGATTATGCTCGCCGCGCCGCCGACCTTCTTCAAGTGACTGCGGGAATGTCCACCAAGGTGGAAGTGCGCCTGACACCGTTTTCGCGGATTGCCGGACGCGTGGTCGATGGCAAAGGCGCGCCTGTGCCAAACGCCCGAATCCAACTCCAGGCACAGGGATCGGACGCCGGCGGATTCGCCGATGAGGAAGGCAAATTCGAAGTGCACCGGCCTCTGCCGCCGGGCGACTACACTCTTTCGGCAACGCCGTCCTCCGGTTTCCAGCCGCCCGACCCGGAGCCGGACAGCGGACGCATACTGGCCTGGGGGCGGACCTACTATCCCGGAACGCCCATTCGCCAGGCGGCATCGAAGATCCACGTGGCGCCCGGCGTCGAGGCTTTGAACCTCGAAGTGAAGCTGCTGGCAGTCCCAGCCTATGCCGTTCGCGGAGTGTGCCTGAATCCCGATGGATCGCCCGCGCCGAAAGTAAGGGTCACTCTCCGGGAAGGCCCTTTGCCCAGGCAAACCGCCGAAACGAACACGGATGGCAGTTTCGAATTCCCGGCGGTGGTAGACGCGGAGTGGACACTCTCCGCGCAACTCGACGCGCTGCAAGCCACCGAGCAGATCGTCATCGCGGGACGCGACATGGAGGGCGTGAAACTTCACTTGAATCCACCTTTCACCCTCAGTGGTAAAGTGCTGATGGAAGTCCCGCAAGGCATGCCCGCACCCAAGTTGCCCCCGGTCTACTTTCGTTCCCAACGTGGTGCCAACTTCACCGCCAGGACGCAACCGGACGGAAGCTTCACCCTGGACAAACTCTATCCCGGCTCCTACAGTATCGATCCTTTGCGAGCGTACAGCATGGAAGCGGGCTCCCTCGAACCGCACTACCTGGACTCGATCCGCGTAGGCGGCGTGGAAGCAACCACCTCGGAAATGGAACTCTCCGGCCCCACCTCGCTGCTCCTCGTCTATAAGACCAACGGCGGCGCTGTTCGCGGCACGGTGGATGGGTGCCATGCCGGCACCGTGTGGCTGGTTCCGCAAGACCCCGCAATGCGGTCGGGATTCTTTCGCTTTGCCGATTGCCTGGGCAACGGTCACTACGAACTGGCCGCGGTGCGTCCGGGAGACTATTACGCGGTTGCCAACGCTGGCAGCGGCGTTCCCAGGCCCTGGTTGAGTGGGGACTTCGATCAGACGCTACTCAATCAGTCCACCAAAGTCACGGTGCGCCCGGGCGAGACCACATCGACCGATCTCCGCGCACGCTGAATATTGCTGCCACCGCAAGAAGACAGACGACAGACTACGATCGTCTGTCCTACCGCTCGGAAGCTTCCGCCGCGTCGCCGTACACTTCCTCGCGGATGATCCGTTCGGTGGCATCGCTGAGATATTCGTTCAACGCCGACCGCAGCTCCTGATATTCCGGCCACAGAGTTTGATCGACGAACGATTTCGGGACCCTCACCATCACCGTGGTATAGCGCTGGCGCTTGTAGCGATAGGGCTCAAGACCATAACGGCGGCACAGTGCCGAGAACAGGCGCCGCTGCCACTGGTCCGGCATGGTGAACTGGTACTCTACTGGCTGCTCGGTCTTCTGCGTGATCCCGAGCGCGTGCTTGACCCGTTCAATCGCGGCAGCCGCCGCGTTCCGCTCGCCAATCGTGGTGGCCCCTTCGAACAAGGCCGAGATTTTGCGCAGTTTTTCGCGGAGTTGTTCCTCAGTGACCATCGATTCCTTAGACTACCTCATGCTACCTTGCAAAGAGATGAGCAGAATTCAAAGAGTATTGATCAGTGTCACTGATAAAACAGGAATCGTGGAATTCGCGCGCGAGTTGAGCGCGCTCGGCGCCGAAATCGTCTCCACCGGCGGGACGGCCCGCATGATTCGCGATGCCGGCATCGCCGTCCGCGATGTCTCCGAAGTCACCGGCTTTCCCGAGATGCTGGATGGGCGCGTGAAGACGCTGCATCCGAAGATCGCCGCCGGCATGCTGGCCATTCGCAGCCGCGCCGACCATATGGAGGCCCTTGCCGGGCACGGCATCGCGCCCATCGATATGGTGGTGGTCAACCTCTACCGTTTCGAAGATGTAGCGGCGAAGGCCGGCGCCACGCTCGAAGAGCTGACTGAGAATATCGATATCGGCGGCCCCACCATGATCCGCGCCGCCGCCAAGAATCATCAGGACGTCGCTGTAGTCGTCTCTCCGCGGGACTACGGGCCGATTCTGGCGGAGCTGAAGGCCAACGCGGGCCAGCTTTCGCTCCAGACTAAATGGAATCTCGCGCGCCAAGCCTTTCGCACCACGGCCGATTACGATGCCGCCATCACTGCGCGCCTGGCGCAGGTGGACGCGCCCGATGGCCCTCCGCCGCGGGAACTGAATCTGCGCGTGCCCAAAGTGATGGACCTGCGCTACGGCGAGAATCCGCACCAGTCGGCGGCGTTGTATGGCAAGGGTGGCAAGGGCATCGCGGGAGCCCGGCAGCTTCATGGCAAGGAGCTCTCTTACAATAATCTGGTGGATCTGGATGCAGCGTGGCAACTGGCCTGCGAGTTTCCGTCACCCGCTGCGGCCATCATCAAACACACGAACCCCTGCGGGTGCGCCGAGGAGGAGACGCTCGCCGAAGCCTATCGCAAAGCTCTGGAGTGCGACCCAGTATCGGCCTACGGCGGCGTTATCGCGCTGAATCGCCCGGTGGACGAAGAGACTGCCCGCGAGATGGCCAAGACCTTCATCGAAGCCATCGCCGCGCCGGATTATGCACCGGAAGCCCTTGCCATCCTGCAGGCGAAGAAGAACCTGCGTCTGATGCGCGTGGACGCGGCGCCCGATCGCCTGGTGGTGAAATCGATCTCCGGCGGCTACCTGGTGCAGACCGCCGACGAAGCCCGGCTCGATCGCGCCAAGGCCGTGGTGAAATCGCAGCGCGCTCCGACGGAAGAGGAATGGCGCGGCCTGGAGTTCGGCTGGCGCGTGGCCAAGCACGTCAAGAGTAATGCCATCGTCTACGCCCGTGCCGGCCAGACCGTGGGCGTGGGCGCCGGACAAATGAGCCGCGTGGATTCGGTAAAGCTCGGCGCCATGAAAGCCGTGCTGCCGCTGGGCGGCACCGTGGTGGCTTCCGATGCCTACTTCCCCTTTCCAGACGGCGTGGAAGAGGCTGTCAAGAACGGCGCTACCGCCTTCATTCAACCCGGTGGAAGCGTCCGCGATCAAGAAGTGATCGCCGCGGCGGATCGTCTCGGAGTCGCCATGGTCTTCACCGGCGTCCGCCACTTCCGGCACTGAGGCGCTCCTTCAGCCTTACGCCACGAACACCCCCGACGTCGCGATCAGAATGCCGCCCACTCCCGCAGTTACGCCCATCACCGGAAACATTTTCTTCTTGGAGATGAAATAGAGCGAGCTGAGCACGACGCCGATTTCCAGCAGTCCTTCGCCCACGTCGTAACGGAAGGCGCGATTCTCGTCCGTTTCAGCCAGAGCGTCGAAGCTCTCCGCCTTCTTCTGGATAACGTCCGCACGCTGGGCATAGTCTTTCTTCTGCGCCGCATAATCGGCCAGCATCTTATCGGCGGCTGCGCCCTTGGCTCCGAAAACGTCCAGCAGATTCTCACCAAGTTCCAGATTGTGATACTTCACACGAGTTGCCTGATAGTGCGACCAGTCATCGTTGGCGGTGGACTTATGCATGATCGCCGCGGTGTGCGTGCGGTGCGACGCAATCGTCACAATGGCCAGAGCCACGGCTAAAACCGCGGCCAGGATACCGACAGTTCGGCCTGTCGGATCCGATTCGTGCTCCACTTCGTGATGGATTTCGAGCTCTGCCATAGAGAGTAATTTCCGTATTATAAGCTAGTGGACCCTGAGGAGCAGTTCATGCGCGAGGCGCTGCGCCTGGCCCGCCTCAGCGCCGAAGCCGGCGAAGTTCCGGTAGGCGCCGTGGTGGTGTGGAAAGGCGAAATCATTGGCCGCGGATGGAACGCGCCCATCGCCCGTAACGATCCCACCGCGCATGCTGAAATACTCGCGCTGCGCGAGGCCGCTGAGCGTGTCGCCAACTATCGACTCGAGAGTGCCACGCTCTACTGCACCTTGGAGCCTTGCGTCATGTGCGCCGGAGCGCTGGTAGCGGCGCGCATTCGGCGCCTTGTGTTCGGAGGGCGCGACCTGCGCTTCGGCGGAGTGCGCAGCAAGTTTCGTGTAGCCGATTCCGAGCTGCTGAATCACCAGGTGGAAGTGGCCGAGGGGCTGCTGGCCGTGGAGTGTGTGCGACTCCTGCAAGGGTTCTTTGAAGAGCGCCGGTAATGCCAGCGATGGTAGCGCCGGCGATGGTAGCGCCGGCGATCTTGTCGCCGGTTGTCTTATCTCGCCGGTCCTACTTCGCCACCGCCGCGATATGAATTTCCACCGTCTCGCTCACGCGCAGCATCAGCGTGCTGGGGTTCTTCATTCCCCATTTCACATACGGCACCGTAAAATGGCCGCTCGCCGCGTACTGGCCGCCGGAGGCTTGCACCTCCAAAGGAAGCACGATCTCATGATCTGCGCCGTGAATGGAAAAGACGCCGTGGATCTGCACTTGCGACGTGCCGCTTGGCGCCACTTTACCCTCCACATGATCCGGCCGGAACACGATCTCCGGAAACCGGTCGCTCTGCAGAATGTCCTTATTCATGCGGTGGTCGCGGGCCTGGCTGCCGCTATCGCCGCTGGCCGCATCCACTACCAGTTCGCCCGAGGCCTTGCCCGTCGAGGGGTCGAACTGAATCGTGCCGCGCTTCAGCGTGAAGCTGCCATGCACGGTATGCAACAGGGAAGGCAGAGTGAATTCCACCTTCGTGGCCGCCGGATCCAGTTGCAGGCTGTGTTGCTGGCCCGGCAGGGTGGCCGCCGATAGCAGGGCGGCACACGCCAGTTGTGGAAGAAGAAGACGCAACGGTTTCATCATACGGTGAGAATTTGCCATCCCAGTGCCATGCCACTTGTAAATACCTGCACGGTACCGAGTTCTCCTACGTGCAGGGCCAACATGCTCCGGAACAGCGCCGGCTTGGATGCCAGCGCGCGAATGGTGCGGCGGCGCAACCGGCCGCGCGTGTCCAGGAACAGCATGAGGTCCGCCATGAATTCGGGCCGCTTTCCGATGCGCCGGTGCTCCGCCTGGTACCGCGAGAGGTCTTCCGCTTCCAGTGACGCGGCCAGCGCGGCAGCCTGCTGGAACAGCAGACAGAGCCCCTCGCCGGTGATCGCGTCCACCGATCCGGAAGCGTCGCCCACCAGGGCAACATTGCCGCGTATCACCGCCTTCAGGCGGCGCGAGGCGGAAACGCCGCCTCGCTCCAAGGTCGCTTCGCAGCCAGCCAATCGCCGCGCCACCTCCGGAAACTGCGGCAGCGCATCGTCCAGGCGCAGCCGCTGATTACGCGAGATCAGCACCACGCACACTTCGCTGGCGCTCACCGGCGTGATGTAAAGCTGGCAGCCATCACCCCAATGAATCTCCATGAACTCACTCCACGCGCCCACGCGGTAGTGGCGGCGAAATCCATAGCGGCGGCTGTCGCGC
>OKRF01000179.1:1300-3804 GCA_900290315.1 Candidatus Sulfopaludibacter sp. SbA3 | reverse complement strand
AAATCCATAGCGGCGGCTGTCGCGCCCGCAGGCATCCAAACCCGCCCATCGGCGGACCGCCGAGTGGCCGCCGTCTGCGCCGACGATCCAGCGGGACCGCACCACGCTGCCATCCGCTATCACACCGCTCGCGCCAATTCCGCTGATGCGCGCGCCCCACACCATGCGCACCCCGGCATCTGCCGCGCGATCCACCATCAGTTGGTGCAGCGCCGTGCGACGCAGGCCCAGACCGTAGCCGTGGGGAAAGGCCGCCTCCACGTGGTGATCGTCCGCGCAGAAGCGGATGCCGCGGAAATGCTGCGCGCCACTCGTCTCTAAATCCAGACCTAGCGACGCGGCAGCCGCGATACCATCCGGCATGATGCCTTCCCCACAGGCCTTGTCGATGGGAGGCACCGAAGTGTCCGCTACCGTGACGGAAAACCCGCCGCGGCGCGCGGCAATGGCGGCGGCCAGTCCGGCCGGACCGCCTCCGATCACGAAGACGTCTGTCGAACGAGGCAATGCCGTCACCGGGCGATACCCGTAGTGGTCCTTAGGCGGGCCAGTTCCTGGGCGTACAGAGGATTGTGTGGATACTCCTTGCACAGGCCAGCCAGAATGTCTTTGGCTTCTCTGCTGTCTCCGGTGCGCAGCGATGCTACCGCCAGCAGCAGTCGCGCGAAGGGCGCCAGATAGTGCCCCTTGCTGGCGGTGAGCCGCAGTTTTTCGATTCCGAGAGCGCGATCGGTCTCTCCTCCCGCCAGGCGCAGCAGCCAGCGGACAGGTGCGGGTTTAACACTCAACATATAGTTTTCTACGCCTACGGCGATCCAGGCGTCGTAATACTGCGGGTGCGCTGATAGAAGCTGCTCCGCCATTACCCGGCCTGCCTTCATCTGTTGAAAGGATGCCGCGTAGCGCTTCTCGATCAGCGCCATGTAATCCGATTCCAAACCGGTGGCCAGCAGCCGCGCGAACTGCGCATCCGCGTTCGCCGGTGCGCGGCCGGCCAGACGGCGCGCCGCCTCCAGGTCGGCATCGAAGCGGCGTTTCAACTGCGGATCCGGCGAGAGTTTGTGATCGGTGAAGAAGTGTTGCTCGTGGACGAAGAATTCCGACTGCAGAATGTGCATGCGGTCGAATTCCGAAAACAAACAGGCCGCCGCATCGCTCACTGGTCCCATCGGGTCTTCCGGATGGTCCTGCTCAAACGTGTGGAAGGTATCGTGGGCCTGGCTGAACTGCAGGTCGTACATCTGCTGGTAGCCGCGATCCAGCAGGGTGGTCTCCGCCGCCGCCGGCAGCGCGCCCAAGCCGGCCGCCAAGATGAGAATCGGTGTGTGGAATCTCATGCCGCTCAAAGGTTCACCGCGCGCCAGGCCAATCCCAGGGCTTCGCCCCAGAATCCAGCGGAGTTGTGTGCCAGGTCCACCACATTCCGCACCGCCGCCACGAACTGCTCCAGGTGCCGTTCCCCGGTCACCAGCGGCGGCGCCACTTTGAGCACCATGAAGTTGTTGCCGCAGATTTGCGTGAGCATGTCGTGATCGCGGAACAGCCGCATCACCAGCACCTGGCCGAACATGCCGGGATGAATCCGGCGGAAGGCTTCAAATGCCACCCGCAGACGAAGCGTCTCGGGAGTGGTGAATTCGATGCCGCACAAGAGGCCCGCGCCGCGCACGCATTTCACCATCTCGTAAGGCGCCAGCGCATCAGACAGGTGGCGGCGCAAGAGCGCCCCCAGTGTGGCCGCGCGCGCGCCCAGCGATTCACCCTCGAGGACGTCCATGGTGGCCAGCCCCGCGCGCATCGCCAGGGCGTTTTCGCCGAAAGTGGAGGCATGCACAAAGGCCCGCTGCATGGAGTTGAACACGGAGCCAGAGACTGCCGCGGTGGATAGCACCGCGCCCACCGGCACCAGGCCGCCGCTCAGCGCCTTGGCCAGCACCACCATATCGGGCTCCACGCCGAATCCATGCGCCGCCAGAAACGTTCCCGTGCGCCACATGCCGGTCTGCACCTCATCCAGCACGAATAGCGTTCCGTAACGGCGGCACAGCGCTTGCGCGGCCTTCAGATATTCGGGCGAAGGCACCCGGACGCCGCCCTCGGCTTGAATCGGCTCCACGATGAAGGCTGCGAACTGTTTCCGGGCAAGCTGCTTTTCCAGGGCCGCGATATCGCCGAACGGCACCGCCTGCGTGCCGGCGAGCAGTGGGCCAAAGCCTTCGCGCCAGTAGGCATCGCTCATCAGCGACAGGGCGCCACAGGTGAGCCCGTGAAACCCACCCTCGGCATAAAGCAGGCCCGCGCGGCGCGTATGAGCGCGCGCGAACTTGATGGCCGTTTCCACGCCTTCGCTGCCGGAATTGGTAAAGTATACCCGCTCCAGTCCGCCGCCCGCCCGCGCCACCAGGCGATGCGCCAGTTCGGCCGCGAGTTCCGGAACGTGGCTCTGCAGCATCGCCGGCCCGCCGCGTCCCAACTCGTCGGTCAGAGCATCGATGATGGCGGGG
>OKRF01000179.1:0-1290 GCA_900290315.1 Candidatus Sulfopaludibacter sp. SbA3 | reverse complement strand
CCCGCCGCGTCCCAACTCGTCGGTCAGAGCATCGATGATGGCGGGGTGGTTGTGGCCGGCATTGTGGACACAATAGCCGGAGAGAAAATCCAGAATGCGCCGCCCGTCCGCTGTGAACAGTTCGGCGCCGGTACAGCGTTCGTAGCGCACGTTCATCCGCAGCAGGTTCAGCAGGCGAACCCATTGCGGGTTGACATGTTGGGCATAGACTCGGTCTAGTGCAGGCACCGCCGCTGTTGCGGACATCATCCCTCGTCTCAGAGTGTTTCGTGTACTATTATCCAGACGCTGCGACGTGAAATTGCGTTTCCTGAAACACCTGTTACTGCCAGCCCTTTCGAGGCAGGCCGGGGCTGGGTTGTTTGCGGCTCGGCAGGCCGGGGCTGGGTTGTTTGCGGCTCGCTTCGCTCGCCGTACCGGCGACAAGATCGCCGGCGTTACCGGCGCCAAACGAAGTACACCGGCACGCCAGCAGCGATCAGCAGCGTCCCCACCAGCGCCGGACCCGGCGTTGCCAGGAATGTGTTGACTACAAAGCCCAGCGCCACCGCCACAAAGAGAAGCAGGGTAACCGGATAGCCCGGCATCTTGTACGGGCGGGCGCGTTCCGGATGCCTGCGCCGCAATACCATCACCCCCGCGCTGGTGAGCCCGTAAAAGATCCACGCCGCGAACATGGCGTAGGACGCCAGCGTCTCGTAGGTGCCCGTCAGGGCGAGCAGCGCGCACCACAGGCCGAACGCCAGAATGGAAAACCCTGGAGTCTGGTACCGCGGATGAATCGAAGCGAAACGGCCGAAAAACAGCCCGTCGCGCGCTTGCGCGAAGAAGATGCGGGGCGCCGTCATGGCCCATCCGTTGGCCGCGCCCGCGATAGAGATCAGGATGGTCAGCGATACCAGGCCGGCGCCGAAGGACCCCATGGTGCGTTCCGCCACCTCCGCTCCCACCCGCTCCGTCGCCGCGATTTGCGCTACCGGGAGTACTCGCAGGTACGCCACGTTCGCCAGCACGTACACGCCGACTACCGCGGCCAATCCGATGGCGGACGCCAGCGTCAGGTTCCGCTTGGGATTCTTCACCTCGCCTGCCATGAAGCTGAGCGCCACCCAGCCGTCGTAAGAGAGCAGGCACGAAGTCATGGCGACGCCGAATGCCGAAATAGAGAACGGCGCCGCGGCTGCCGCCGCCGCACGTGCGTCGCTGCCGTGCGCAAAGGCGCTCACGATCAACACCGCCAGTCCCGCCAGCTTCAAAAATGTGCAGAAGTTCTGCATCGCCGCGCCTGCC
>OKRF01000504.1 GCA_900290315.1 Candidatus Sulfopaludibacter sp. SbA3 | reverse complement strand
CCCTGCCGTTTGCTCGCAACACATCAGCCACTGCGGAGGCCCCCCGCAGACAGGCGGGTCAAGTGGGCGACAGCAGAACCACCAGGCCGATCGCTGGCCCGGTTGAATTCGCTCACGAGCACGCGTTTGTCGAACGTTCGCAATTCGCCCGCGGCGGCAAACGCAGGCAGCCTGCCGGCCAACAGGCTTGACACATACCGCGGCGCGGCCAGCATGCCACCCACCATCAGCACCGAGAACCACAACAGCAACGTGCGCGGACGCCGCGTGCGGAGCTCACACCGCTGCCGCACGTAAGTCTGTACGAACGCGAACCCGAGCGACGCCACCGAAAACGCCAGCAGCCACGGCCGCAGCTTCCCGGAAAACAGCGACGCTCCCGCGGACCCCGCCGCCATCAGCAGCGTCCCCAAGCGGCAGGCAACAACTCAGTGCCGCCACCAGGCTCGCCAGCGATGCCAGCGTCGCTCCGAACGCCCCGCCGCTGCGCCTTCCACTCATCCCCTGCATCGAACCAGACCTAACCGAGCGTTCCACAACGCGTCCAAACCTCATGCTGACTGCTCTCCACCGCGACATTCTATACGCCTTCCGCACCCTCGCCCGAAACCCCGGATTCGCCTGTGTCTCGGTGCTGGCGCTCGCCCTGGGCATCGGCGCCAACAGCGCCATCTTCACGGTAGTCAATTCGGTGCTGTTGCAGCCGCTTCATTTTTATAAACCGGGGCAACTCATCGTGGTGCGCGAGCGTAACCTGAAAGCCGGATTCCCGCAATTCTCCCTCTCCCCCGGCAATTACCTTGACTTCCGCGATCACAACCACACCTTCGCAGGCATCGCCGCGACGTCCCGCGCCAACATGAACCTCTCCGGCTTCGCTGAACCGGAACGTATCGACGGCACGCGCGTCACCACTGACTTCTTCCAGGTGCTGGGCGCTTCGCCCATGTTGGGACGCACCTTCACTCAGCAGGAAGGCCAGCAAGGGTCGGCCCCCGTGGTGATTCTTAGCTATCGATTCTGGCAGCGCCGCTTTGCCGGCAATCGCGATGCCTTGGGGCAACAACTGAAACTCAGTGACGTGCTCTACACCGTGATCGGCGTCATGCCCTCCGATTTCAATTTTCCCGACCGGATCGAGATCTGGATGCCTTTGACGATGAATCTGCAAAACTGGCAGCAGCGCGGCGGCCACTACCTGGGCGGCATCGGGCGCCTGCGTGATGGCGTCACCATTGACACCGCCCAAGCCGATCTCAACACCATCGTATNNCCAATTCCGGTTGGGACACCACGTTGAAGAGTCTGCGGGAATCTGTGGTGGGCAAAGTCCGCCCCTCCATCATCACCCTCACGGCGGCCGTCGGCTTCGTCCTGCTGATTGCCTGCGTGAATCTCGCCAACCTGCTGCTCTCACGCTCGGCGGCCCGCCGCCGCGAAATCGGCATCCGCAACGCCATGGGCGCGGGACGCGGCCGGCTCATCCGCCAGCTTCTCACCGAAAGCGTCCTGCTCTCCAGCCTGGGCGCTGCCGCCGGTCTGTTGCTCGCCAAAGCCGGTACCGGACTGCTGGTGAATCTGACTCCCGATATCCTTCCGCGCGCCGCCGAAATCGGTGTCGATGCTCGCGTGCTGGCGTTCACCGCCGCGATCGCGATCTTCACGGGTATCCTTTTCGGACTCGCCCCCGCCATTCAAATGGCCCGTTCCGATCTGAATTCCGCTCTCCGCGAGGGCGGCCGCGGCAATTCCATGGGCTTCCGCCGCAACAGCCTGCGCAGCATGCTGGTGGTTGCCGAAGTGGCCCTCGCGCTGGTGCTGCTTTCCGGCGCCGGACTCCTCATGCGCAGCTTCTATCATCTGCAAGGAGTCGACCCCGGGTTCGACCCGCATGGTGTACTCACCTTCCGCTCCAATCTACCCAACGCAAAGTACAAGACCGACGAACAGAAGATCACGTTTTATGACCGCGCCATAGAGCGGGTTCGCGCCCTTCCGGGTGTGACTGCCGCGGGTGCCGGGCAGATCTTTCCGCTCTCCGGCAGCGACTACATCCTGACCTTCGCGCAGGTTGGCAAACCCCCGGTCCCCGTTGGCAATGAACCCAGTGCCATGTACTACGCGGTGACCCCGGAGTATTTCGCCGCGCTGCGCATTCCCGTGAAGAGTGGCCGCGCTTTCACTGAGCACGATACCGCCACCGCGCCACCGGTGGCGATCGTCAGCGAGTCCATGGCTCGCCAGTTCTATCGCGGCGAAAACCCCATCGGCCAGCGCCTGCAGATAGGCAACGGCGATAAGCCGGCGGAAATCGTCGGCATCGTGGGAGACGTCCGCGATAACGAACTGGAGTCCGCCGGCCGCCCCGCCGTCTACCGTCCCGCCACGCAAGATGCCTTCAACTCCATGTACTTCGCCGTGCGCATCGCGGGCGACCCGGCGGCGCTGATCGCACCGGTGCGCGCGGCCATCCGCGGTCTCGACTCCGAACTGCCGATCGATGCCGTCGGAACGGTCGACGACCTGGTCTCCAAGTCCCTCTCCCAGCGCCACTTCTCCATGCTCCTCATGGCCATTTTCGCGGCGCTCGCGCTGCTCCTCGCCATGGTGGGGATCTACGGCGTGATGGCCTATTCGGTGACGCAGGCCACTCAGGAGATTGGCATCCGCATGGCCCTGGGCGCCAAACGTGCCGACGTGCTGCGCATTGTCCTCACCTACGGCGGTATTCTGATGGCCGCCGGACTGGCCATCGGAATCGGCGCCGCGCTGGGCACCGGCCGGCTGCTGGCCGCACAGCTTTACGAAGTGAAGCCCTTCGACCCGCTCACCTTCGCCGCCGTTGGCGGAGCGTTGCTCGGGTCCGGCCTGGCGGCCTGTCTGGTCCCGGCATACCGCGCCATGCGCGTGGACCCCCTGGTGGCCCTGCGCAACGAGTAGTCGTAGACTTTGGACATGGCCGCCTCCATCAAACCGCCCATATCGAAGGATCTGCTCGACCAGGTGGATATTCGCGCCGGCACCATCGTCAGCGTCCAAGATGTCCCCGGTTCCGACAAACTGCTCGCCCTCCGGGTCAGCTTCGGCGACCACATCCGCACTATCTTATCCGCCATGAAAGGCGAGCGCGAAAATCCCCAGGAGATCGAAGGCCGGCAAGCCCTCTTCGTGGTGAATCTGGAGCCCCGTAAAATGCGCGGTATGATCTCCGAAGGCATGCTCTTCGACCTCGGCTACGAAGACGGCATCCGCCCCGCGCTCGCCGTGCCGGAACGGCCGGTGCCCGACGGTACGAGAGCGGGGTAAGACATCGGTCATTGCTCTATCTGAAGCTCTTCGTGCGGCCCGACATGCTGGAGGACAACGAGATTCTGGCGTCCCAGATTCATCGAAGCTCCTTGCCAGAAAAGTTGCGCTCACTTGGCAGCGTGCGGACTTGTACGCACTGCTGTTCCAGTGCCTGGCGAACGAGGAGGATCACGGAGCAGATTTCCGAGGGCACTGCGAAACAGCATTCGGCCTGCAATGGCAGCTGGCCAGCACGGACGTAAACGCGGGTTCCCGTACACCTAGTCTGTGACTCCCGCGAAACCTGGTAACGCCGGCGGTCTTGCCGCCGGTCAAACTCGCGATACGCCCGAGTCACATCCCAGTTCAATCCGACGTAGTCGGTGGCGTTGCTGGCTACCGAATCATCTCGTGGACAGCCGCGATCAGGTTAGTCCCCGCAGTTTCTTTGCCGCCTTGCGGTCGGCGTTAACGGTTGAGCCACCCGCAGACCGGCCGTACGCGCTCCACTCCAAGGGGATCCAGACCGGCGTTCAGGATGCGTCCACCATCAGGGTCAAGTAGATTACGCAAGGAGATTATCCTTGGGTGAGCCACTGATGGAGCCGTTGAGGAAGAGAATCACAGTGCCGTGTCCCGTCGAAGATGTATTGGATCTGTGGAAGACCGCCGGAACAATTAAGAATTACGAGAGTACTGTGTCGCGGCCAGGTGGAGTCAAGCTGTTACCGCCTCATTTCAGCGAAGGCCCCAGCGGCGTACTCCGGGACCTGAAAGACTTGGGTGTACTCGACTACATATGGGATGGGCGAATCCAAATGCCCGGCATCTACCGCATCGCGTTTGGTCTCGGACGTGGAGGCGAGCCGTGCAGCCTCTGAAGTAACAATTCAACGCCCGGCGCGGTGGGGAACACCTCACGAAGCGGGCCAGAACAAGCACCCCACCTACGCTACCGCGCTTGCCACAGCTTCCAGCAACTCCACCATGGGCACGGGCTTGACCATCACGCGCGACACCATGGATTCTTCGGGTTGCTCATAGAGGTCTTCGGGCCAGCCGGAGAGGACGATGACGGGCTTGCGGCAGCCCATTTCCCGGATGTGGCGGATGAGCGCGAGGCCGTCGGAGCTTTCCGGAAAACGCAGGTCCATGATCACCAGGTCGGCATCTCCCAGTCCCACTTGCAGCAGGGTGGCTTCCGCGCACAAAGCGATGTCCACGCGGTGGCCGCCGGCCTCCAGCATTTGCTTGCGCAGTGTGACCTGCTCCAGATCATCGTCGGCCACTAGAATGCGGGCCATCAGAAATGCAATCCTCCGCCGCAGATCAGGACTTCGGCAGTGACATAGTCGGAGAGCGGCGAACAGAAGAATAGCACAGCGCTCGCCGCCTCTTCAGGCGTGCCCAGGCGCCCCAGCGGGCACACCGATTGGGCCCACTCCAGCATCTTGGGCTGCACGCCGATGGCGATCTTGCGGCCCTGCATCTCGATGGCGGCATCCTGGTTGGTCAGCGGCTGGGTGAGGCGCGTCTCGATGAGGCCGAAGCCCACCGCATTGACGTTGACGTTGTAGCGGCCCCACTCCTTCGCCAGCGTTTTGGTGAGGCCGATGACGCCGGCTTTGCCGGAAGAGTAGCCGGCCTGGCCCGCGCCACCATCCGTCCCGGCGATGGACGTGATGTTGACCACCTTGCGCATGACGCGGACACCTTCGGCGGTTTCGCGCTTGGCGGTTTCGCGGATCCACGTGGAAGCCGCGCGCAAAATGCGGAAGGGCGCCTTCAGATGAATGTCCAGCATGGCCTGAAACTGTTCGTCGCTGGTTTTCTGGATGACGTTGTCCCAGGTGTAGCCTGCGTTGTTGACGATGATGTCGAGCGATCCGAATTGGGCGATGGTGGCGTCCACCAGTTGCTGTGGGAATTCGGCGCCGGTCACGCTCCCCGCCAGAGAGGCGGCGCGGCCGCCGCGTTCCCGGACCATCCCCTCAGTTTCCTGCGCGGGCCCCGCGTCCAGATCGTTGATCATGACGGATGCGCCATACTCGGCGAGCTTCCCGGCGATGGCGCGGCCGATTCCCCGGCCCGCACCTGTGACCAGCGCAGTCTTGGATTCCAACGTGAAGGGCACGAGATCTATCTTAGTAGATCCTCGAGTTGGACCTTAGTGTCGGTTTTCACATCCCGGTACTTGACGATGACAGGAGTGTAGATAGAGATGCCCCAGTCCTTTCCCGGTCCGCTGGTGACGGCACGAGAACCGGCCACAATCACGGCATTTTGCGGAATGATCAGGGGCTCCTCGTCGGTGGCTTTGTAAATGGCGCCGCGAACCAGGTCGTAGATGGGGGTGGAGCGATTCAGAATGGTGCCGCTGCCCAGCACGGCGCGCTGTTTCACCACGGTGCCTTCGTAAATGCCGCAGTTGCCGCCCACCAGCACATCGTCCTCCACGATCACCGGCAGAGCGCCCACCGGTTCCAGCACACCGCCGATCTGGCTGGCGGCGGAGATGTGGCAGTTCTTGCCCACCTGCGCGCAACTTCCCACCAGGGCGTGAGAATCCACCATGGTGCCGCTATCCACGTAGGCGCCCACATTGATATACATGGGGGGCATGCAGGTAACACCAGTGCCGATGAAGCACCCGTCGCGAACGCTGGATCCACCAGGCACGATGCGCACGCCGCTGAGGGCCGTGAAACTGCGCACGGGATAAGTGGACTTATCGAAGTACGGCTGCTTTGCCGCATCGATCGACATGTCTACAATGCCGCCCATACGGAATCCCAGCAGGATCCCCTTCTTGACCCAGGTGTTGACGCGCCATCCCGTGAGAGCCGCGGCATCCGGTTCGGCGGCGCGAATTTTGCCGGTATTCAACGCGAGCTTGAATGTGGCGAAGAGCTTGAAATGCTCCTCGGTGTACAGTGGCGGCTTGTGGTCAAAGAGCTGCTCGATTTCAGCCTGCAACCGGCACGCTCCCCAGCAGGCCGACGGTTCCCAGCACCTTCTCGATTCTGGCGAGGCTGGCCGCGCTGGGCGGCACCAACGGCAAGCGGTATACCGGTTCCAGCAGGCCCATCAATCCCATCGCGGCTTTGACCGGGATGGGGCTGGTCTCCACAAAGTTCACGTTCATCAGCGGCAGGAAGCGGCGCTGGATCTGCCGCGCGCTTTCGAAATCGTTGCGCAGACCGGCTTGCACCAGTTGCGTCATCTCACCGGGAATCTGGTTGGAGACCACCGAGATCAGGCCCCGGCCTCCCAGGGCGATGAGCGGCATGGTGATGGCATCGTCTCCACAGAGCACGTCGATGCGCGAGGGCACTTCGTGGATCATGTTGGCCATCTGCGAAATGTTGCTGGAGGCCTCTTTGATGGCGACAATGTTTTCGATTTCCGACAGGCGGGCCATGGTGGCAGGCTCCACGTTCACGCCGGTGCGGCCTTGCACGCTGTAGACGATGATGGGCAGGCGGGTGGCCGACGCGATGGCGCGATAGTGCTGGTAGAGCCCTTCCTGGGTTGGCTTGTTGTAATAAGGGGTGACGGATAGGATGCCGTCCGCGCCCATCTGTTCCAATTCCTGAGCGAGCTCGATCACCTCGCGGGTGTTGTAGCCGCCCGCGCCTCCCACCACGGGCACCTTGCCCTTGGCTTCCTCCAGGGTGATTTCGATGACGCGCAGGTGTTCCGCGCGCGTGAGCGTGGGGCTTTCGCCGGTGGTGCCGCAAGGCACCAGAAAGTTGATGCCGGCGTCAATCTGGCGCCGAACGAGGCGCCGCAACGTTTCTTCGTCGAGACTCTGGTCGCGCCGGAACGGAGTGACCATCGCTGTACCGCATCCTGTAAACATGCATGCTCCCTAGGGGCCAGGGGCCCAAAATAGGGGCCAGGGACCGGGGAAAAACCTCGCCCTGGCACCGTTCCCTTACGCCTGGTGCCCTTTCAAATGTCAAAACATGGCCGACGCACGAGAGCGCCGGCTTATCCCTGGCCCCCGGCCCCCGGCCCCCGGCCCCTATCAAAAACTATGTCTGCAAACTCATAAAACCCGCGCCGTCCCATCACCCATTGTGCCGCCTTTAACGCCCCTCGAGCAAAGCCTTCCCGGCTTCTCGCGGTGTGGCGCAGGGTGATGCTGTCGGATGACGAATCGAATCCAATTTCGTGCGTGCCGGGATGGGCGCCGGCGCGATTGCTGCCCACGTCGATGGGGCGGGCGTAGCCGGCCTTCTTCATCTCTTCCACCAGCTTCAGTAGCGTGCCCGAGGGGGCATCCTTCTTGGTGGAATGGTGAATCTCCCAGGCCCACGAACCGTACTCCGGCTGGCCCGCCAGCAGTTTCGCGGCCTCGGCCACCAGGCGGAAAAATGCGTTGACGCCCACCGAGTAATTCGGACTCCAGACCAGGCCGATGCCGTGCTTTTCCACCGCGGCGCGGATGGACCCGGCATGCTCCTGCCACCCCGTGGTGCCGATCACCATGTTGACCCCGAGGGCGGCCACGCCTTCCACGTTGCGCAGCACGGCCGAGGGAATCGAAAAATCGATGGCGACATCCACGCCGCGGAAGTTATCCGCGGTGACGCCCTGGAACCCGGCGTTATTGAACTCGTCCAGCTTCAGGGAAACGGCGAAGCCATACTCCGGTGCGAGTTGTTAGCCGGCCCATCTTGCCGTAGCCGACGATGGCGAGACGATGAGGTTCAGGCATGGACGGCCTCGCTGCGCTCGAATACCGCGGGATCGAGCTCGGAAAAGAAGGCTTCGTGCAGCAAGCTGACGGTGCGCAGCAGGTCGGCTTCGGCGATCACGAAACTGAGATTGAGGAGAGACGCACCCTGCGAGATCATGCGGATGTTGATATCGTCCATAGCGTGGAAAACCCGGCGCGCCACTCCGGGCGTATAGCGGATATTGTCGCCTACCAGGCAGACAATCACCTGATTTTTTTCGACGCTGGCTTCGGCGAACTGCTGCAGCTCGGCCAGAATGTCATCGATGCGCCCGGTGTTGTCAATGGTGAGCGACACGCTGATTTCCGACGTCGCCACCATGTCCACCGGAGTTTCGAAACGGTCGAACACCTCGAAGATGCGGTGCAGGAAACCGTGGGCCATCAGCATGCGCGTGGAATGAATGTTGACCAGCGTAATCTTGCGCTTGCAGGCGATCGATTTGGCCACGTTGCCGCACGGGACGGCCTCGGAAACAATGCGCGTGCCCGGCACCTCCGGCCGGCGCGAGTTGAGAATCAGCACCGGGATGTTCTTCTCGATCGCCGGCACCACAGTGGCCGGGTGCAACACCTTGGCGCCAAAGTAAGCCAACTCCGCGGCTTCGGCGAAAGAGATGGTCTTGACGCGATGGCCGCCAGGAAGAATGGTGGGGTCGGCCGTCAGCATGCCATCCACATCGGTCCAGATCTGGATCTCTTCGGCGCCAATGCCGGCGCCTACGATAGCGGCGGTGTAGTCCGATCCGCCGCGGCCCAATGTCGTGGTGACGCCCTCCTCCGTGGAGCCGATAAAGCCGCCCATCACTACCACGCTGTGCTTCGCCAGCGGTGGAATCACGGCAGAAAGGCGCGCGTACGTCTCGGGAAAATTCGGCGCGGCGTGAGTGTGCCGCTTGTCGGTGATCACCACGTGACGCGAATCCACATGCTCGGCTTTCATGCCGAAATGGCGGAAGGCCAGCGTGACCACGTAACTGCTCAGGCGTTCGCCGTAGCTGGAAATGGCGTCGATGGAGCGGGGTGTCAACTCGCCCAGCAGCGCCAGGCCTTTCACCAGTTCGGTGAGTTCCTGGAAGTGGTCGTCGAGCGTGCGATCGAGTTCGGCGCGGAGAGCCAGTGGGACCACCAGGCGGGCCTCGCGCGAGTGGTAGTCGCGCAGGTCGTGGATCTGGCGGATGTACTCCTCGCGCTTGCCATGGATGGCCGCGGAGGCGATGGCCAGCAGCTTGTTGGTGGTCTTGCCCATGGCCGAAACCACCACCACGGGGCGCCGCTCTTCCACCGATCTGACGATGCTCGCTACGCGTTCGATGGCGGCGGCGGACTCCACCGAGGTGCCGCCGAATTTCATCACGATCATCAGTCGAGCATCCCTTCGGAGTGCATCAACTCCGCGTTTAGCACCGCTGCGCCCGCGGCTCCCCGCACGGTGTTGTGGCCCAGGGCGATGAATTTGTAATCCAGCGCGGGGCAGGCGCGCAGGCGGCCGACGAATGCCGCCATACCGCGTTCGCGCTCGGCGTCTTTGCGGGGCTGCGGGCGGTTGGCCTCTTCCATGTAGATCACCGGACGCGGCGGAGCGCTGGGCAGGGCGCGCTCCTGCGGCACCGCGGTGAAGCTATCGATGGCGTGCCGGAGGTCGGCTTCCGACGGCTTAGAGGAAAACTCAACGGACACGGTAACGGTGTGGCCGTCGACCACCGCCACGCGATTGCAGTGAGCGCTGACCTTGGCGGCCAGCGGCTCGATATGGTCGCCGCGGAATTCGCCCATGATCTTCTGTGTCTCCTGCTGCATCTTTTCTTCTTCGCCGCCGATGAAGGGAATCACGTTGCCCACGATGTCCATGGATGCCACTCCGGGATACCCCGCACCGGAGATGGCCTGCAAAGTAGTGCAGATCAGGCGCCTGATGCCGAACTGCTTCATGGGTGCGAGCCCCATGGTGAGCACGATCGTGGAGCAATTCGGATTGGTGACGATTTGCCCCTTCCAGCCGCGGGCGCGCTGCTGCCCCGGGACCAGTTTCAAGTGGTCGGCATTGATTTCCGGAACCAGCAGCGGCACATCCTGCTCCATCCGGTGATTGCGCGAATTGGAGACCACCACGTGGCCGGCTTGCGCGAAGGCGCGCTCGATTTCGGTGGCGACGCTCGCGTCCATAGCAGAAAACAGGAGGCGCGGCGCGTTGCCGGGCTTGCAATCGTCCACCGTGAGATCCGCGACGGTCTCCGGAACCACGCCCAGGTGCCAAGTCATGGCGTCCCTATACTTCTTGCCCGCAGAGCGATCGCTGGCGCCGAGCCATTTCAAGTCGAACCAGGGATGGCCCTGCAAAAACTTAATAAAATGCTGGCCCACCATGCCGGTGGCGCCGAGAATGCCTACTTCGATTCGCGTTTGCATAGATGCCTTACCATTTGTTGATAGATTTCGACTGCTTGGGTCAATTGGGCCTTGGGGACGCGCTCTTCCAGCGTGTGAGCCACGTGGATGGTGCCCGGTCCCAGGAGAAATGGTTCGCCCCACTGGCCGCCAAAGGCCGGAATATCGGTGGTGAAGGCCACTACCGTGGTCTCCAGTCCAGCGATGGCGTTCATGTGCAGCGCGGGGATTTCGATCACCTCACGCAGTTCGGCGCGGCCTTCGGCGGCCCGGGCCAGCGCGGCTTTGGTTTCGGTGGAATCGCCCACCAGCCGGATCATGATATCGGCGCGGGCTTCGTCGGCAATGATGTTGGGAGCACGCCCACCGGCCAAGGTGCCGATGTTCAGGGTGCTGGGACCGAGCAGCGGATCCATCGGCAGCGGGATGCGCTGCATGTCGGCGAGCGTCGCGATGAGCTTGTGAATGGCGGAATCGCCTAGCTCGGGATAGGCGGAGTGGGCCATCTTACCGGAGGCGAACACTTCATAGCGCAGCGCGCCCTTGGATCCCAGAGCCAGGCGGTTTTCGGTGGGCTCTCCGTTGATGAGGTATCGCGATCCGCGCGGGTTCACTCCTGCGAAATAGGCGCCGGCGCTATTGCGTTCTTCGCCCACCACGAAGAGCAGGCCGAAGTTGCGCTCGCCGGCATCCAGCAGATCTTCCACGGCCTTGATCATGCAGGCGATGATGCCCTTGGTGTCGCAGGCGCCGCGTCCCCAGATGTAGTTGTCATCCTGGCGGAAGGCCACGTAGGGCGGAACGGTGTCGATGTGGGTGGAGAGCGTTACGGTGAGTGGCTCGCCCCACTGCGCGAACAGGTTCCAGCGCCGGGGTTCCACCTCCATTCGCTCGATGGTGCCGCCGAAATGGGTGGCCAGGGGAAGCAGGTACTCGTAGAGGTAGTCGCCAATCCCTTCTTCGTTGTTGGTGATCGATTCGATGTCGATCAGCGCGCGCGTGAGTTCGAAGACGTTCATAAAATGTGAGTGGGTAGCGAAAGAGAAGGAAAGACGGCCCGGACAACAGGCGCATCATCGATCCCGATAGCGCTCCACCCGCCAGAAGAAACGAGTGACAGTGAGCAGGATTTAGCCTGACTCCCCAACCAGGAGGAATTGCAACTTTCCATCCCGATTTCGGCGGATTTATCGACCCCTTTCGCATGGGCTTCCGAAGGACAATCGGAATTTCAGCCCGGCTACTCATGGCCGCCGCACCTCTACCGTGAAAATTCAGGATAACGAAGGGGTGGGGAGAGAGTCAAATCGGGGATTGGGGGTGGGCATTCGGGAAGGACGCGCTTCGCGCGTCGTCTTTTGAGTGGTGCGTGAACAGAGCATGATGACGGAGTTCTCCACCTCCCGCCGAATATGGAGCGGATTCCGCGCGGCTCTTCCATTGGCCCTGGCGTTCCACGGGCTCACCGACAAACTGGGCAAAAGAAGTATCAGACCGCTTCCCAGTGGATGGATTTCGAACTGCGCCACTAGCGGGACAGACGGCCGCCCGCCCTCCGAAGCCGGACCATTGGCGTAGGCAGCACGGAATTCGATACAATAGCCGTGTAAGGAGGCCAGAATGGACCCCGTATCATCTGCTGGTATTTTGGGCCTGGGCGGACCCGAGGTGATTGCCATCGTTCTGCTTGCCGTGGTGTTGTTTGGCGGCAAAAAGGTCGGTGAGTTAGGCAAAGGTCTCGGTGAAGGAATCCGCAACTTCAAGACTGCCATCAAGAGCGATGAAGAAAGGCTCGAAGAACAACGCGAGGCCTTGAAGCGCGAAGAGGAAAGACTCGCAGCCCGGAAACAGGCACTCGACGACGAAGCGAGGCTCGAAGCGAAGAAGCAAGCGTAGGCTTCCTGAAACTGCCCGCAAGTTGTGCAGCGTTCATCGGCTTCAGATTTCAGCAACTAACCAAAAACCCCGCGCAGCCCATTCAGGCGTCGCGGGGTTTTCCATTTTCGCTCGCCAGGGCGGGAGCTATTTCTTCTTGGGTGGAACGATCGCGTCCTTGGCGGCTTTCGCCACGCGGAACTTGACGACCTTCTTGGCCGGGATCTTGATCGCCTCGCCCGTCGCCGGGTTGCGTCCCGTGCGGGCTTTGCGGTCGACGCGCACCAGGCGGCCAATTCCTGGCAGCACAAATACGCCGTTCTTCTTCACTTCCGCAATCGCCATAGCGGCGAGCGTGTCCAGGAAGCCGCGCGCCGTCTTGTTGTTGACTTCGCAGCCTTCCGCGAGCGATCGCACCAGTTGCGTCTGGGTCATTCTCTGATTCGCCATATCTCTCCTTGTGATTCTCCGTCGAACAGGCCTGAATGCGGCCTCTGCGGGCCGCAAACGTTATCAATCATAAGGGAAGGCCCAGTTGATGTAAAGGGAATTGAACGAAAAAAGGCCTATTTTTAGGGGCTTTTTTGCAGCGCGCAGCTCCAAAGGGCCGTTTTACGCGTGTTTGACGAACCCCAGGGAGGTTCCCCAGCGCAATTCCCCCTCTGCGAAAGGCGCCGCCACCTTGTTCTTTACCGTTCGGAACCGTACCCCGCGGCCCGCGGGCTCAAGCGAAATCCGCACCGCCGAGTACAGCTTGAGCCCCGGTCCGCCCGCGCTCGTTTCGCTATCCCCGCTGCCGCCGCGTGTTTGATTGAGAAACAGGATCGCCGCACCGGTTCTGGCGAGGGCTGCTGAAAGTTTCCGCAGTCCCGAGGCCAGCACCCGGCTCTGCATGCCAGGTCCACTCTCCCCAAGCGCGGTTTCGAGCTCCATGCGGGGCACCAGAGCTGCCGCCGAATCCACCACCAGCAGGTCCACGGCGCCGGATAATACCAATTGCCGCGCCACTTCCAGGGCCTCTTCGGCCGCTTCCGGCTGGGCCAACGGCAACCCTTCCAGATTCACCGCAAGCTGTGCCGCGTATGCCGGATCGAAAGCGTGGTCGGCATCGATCCAGGCGGCCGCCAAACCGCTCTGCTGTGCGTGGGAGACAATCTGGAGGGCGAGCGTGGTCTTCCCTCCAGACGATGGCCCGAAGAGCTCCACAATGCGCCCCCGTGGCATCCCGCCCACGCCCAATGCCTCATCCAGCGCCGCAAATCCCGTCGGAATCACGGCGCCGGTGCGGCTCTGCAAGCGCGCCAGCTTCAGCCGGATTACCCGCTGCCGTTCCTCCTCGCTCATCTCAGGCCGGCCACGACTTACGACTGGGTAACGCCGGCGATCTTGTCGCCGGTCGTTTGTCCCACCTCATCGTCTTCCGGGAGCGGCTTTGGGAGGCGCACTGGGCTGCGGAGTTTCCGATACCGCTACTGGCGCATCCGTCTTGATCAATCCCAGCGCCTTCCGCAGTTCGGTGTCGATCGCCGTGCGGATGTCCGGGTTATCCTTCAGGAACTGCCGCGCCGTCTCGCGCCCCTGGCCGATCCGGTCGCCTTTATAGCTGAACCACGATCCGCTCTTCTCCACGATGTTCTGGGCCACGCCAAGATCCAGCAGGTCGCCTTCCTTGGAGACGCCTTCGCCGTAGATGAGGTCGAATTCGGCTTCGCGGAACGGCGACGCCACCTTGTTCTTCACAACCTTGACCTTAGTCCGATTGCCGACCACTGCTTCGCCATCCTTGATGGCCGCGATGCGGCGGATGTCCAGGCGCACCGAGGCATAAAACTTTAGCGCCCGCCCGCCCGTGGTGGTTTCCGGATTTCCGAACATCACACCGATCTTTTCGCGAATCTGGTTGATAAAAATCAGGCATGTGCGCGACTTGGAAACCACGCCCGTGAGCTTGCGCAGCGCTTGCGACATCAGCCGCGCCTGCACACCCATGTGGCTGTCGCCCATCTCGCCATCCAGTTCGGACTTGGGAACCAGCGCCGCCACCGAATCCACCACCAGCACGTCGATCTGTCCGGATGCTGTCAGCGTATTGGTAATCTCCAGCGCCTGCTCGCCATAATCCGGCTGCGAGACCAGCAGATTGTCGATGTCCACGCCGAGTTTTTTCGCGTAGGCCGGATCCAGCGCGTGTTCCACGTCGATGAATGCCGCGATGCCACCCTTCTTCTGGGCTTCGGCGATCACCTGCAAAGCGATCGTCGTCTTACCGGAGGATTCCGGACCGAAGATTTCGATCACGCGGCCGCGCGGCACGCCGCCCACGCCCAGTGCCGCGTCCAGTGAAATCGACCCCGTCGAAATCACGGAAACCGGTACGATTGCATCCTTTGAGCCAAGGCGCACAATCGAGCCCTTGCCGAACTGTTTTTCAATCTGACTTAAAGCCAGGTCTAATGCGCGCGCGCGTTCTTTCTCGTCCATGATGGGGTAAGACTCCTGGGAGATGGGGTGAAAATCTCATTGTAACAGCCGGTACCGCTATAATTGACTAGGGGATTCGCATGCCGTATCGTCTCACTTTTCTTTTCGTGCTGGCCGCGCTGGCCTTGCCGGGGGCAGCCAAGAAGACGGCTACCGCCACTGGCGAAAACGATGAACTGATCCTCACCGCCACCCTCTACATCGACCAGGCGGACATTAAAGATCTGGTTGGTTCCGATCTGGACGGCCACTACTTTGTGGCCTCGGTGAAGATTCAACCCAAGTACGGGAAGACCGTGACCATCGATCGCGACGATTTCCTGCTGCGCTGTTTTGATGGCAACGATACCAGCCGTCCGTTCATCGGCAGCCAGATCGCCGGCCAGAGCACCATGGTAGTGGGTAAGGTGATGGAGGATGAAGGAAAGAAGTCCAAACCGCGGATCACCATGGGTGGCATGGGCGGATTGACCGGCCCCATGGGCCAATACGACAACGCCCCAGCGAAGGTCAAAGAGAATCCCGACGCGAAAATGACAACGTTGGAAAAGACTCTAGACGAAAAGATCCTGCCCGAGGGAAAATCCGACGCGCCGGTTTCCGGCCTGCTCTACTTCGCCATGGAGAAGCACAAGATGAAAGACATGGAACTCACCTACGGCGCCAAAGAGACGCGCATCTCCCTGCACTTTAAGTAGCGATGGCCACGAGAGCACGATCCGCGGCCTCTTCCGAGAGCAGCTCGTACAGATTCGCGAACGTCCGGTCCGACTGGCGAGCCTTGCGCATGGTGTCGCGGCAGAGCTCGTCGAACGCCGCGGCGCGCCGGTACTTCCAGCCACTCGCGAGTTCGGCCAGCGTGTGGGTGTGGAGCGAGCCGAAGGCAAACGCTCTCGGGAATCCGTAGCGCAGGGGCACCACGGTGCCGTCGTCCTCCACCACAAGTGGGGAAACCAGGTCGTCTAAGGCGTCCAGGGAAACCGGCAACTGGTACCGGCTGAGAGTGTCCAGGTGGATCAACAGCTTTCCCCGGTGAATGTCACGGAGACATTCCGCTACCATCCACGCCGTGCCCGTCTGCTCGTCGGACATCGCCTGCCCGGGCAAATCGGAGCAGGCGCGGCCGTATTCTTCGATGGGGTGCACCTGCAGCATCGAGGCGCCCTGCGCCACGGCGAAGTCGGCGGCCCATTCCAGGTCCGGCAAATTGTCCTGCGTCAGGGTGAATACGAACGCGAACGGGATGCGCGCCCGGCGGACCAGGTCCAGGCGGCGCTCCATTCGTTGGAACGCCCGCTTCGACCCTCGCATCCGGTTGTGGCGTTCGGGAACACCGTCCAGGCTGATGGCCATCAGGTCGATCAACCCTTCCATGGCGTCGAGTTTCCGCTGCGTAATGACGGTGCCGTTGGTGACCAGCGTGATGACCATTCCGTGCTGGTGCGCCTCGCGGCACACCGATTCCAATTTCGAATAGAGCAGGGGTTCTCCCCCGGAGACACTCAGCACGTTATATCCCAGGCTTGCCGCGTCTCTTACGGCCGATAGCAGAAGCGGAGCGCCCAGTTCGCCCCGCTCCCGGGGACCCGATGACGAGTAGCAGTGAAGGCAGCGCAGGTTGCAGCGTTTGGTGGGGTGAATTTGCAGAATGTGGACATCTGGGCCAGTGAGGGTCATCGGGTCTCCTGTCTTGCGTTATTCGCTGATCCTGCCCATGTTGACCTGCACCAGAATTCCGTCGGGCTTCGGAATCCCGTAAGGGAACAGCCGCAACATGCCGCTTACCGCGGCCGCCTCTTCCAGAAATTCGCTGAAGCGGGGCGGCAGCGGACAGGGGAATCGGAACGTGGGGCACAGGTCGTCACCCGGTTCGAATCCAGCCTTAGACACCGCTTCGCCGGAAGCGGCCGCGGCCATGGCTACCAGGCGGGTCAACTGCTCCTTGCTGGCGCGCCGCAGAAGGCGCTGCACCGTAGGGTCGAAATTTGGATTTGCTTTTGCTGGTGATCCCATTTTGTTCTCCTCCGTGAAAACTCTCTGAGCGTTTTCGGAATAATGGTGAAGCACGCCGCCATTTCGTTTCGACATTTTTTTGTAAGCGCCGTGAAACGATCGGACGCCATCTCACACTACTGGCAGGAAGCCCACACACAGACTCGGAGGCTGCGTGGTGCGGACATGCAGACCGCAGCGCCGGCAGTTTTGCGCCGGCGCCGGGTTCCCGCAGGAAACAATCTGCATCCGGCGCACAGCGCTGTATAATCTACGATGTGCAGCGCCAGAGTTTCGACGCGCTCTATCTGGAGCGGCTCACCAATGCGGACGATGCGACCGAGCGTGATTTTGCTGCATATTTCGGAGAGCTCCTCACCATCAAACTCCGTTCCCGCCTGCGCTCCGTCCACCAGATCGAAGACGTCAAGCAGGAGACTTTCCTGCGGGTGCTGCGGTCGCTGCGCCAGAAGGACGCCATCGCCAATCCGCAGGCTCTCGGTTCGTTCGTCAATTCGGTCTGCAATAACGTGCTGTTTGAGCTGTACCGCGCCGAATCCCGCATGGCCGAGCCGCCGGAAGACCGGCCGGCCGAAGGCAAGGATGCCGAGGCCGAAATGGTCGATGAAGAAGACCGCGTCCAAGTGCGGCGGGTACTGGCGGAGATGCCGGAAAAGGACCGAAAAATTCTCCGCTGGATCTTCTTTGAGGAGCGCGACAAAAATTCCATCTGCAGCCATCTCAGCGTCGATCGTGAATATCTCCGCGTATTGGTGCATCGCGCCAAGCTGCGATTCCGCGCCGATTACCTCAAGCGCGTCGGCAAGCCGGTTTGAAACGGCCGGCCGAATTGCGTCATCATAAAATGACGATCATGCGCGTGTTCCGTCGGGCCGCAGTCCTGTTCTTCCTGCCGTTGGTGGCTGTGCATGCTGCCGATACGGCCGCCGCCGGTATGAACCGGTTTGCCGCGGACCTGTATCAGCAGTTCGCGCGTGGTGCGGACGACTTCGTTCTTTCGCCGTTCTCCAGTGCCGCCGCCCTCACCATGCTGNNCCTATCCCGACCCCAACCGCGACGATTCCGTGAACGGTCTGGTGGAGCAACTCATGCGCCACGGCAACGCCGAAGGCAGCGAGATGCTGAGGGCTAACGGACTCTGGATCCAGCGCGGTTTTGCCATCCGCGGCGACTACGAGCGCATCCTGGTGCAGTACTACCATGCCGCCGTCACGCAATTCGATTTCGCCGGCAATCCGGAGCAGGCCCGCATCGACATCAACTTCTGGACAGCGAACCAGACCAAAGGAAAGATACAGCAACTGTTTGCGCCCGGTTCCCTGGGCAAAGATACGCGCATGGTGCTGACCAGCGCCCTCTATTTCCATGGCCTTTGGGCATCGGAGTTTCAGGACGCGGATACGCACGTGGCGCCGTTTCGCGTGAGCGCGCGCGAAACAGCGCAGGTTGCGACCATGAACCAGACGGCGCCTTTCGGTTACGCCGAAACCCCCGCTGCACAGGTGCTGGAAATGAAGTACGGCCACTCGCCCCTGGTCTTCGATATTCTGCTGCCCAAGACGATGGAGGGCCTGAGCGCGTTGGAAGCCTCGTTGACTCCGGACAAGCTGTCGGCCTTCTGGAACGCCCTCAGCAGCCGCCCGGTGGCCGTGTCGCTGCCTCGCTTCCGCGTGGAGGCCGACGTCTCGTTGCGTGACGCGCTCGGCCACCTGGGCGTATCGGACGCCTTCGGCGCCAACGCCGATTTCTCCGCAATCGACGACCGGCGCGACCTCCGGTTGGCCGATTTTCGCCACAAAGCCTACATCGAAGTGGCCGAGCAGGGGACGGTTGCTGCCGCAGTCAGCAGCGGCGCTGTCCGGCTCGCCGCCAGCGGCCCGCCGCCCACGGC
Organism: Candidatus Sulfopaludibacter sp. SbA3; assembly: GCA_900290315.1. Classification (GTDB taxonomy): domain Bacteria; phylum Acidobacteriota; class Terriglobia; order Bryobacterales; family Bryobacteraceae; genus Sulfopaludibacter. The sequence continues at coordinate 3,485 of OKRF01000504.1, read as the reverse complement.
GTTCCGCGCCGATCATCCCTTCCTGTTTCTGATCCGCGACCCCCACACCGGAATCATCCTGTTTGCCGGCCGCCTGATGCGTCCCAAGTAGGACAGACGATCGTTTTTTGTCGTCTGTCAATTAGGGGCGGTCCGCCCCGCAAAACGGGATAAAAAACCGAGCCAAGCGAGCCGCACACAACCCCTGGGCCCCGGCCCCTGTTTTCGACCCTGCCTTCTCCGCCTCTCTCGAAATGCCGTATAGCCAACACGACCGACGACACAAAACAATCGTCTGTCCTACGGTAAGCTGGAAACAATGAGAATCCTGGTTGTCGAGGACGAAAAGCGCATCGCCGACTTTTTGTGCCGGGGATTGCAGGGAGCCGGTTACGCCGTAGACGCCGCGTTGACGGGCGCCGGCGCGATGGAGCATATCCACTCCGCCGATTACGATCTGGTGATTCTGGACCTCATGCTGCCCGATATGGACGGTCTGCAGGTGCTGGAGAAGATCCGCAATCGCAAGGTGGGACCGCCGGTCCTCATCCTGAGTGCCCGCGGCGGCCTTGACGACCGCGTCAAAGGCCTGGAGCAAGGCGCCGACGATTACCTGGTGAAGCCCTTCGCATTCGTCGAGTTGCTGGCCCGTGTACGCGCGCTGTTGCGCCGCGGACAGCCCACACCCGAAAGGCTCCAGGTGGCCGACCTGACGCTCGATTGCATCCGCCGCAAAGTCATTCGCGGACAGGAAACCATCGATCTGGCGCCCAAAGAGTTCGGCATTCTGGAATACATGATGCGCAATCGGGGACGCCCGCTCAGCCGCACCATGATCGTGGAGCACGTCTGGGATATGGACTACGACGGGCTCACCAACATTGTCGACGTGTACATCCGTCACCTGCGCAGCAAGATCGACGACCGCTTCCAGCAGAAGCTGATCCAGACCGTGCGCGGGATCGGATACATGATCGAAGCACCAGACCGGCCAGCCGAGAGGCCCGCCGACCAGATTCCCGAACGGCAGGTGTGATGTGCGTGTGCGCTTTCGTAAAGGCGATTTCCGGCGCCTGACTCGCAATCTGCGCGTCCGCCTGACGGCAGCCTACGCATTCTTCTTCGCGCTGCTGCTTTTTGGAATTGCCATCGGTTTTCGCGAGTATCTGGAGAGCGTGCTTGACCAGCAGGCCAAGGATGATCTCATCGAAGAATGGGCCGGCATCAAGGGTGGTTTCCTGCGCTTTGAGAACGATCCCGAACTCGGCTGGTGCACCGATTGGTACTACGATGCTACCGATCCCGATGAAACCACGGCCGTGTTCGATATCAAGAAGACTTACCTGGTCACCGATCAGACCGGCAAAGTACTGGTCGACACGAAGACCAAGGAACGCCAGGTTTCTACCGAATACGAAGATATTGGCATCGATAAGCCCGCCGAGATCCAGGCTCGCGTGCGTAAAGCCGAGCAAGACTACAAGCCGGGCGTGCCGGGTGTCCCGCTCTGGACCGTGCGCCACGATTCCAGCGGAGCCCGCTACCTGATTCGCAGCGTGGTCACTTTCTACCGTAAGGAGGACGATATCGGCCGCGGCGTGCCCTTCTTCGTGGCGCTCGGCAAGTCCCGCGAAGAGGACGACAAAGTCCTGGGCCGTTACACCTGGCGTGTTCTGATCCTCCTGGTTCCCGGCGGCCTGATTCTCGGCTCATTCCTCGGGTGGATCATGGCCGGGCGCGTGTTAACTCCGGTTCGCGAAGTGGCGCATGCCGCCCAGCGCATCTCGGGATCCAACCTCAGTCTGCGCATTCCCACCCGTCAGGCTGACGATGAGCTCGACTACCTGATCCTCACCTTCAATCGCATGATCGACCGGCTGGAAGCTTCGTTCCAGCAGATGAAGCAGTTCTCGGCGGACGTCTCCCACGAACTGCGCACGCCCATCACCGCCATCCGCGGGCAGCTTGAAGTGGCCCTCTTCACCGCCAAGACCACCGACCAGTATCGCGAGGCAATGTTCAACGCGCTGCAGGATATCGACCGCTTATCGCAGATTGTGCGCGCGCTGTTGCTGCTCTCGCAGGCCGAATCCGGCCAGTTGGTGCTGCAGAAGTCCCGCCTGAACCTGTGCGAAGTGGTACGTGACCTGGTGGAGCAGTTTCAGATTCCCGCGGAAGCCGCCGGTGTTCGCCTCACTGCCGATCTTCCTCCCGAGTGCGCCGCCGAAGGCGATCGCGTGCAGATTGAGCGCATGATCACCAACCTGCTGTCTAACGCCATCAAGTTCACGCCCGAGGGCGGGCGGGTGCGTGTCTCTCTGCAGTCCGCGGCCGATCACATCGAGATCGCGATCGAAGACACGGGCCGCGGCATTCCCGGCGAGTTCCTTCCTCACATTTTCGATCGCTTCTACCGCGTCCCCGGTTCCGGCACCGCGCCCGGACCCGAACAGGGCCTGGGTCTGGGCCTCAGCTTCGTCGCCTGGATCGTCAAGGCGCACCACGGCAAGATCGACGTGGATAGCACGCCGGGGAAGGGCACACGTTTCACCATCAAACTCCCCGCCGACGGCGTCGGCTCCGACACGCTGGAAATGGAGCAGCCCGTAGGGCTGGCGTAAGCCGGATAACGGCTTGGGACTCCGCGCGTCTTTTTTGATTGCCTGCGGCTCATGAGGCGAAGCCTCAATTCGTTAGCCCCGTGGGACAGACGATCGTTTTTTGTCGTCTGTCTTCTTCGGGCTCTGCGGGCATTTCGAGAGAGACCGCCGGGTGTAAGGGCGATGCGCTCCTGCCACTCGCTTATGCTCACTCTACCCCGCGAAGCGCCACTACTCCCGTGACATCCGCGGGACTCCACACGCTACAGTAAGTCTATGCGGAGTTTTGAAAGCCTGACCGAGCGGGAACTGCTCGCGTTGGCCATTTCTCTGGAAGAGGAAGATGAGCGCGTGTACGCCGATTTCGCCGAGGGACTGCGTCACGATTTCCCCGGCACAGCAGCCGTATTCGACGGCATGCGCCAGGAAGAGTCCGGTCACCGCCGCCGCCTGATCGAACTGTATTGCGCACGATTCGGCGATCACATTCCACTGATCCGGCGGCAGGATGTGAAGGGCTTTGTGCAGCGGCAGGCCCTTTGGCTCTCCCAGCCGCTCAACCTGGATCGCATTCGCAAGCAGGTGTCCACCATGGAGGTGGAGACGCGCCGCTTCTATGAGCGAGTGGCGGCGCGGGCGCAGGATGCGGGCATCCGCCAGTTGCTGGACGACCTGGCACAGGAAGAGCGTTCCCACGAACATCGCGCCGACGAATTGGAAAAAGATCAACTGAGCCCAGACACGCGGGCGGAGGAGGAGAAGGCCAACCGGCGCCTGTTCGTGCTGCAGATCGTGCAGCCGGGACTCGCCGGCCTGATGGATGGGTCGGTCTCCACGCTGGCGCCTGTTTTTGCCGCGGCGCTCGCCACGCACAAGCCGTGGGACGCGTTTCTGGTGGGGCTCCCT
>OKRF01000182.1:6951-7872 GCA_900290315.1 Candidatus Sulfopaludibacter sp. SbA3 | reverse complement strand
TTTTTCATACCCCGAAATCGCTCGTCGGGTCGCCTTCAACCTCCGCCTCGCCGAGGCCAAGACGCGCTTCGAGGCCCCCAAAAAGGGATTTCGCAAGGCGGCTTGACGCTAAATTTCGGGAAAATCCGGTGTCTTACAAAAAACAGACGCGCGAAGCGCATCCATCCCCATCCCCAACCCCGGGGCCGGGGCTGTTTGTGGCTCGCTTCGCTCGCCTTACCGGCGACAAGAGGTTACCAGACGGATGACTACGCGAGGATGTTCAGGACTTGTCCGTTCGATCCAGTAGTCGAACTCGTCGTGGAAGGCGACGAAGTGGAGCTTGCCGTCGAAGTGGAACTGGAACTGGAATCGCTATCCTGCACGGGCGCACTATGGTGATGGTGGCCGTGGTGACGCCGCGTGCCTTGTGTCAAACCGCTTGCGGTACTCTGGGCACCAGCTTTCAAATCGTTCTGCAATTGCGAAAAGGCACCCTGGGCCGAACTCAGATTTCCGGATTGCAATGCCTGGCCGAGGGCTTTGAAATCGTTGGCGATCGGGTTGCTGCTGGAAGAACTCTGCGGGCCATTCTGTCCCTGTTTCGGCAGCAGTTGCTGGATAGCGGAGTAGGCTTTCTGGGCTCCCGTCAGGTCACCGGATTGGAGCGAACCGGCTAACTGCTTGAAATCCTGAGTGATTTGCTGGGCCAGGTTTTGCGTCGACACCGTGGTCGAACCGAAGGAGATGNNTCGGTCACGGTTGAGGATCTTCCGTAGTCCTTTTGAGCTATCAGAAGTCGAGATGAAGCGCGAACTGCATCGTCCGCGGCCCGCCCAGCGTGTGCTGAATCAGCCCGAACGACGTGCTGGGCGCGCGTAAGCTCGGCACTCCAGCGCTGCTTACGTTGTACTGGCTCTGGCTGTTGCTCGGTACATCGAA
>OKRF01000182.1:0-6941 GCA_900290315.1 Candidatus Sulfopaludibacter sp. SbA3 | reverse complement strand
CACTGCCGATACATCGAAGCGTTCCTGGAACGGTCCGCGCCAGGTATTGCGGCTCGTGGCGCCGAAAAGGGTCTCGAAGGTATCGCAGGTCTGCGTCCCGTTGACGTTGGCGCACGGGATGCCCGGTGTTCCCGCCGGCAGTTGCGGAACGTAAAAGTCGTTGGCGTTAATCAACGGATTGTTGACGTTGATTCCCGTAGTGCCCTGCAACGTGGCCTGCTTCACCGTGATGCCCGGCTTGAGCGGAATCACCGGGTCCATGATTTCTACGTATTGGGAGTAGTACACTCCACCCACTGCGCCGGAGTAATCGATGCCGCCATACGGCTGTCCGCTCTGGAAGACGGTGACGCCGTTCAGCGCCCATCCGTTCGCGACTCTGTTGAACGGGGATGCCGCGCGAACCGCGTTCGGCAACTCGTAGTGGTACTGCACCGTGGCCACATGCGTCCGGTCGTACGACGAGGTGCCATAGGAGCTGTGCAGGTTGGCCGGATCGTTTCCGTTGAAGAAGAGACCGAGCCCGCTCGACATATCCAGCGTATGCGACCACGTGTATGCGGCGGTGATCTGCAGGCCGTGGCTCAGCCGCTTGCGCAGGCCGAACTGCAGGGCGTGATAGTTCGAGACTCCTTCGGCTTTGTACAGCGCCGAGTTGTCGTTGAAGCCCAGATACGGGGTTCGCAGGTCGGTGTTTCCGCCGTCATACGTTTTCAAGGGTTCGATCGACGGAATCACGTTGAACCCGTACGAAGTGGTTTCACCGTTGAGCGGGTTGGAGGGCGTGGCGAATCCCGGCTGGTTGAACGGGATCGGCAACACCTCGTGTTGTCCGTGATTGCCGACGTAACCCAGGCTCACCTGCACACTGTTTACCGGCTGCCATTGGATATCCAGGCTCCAGTTCTCGGTGTAAGGCAGAACATTGGCCGGATCGTAGCCGCTGAAGGTGTAAGTCTTCCCGCCGTTGACGATCGACGCCTTGTTCGGCACCAGGCCCGCGAACAGAGTCTGATTGGTGACGTCGGGGGGAATGAGGAAGGGCTGCGACAGCGTGCCTTGCGAAGTGCCGACCACCTGCTGCGCGAAGGGAGCCGCTACCGTAACACCGAAGGGCCCATTGACGCCCGCACCCGCGCCCGGCGACAGTTCGGAGAAATACTCGCCACGGTCGTAGAAGAGTCCGTAGCCGGCCCGGATCACTACGTTCTTCAGTTGGGGTGGGCTGAACACAACGCCGATGCGCGGTCCGATTCCCCACTGCCGGCCATTCAGCGTAGAATCGCTGACGCCGCTGGTTCCCAGGGTCTTGTTGTTGTCTGCCACCACCAGGCCGGTGGCCGTGATGGTGTCCGTCGCTGCGTTGTATTGATAGGCGTCCGGATGGAAATTTGTCAGCCGCCCGTATTTTTCCGTCAGCGGCCCGTCGAAATCGTAGCGCACGCCCAGATTCAGAGTCAGGTTCGAAGTCACGCGAAAGTTATCCTGCACGAAGGCGCCGATCTGGTTCGAGCGGTAGTAGCGATTCGTCTGGCCGTAGAACATATTGGTGCCATTCGCGTTGATGTTGCCGGTCATGGCGGCCAGCAGGCTCGAGAAGCTCACCGTCGGGGTGTTGTTCGTATTGTTCACAATGTTGAGCTGGAAGTATTCGTAATTGATCCCGACCGTCACGGTGTGGCGGCCCTTCAGCCAGTTCAGCGTGCTGGTGCCGGAAGCCATGTTCAAGTAGAACCCCGTGTTGGCGAAGTTGCCGCTCGGCCCGATGGTGATGCTCTTGGCAAAACCGCTGCAGGGTGCCGTGGTGGAGCAGGTAAAGCTGGAGATGCTCAGCGAGGGGAATTGGGTTGTACCCAGCGCATTGATTCCCACGTCGGCCGCAGCGATCTCCTGGCTGGTGGCGGAGTAGTTGTACTGCCGGTTGAGGCCGGCACGCTGCTCCCACGTCAGCGAGGGGCTGAGGATCACGATGTTATCCAGCGAGCCGGTCTGCGTGCCCGCTTTCACCGCCTTCGGGAAGCCCAGCGTGGAGCCGCCGCCGAAAGGCGTGGTCAAAGGGTTGTTTTGATAAATGAACTTCTCCGCCAGGCGGTCTTTGGCGTTGATCAGGTAATCGAAATCGGCTACGCCCTGATGGGCCGCGAAGGTAGTGGGCCCCTGCAAGTACACGTCGTAGCCAAGCTGCGTGGCGGATGCCAGGCTGGTGATCTGCGGCGTGGGGATCAGATAATTGCCGCCTACCTTGGCCTGAAACAACGCCAGGGCAGCGGGGTTGATCTGGCTGGGCGCAACCGTCGTGCCGGTATCGGCCTGCAGCATGTTGACCAGGCCCTGCGCGCTGCGATCATCGGTGAGGTGCAAGGGAACGCTCAACGTCTTCGTGCCGCTCTCCGCATCGTGGTCAAAGATGTCCTGGAATGCGCCGAAGAAGAACAGCTTGTTCTTCAGAATGGGCCCGCCGATGGTTCCGCCCAGGCGGTTGTAGTGCAGCGCCGGGACCTTATCGTGCGGCGCAATGGCCGTGCTGGCGTTGCGGAAGAAGGGCGCGGCGTTGAAGATGTTGTTCTGCAGGTAGTCGTAAGCCCCGCCGTGGAACGAGTTGGTTCCAGAGCGGGTGGTGGTTTCGATGTGCGCACCCGCCTTGGATCCTTGCGAAGCATCGTACATGGCGGCGTTCACGCGCAGTTCCTGCAGCGCTTCCAGCGGCGGTGTCGCGAGCGCCTGGCCGGCGGAATCGTAGGAGGAGGTGCTGGTCTGCGTATCGCCTGCAAGTCCGCCGTTGCCGTAACCGGTATTCAGAGTGAACCGCGACGATTCCACCTGGCTGGTGGACTTGCCGTTAAAGATGTTGTCGGCCGTCACGCCGTTCACCGAGAAACTGTTGCTGGTATCGCGCTGTCCATTGGCCCAGATGGCCTGGTTCCCGAAGCCACCGTTCGTTCCCGAAGTGTTCATGAAATCGGCGCTCAGGCCCGGGCTCAGGATTGCGAGTTGTGTGAAGCTGCCTGTGCCAAGGGGCGTATTGTTGATCGCCTGCGAGTCCAGCACGTAGCCGCTGGTGGTATCGGACTGGTTGAGCAGCGGAGTGGCGGTCACTTCCACGGAGGTTGCTACCGCGCCCACTTCCAGCTTGCCATTCACGGTGATGACGCGGTCACCCTGCACGATGATCGAAGTGTGCGCTTCCGTCTTGAAGCCGTCCTTGCTGAAGGTCACGCTGTAATTGCCCACCGGCAGGTTGAGAACTTGGTAGATGCCGTTGTTCTGTGCGGCGGTTTTCACTTCGAGGTTCGTATCCACATTTTTGACCGCGACGTTCGTGGAGGGAACCACCGAACCGCTGGCGTCGGTAACTGTTCCCGTAATTCCCCCAAGAGTCTGTTGGGCGCTGAGAATCGCGGGTGCGGCGGCGAGAAACAGCGTGAACATAGTTATGGCTTTTCGGTCCATATTGTCTGAAACCTCTTCCTGAATTGGAGACTAAGGAATTTAATACCAAGCGGGCAGTTTCAGGTTGATGACAATTCCGATTTGGCGTCGGGCCTTAACACTTGTCCCTGCTCAGCCCTTCTGCACAGCGAATCCGGAAAACACTTGTAACTGGCGGGGTTCTGTTATAGATTTGTAACAAGACTGCCTTGAAATTGTAACAATATGGCAATCGGGACCCTGGCTTTCGGAGTCGGCATTTTCGCAGGCGTGGCTTTCGCCGCCGCGAATCCTCCGCCCAACCCCTGCTCCGCTTCCGCCGGCGTTCCTAAACTGGTGAGCCCCTGCCGCCACTATTCCCTCAAACTCAATCCCCTCCTCACTCCCCAAGCTCCGGCGATGGGCTTATTCCTGAAAGTTCACATAGACGGCGGGCCGGCCCTTCGCCTTCTCCTCGACAGCGGGGCCCAGTACATCGTTTTGGACAAGCGTGCCGCCGCTTTATCGGGCCGTTCGTCCGGCGACACACTCGAACTGGTCGGCCTTGGCGCAGCGGCGAAGGCTGCCAGACGAGTGGCGCCCGGTACGGTAGAGATCGGTGACCTGCTGCTTCGCGACTGTGACATGCTGGCCGTTGACGCCAAAGTGCTGGAGGGCGTTGACGGCGTGATCCCCATGTCGCTGTTCGCCGGCTTTCTGGTGCACTTCGATGTGCCGGGAAAGACTTTGGACCTCGAGCCCTATCCGTACAATCCGCCAACGCCGGATGATGGCTTCTCGCCCGCCCGCAGCGACCACAGCCTGCTCTTTCTCCAGGCCGTCCTGAACGAATCGCAAGCGGGCTATCTACTCCTGGACACCGGCGCAGCGTACAATGCGGTTTCTCTCGCCGCGGCCCGCGCCTGGAAGAACTACCGGATCCTGTCTGCTACCATTTCCCTCCGTGGCGGCACGGGTGACACCGATGGTTTCCTGCTGCCGCCCGGCGTGCATTTCCGCTTCGGTTCGCGCGTCCTGTCCGCTGACCCGGCTGTCGTAGTCGATCTCTCGGACTTTGTCAGGCACCATCAATTCGAAGTTGCGGGGATTCTTGGCTACCCGGCCCTCCGCCGATCGATTGTCACCATCGACTATCGCGACGCCCTGGTCCGTGTGGACACCAGGTAGGACATGCTTCACTTTGTCCAGCCGGCCGCAAGGCCGGCCGATACTTCGTAGAATAGTGAGTTGATAGTCACACTCACGATCAATCCGGCGATCGACCGGATCATCAGCGTCGATCGCCTGGCTTTCGAAGATCGCGCATACATCAATTCGAGCCGCGAATCGGCGGGTGGCCGCGGGATCAATGCGTCCTGCGTGCTGCACTCTTTCGGCGCGGACACTACGGCCGTGTTTCCTTCGGGCGGCGATTCGGGCAAGCGGCTGGAATCGCTGCTAAGAGATTGCGGCTTCCTGATTTCCGTGGTTCCGATTCAGCACTCGATTCGCACCAACCTGACCGTCACCGATAAGCACGGTCTGACCGTGAACCTGAACGAGGCCGGTCCGGTACTGGCCAAGGCGGAAGTGGCGCGCGTGGAGCGGGCGGTGAAGGAGCGCCTGGACCATGCCACGTGGTTGATGGTCAGTGGGAGCGTGCCGCCCGGCGTTCCCTCCTCGCTGTACGCCAAGCTCATCACCATGGCCCGGCACAGGAACGTAAAGACGCTTTTGCATGCCGACGGCCAGGTGCTGCGCGAAGGAATCGAAGCCAAGCCCACTGTGGTGACGCCCAATCAGCAGGAGGCGGAGCGGCTGTTGGGGCGGACGCTCTTGACGCGCACGCATGGACTGGAGGTGGCAGAGTTGATCCGGCGAATGGGGCCGGAATCGGTAGTGCTGTCGCTGGGCAGCCGGGGCGCCATCGGCGCGTTTGCGGATGGATTGATGGAAGCGATTCCTCCCCGGGTCGATGCGGTTTGCCCCATTGGCGCGGGGGACGCGCTGGCGGCGGCGTACACCTGGTCCATGACCCGCAAGGCCAATCCCGCCGAGGCTCTGCGATGGGGCGTTGCGGCCGGAACGGCGTCGGCACGGCTGCCGGGAATGAATTTCGCATCGCTGGAGCAGGCGCGGGAAGTCTACCGGCAGGTGGAACTCCGCCGCGCCGAATAGTTTGAGCGAAGCGGCGCAGGACAAGCACGGGTTCTTTCGCTCCGCCGGAGTGGTGTCCCTGGCGGTGGCAGCGAGCCGCCTCACAGGCGTGGTGCGCGAGATGGTGATGGCGCGCCTGTTCGGAGCAAGCGCAGCCTACGATGCATTTCTGTTGGGCGTCCGCATCCCCAACCTGACGCGAAACCTGTTTGCCGAAGGGGCGCTCTCTTCGGCTTTCGTCCCCATCTTTACGCGATACCTTTCCACTAAAGGGAAGCGCGAAGCTGCGGAACTCTCAAACGTAGTCGCTACGGCGCTGATTCTCGTGGTAGGTGGCCTCTGCGTGCTGGGGATCGTCTTCAGCCCGCAACTGGTGGCGCTGCTGGCTCCCGGTTTCGCCCGGGTGCCGGGCAAGACCGGGCTGACCATTCTGCTCACCCGCATCATCTTTCCGTTTCTCCTGCTGGTGGCACTCGCGGCGCAGGCCATGGGCGTACTGAACGCTTGCGGCCGTTTCGGGGTGCCGGCGCTTGCCTCTACGTTCTTCAATGTTGGATCGGTGCTGGCCGGTCTGGCATTGGGCTTCACCGTGGGGCGGTGGTATGAGCAGGGGCTGATTGTGTCGATGGGTTGCGGCGTTTTGGCCGGCGGGGTTCTGCAACTGTTGTGGCAGGCGCCCTCGCTCTACCGGTTGGGCTTTGCCTTCCGCCCACGCCTGGACTTCCGCCACCCCGGCCTGCGTGAAATCTCACTCCTGATGCTGCCGGCGCTGGTGGGCAACGCCGCCACGCAGGTCAATGTGACGGTGAATACGATTTTCGCCTCCAGCCTGACGGACAGTGCGGGACACGTGATGAATGGGCCGGTAAGTTGGTTGGGCTACGCATTCCGCTTCATGCAACTGCCGTTGGGGCTCTTTGCAGTAGCCATCGCGTCGGCCACGCTGCCGGCCATTTCGCGCAGCGCGGCGCTCGAGCGCATGGAAGAGTTTCGGGACACCCTGGCACGGTCGCTGGGCATGGTACTGCTGTTGACTATTCCCTCTTCGGTGGGCCTGGCGGTGATGGGCGAAAGCATGATTGGCGCGGTGTACCAGGGGGGCCGCTTCACCATCGCCGATACGCATCAGACGGCGCTGGCGCTGGCATGCTACAGCGCCGGTCTGGCGGGATACTCCGCCACCAAAGTGCTGGCGCCCGCATTTTACGCCCTGAACGACGCGCGCATGCCCATGTGGGTAAGCCTGGGGTCGATCGCCATCAATCTGGCGGCGGCGTTGGCGCTGGTGAAGGGAACGCGGTTGGGACATGCCGGCCTGGCGCTGTCCACGTCGCTGGTGGCGCTGGCCGGATCGGCGGCTCTGTTTCTGCTCTTGC
>OKRF01000224.1 GCA_900290315.1 Candidatus Sulfopaludibacter sp. SbA3 | reverse complement strand
CGCGCGTGCAGGGCGCCAACGACAGGATTCGCTTCGGCCTGATCGGCAGCGGCGGCCGCGGACGCGAAGACTGGACCACGTTTCTCAAGCAGCCCGAAGTGGAGCCCGTCGCGGTGTGCGACGTCTACGGGCCGTTCCGGGAGAAGGGAATCGCGCTTACCGAGGGGCGCGCCAAAGGCCTCAAGGATTTTCGCCAGCTCCTGGACCAGAAGGATATCGACGCCGTCATTGTGGCCACGCCGGATCACTGGCACGCGCTCATCACCATCGCCGCTTGCGAAGCCGGTAAGGATATCTATTGTGAGAAGCCGCTTTCTNNACAATCGCGTGGTGCAGACCGGCAGCCAGCAGCGCTCCGGCGCGCACTACGCCCAGGCCGTCAAACTGATTCAGGATGGCGGCATCGGCGAAGTGCATCACATTACCGCCGGCATGCAGCGCAATATCTTCCCCGGGCTCAAGCCCAACGAGATGGCCGGCGGCATCAGCCCCGAGTTCGATTACGACATGTGGCTGGGACCCGCGCCCAAGAGGGCGTTCGACCCGTTCCGGTGCATCTACAATTTCCGCTGGTTCTGGGATTATTCCGGCGGCCAGATGACCAACTGGGGAGCGCATCACCTGGACATCGCGCGCTGGATTGTGGGCATGGACGCACCCAGCGAGGTCGCAGGCTTCGGCGGACGCTATGCGCTGACCGATGGCGGCGAAACTCCCGATCTGCAGCAGGTGACTTATCAGTTCGGCAAAGTGGTGGTGAACTGGACGGCCAGCGAAGTGGCGGAGGGCAAGCCATTCACGCTCGATATCTACGGCACCAAGGGCATGCTCACTCTACTGCGCAGCGGTTTCCAGGTGTTCCCGGAGATGAAGACGGTGGCCGGCACTAAGGAAAAGCAGCCGCTGATGGAGGCCCTACAGGTGAAGGGCGCGGACCTAAACGTGCAGCATGCGCGCAATTTTCTGGACTGCCTGAAGAGCCGCCAGAAGCCCGCCGCCGATATCGAGGAGGGGCATCGCAGCGCCACCATGTGCCACCTGGGAAATATTTCGACTCGCTTGGGGCGGTCGTTGAAATGGGACGCGGTGAAGGAACAGGTGATCGGGGATAGTGAAGCGAATCAAATGCTGGCGCGGCCTTACCGCGCACCGTGGAAGCTGACATGAATCGCAGGCAATTTCTTTCTAGCGGCGCCGCCGCCGGCGCACTCAGTACTGCCACTTCGTCCCAGGCAGCGGCTGGTCCGCCCGCCAGGATGAGGCTGGGATGCCAGAGCGCTCCCACCAATGACACGCACTTGAAGTATTTCGCGCGCTACGGCGTGAAAGACATCTGCGGCTATCCGGTGGTGGCCGATGGGCGCCTGTACGCCACGCTCGAAGAACTCAAAACCATGCTCGGCCTGGCGGAGAAGAACGGCATCACGGTGGAGAGCGTGGTGCTTCCCTTCCTCACCAGCAGCCACATCGACCGGGAGAAGCATCCCGCCATCATGCTGGCGCAGAGTCCGGAACGCGACCGCGACATTGAGTCGGTGCAAAACATGATTCGTAACTGCGCGGCCACGGGCATCCCCTCCATCAAATACAACATGAGCATTCTGGGCGTTGTGCGCACCGGCCGCACGCCGGGACGCGGAGACGCTACCTACAGCCAGTGGCGCCTGGCCCAAGCGAAGCCGGAAAATCCGCTGACCAAAGCCGGCCGGGTCAATGCCGATCAGTTCTGGGAGCGCATCACCTATTTTCTGGATCGCGTCATACCGGTGGCCAACGAATTCAAGATCCGGATGGCCTGCCATCCGCACGATCCCGGCGTGCCGCCCGAAGGCTATCAGGGCGTGGACCGCGTGCTCGGCACGGTGGACGGGCTGAAGAAATTCATCACCATCCGGGAGAGTCCGTATCACGGTTTGAATTTCTGCCAGGGCACGGTATCGGAGATGTTGCAGGACCCCGGCAAGGAGATCTTCGACGTGATCCGCTATTTCGGCACGCGCCAGAAAATCTTCAACGTGCACTTCCGCAACATCCGCGGCCACCGCAACGACTTCATGGAAGTCTACCCGGATGAGGGCGACGTCGACTTCGTCAAGGCCATCCAGGTCTACAAAGAGGTGGGCTATCCCTATTTGCTGATGCCGGACCACGTCCCGCAAGCACCAGGCGACCCGAGCGGTCTGCAGTCCTTCGCTTACTGCTACGGGTACATTCGCGCGCTCATTCAAGCGGTGGATCGGCTGGCGTAGTCTCCTGGGGTCGTTGAGACNNTCTATTGCAATAGATTGACACAGGACTGGACCAATTCGGCTCCGTTGTGCCAACGACACGTGATCGAAATTAAGGGCGCACGCAAGGGGAATACAGGCTGCCTACCCCATGCGATCGCCGCACATTTCCAGAACTTCAATAGCTTCCAGGCAGCCTTGCGACACGCTGTTGGTCGAAAGCGCCGGGACTTCGTCGATGGGACTCAGCACGTCTGGCCCCTTCACACTCCGCGTGGTGAGATTAGGAATGCGCACGCCGGACCACGCTTTCGCCGCGAAGGCGGGGTTCTTGGTCTGCCGATACAGATACGCGGAAAGGCGTCCGGGGCGCGCGTAGCGGCCATCTTCGCCCTCCGTTCCGGTGGTGCTGTCGGCCGCCACCACGCTCTTCGGCGCGGTGTGCAGCCGGCAGTATTGATTCCACACTTTGTTCCAGCCGGCATGATCCAGCAGATCGTTCAGTTCGAACACCACTTCGCCGCCGCCCATGATTGTTGCCAGGTTGTAAGTGCCGAAGCCATCTTCCACCATGGGGTACAGCTTGCCGGTGGCCGGATCGTAGCCGTAGAGCTGATTGGGACCGCTGAGGAATCCGTATGGCATCTTCATGATGGACTCCACACCGGCGATGATCTTGTCGCGATACTTGGTATCGCCGGTGCGCTCCCACTCGGTCATCCAGTTGCCGGCGAAGGCCAGCCAGTCGGGGCCACCGCGCGCGCGGCCGGGATAGGGATTGGGCTTGGTGAGCGGCGACGCTTCGCGCATGGGGTCGATCTCGGTGACTTTGAAATCCACATCGACCACTTCGCGCATCAGGTCGCCGGTCCGTTCGTCCGTGGTCAGATAGTAGTAGAAGCGGCGGTATGCGGCCTGGCTGATGCGCGCCTCCTTGGCGCCATCGCCCCAATGGCGCACATTGTGGCGCGAGCCCAGGCCGGCGAAACGGCCCAGGTGATACCGGTCCACTTCGCTGGTGTGGCGCGTCATGGCCTCCGCCATGCGGAAGATGTCGGCCCGTCCGGTGCGCAGGAAGCTGTACCACAGCCACACATCCGTGCCCAACTCGGTATTGTCCCAGGCGAAGCCGCCGATGTCGTAGCGCCACATGTGGCGCGCGCCATCATGCTGGTGCATCACGTCGCCGAAGTTCCAGAATCCGTACCAATGGCGCTGTTCGACTTCGCGCTGGTAATGCGCCACGGCGGCATCCAGCTTGTCTTCGATGGCGGCTTTGGCCGGCACGGAGCGGTCGGGCAGTCCCCAGATGCCGAACACCTTGGCCGCATAGAAGTGCTGCGGAGGCGCGGTGAGCAGCGGCGGTTCCTGGGCCAGGTGCGCCTGGTGCGCGGACTCTTCCCGGGTGGGCACGGCGGCGCAGGCAAACAGCGTCATCTCACTGGTGCGAGCAACGCCGTGCGCGGTGCTGAAGCCGGGCTGCACGTCTTCGTAGCTTGAATCCAGGTCGTGTGCCTTGGTGTCATAGTGGCGCAGATCCATCGCCGGCGCGTCGGGCGACCACAGGCAGACGTGTATCTGCGCGCGATCCGTAGTCATGCCGTGTACTTCCAGTGAAGAAGGAAAGGATTGCCAGAAGTTCTTCACACCGATGGCCAGGCCTCCGGAAACGTCGCCCGCAAAGACCAGGCCCGAGGAGCGCCGTCCCGCGGCGGAATCCAGCCAACAACTCTGCGGATTGGTGCGCTTCTGAATGGTGAACCCGTCGGCGGTGAATTGCACCAGCTTGTAGGAGTCCCACACCGCCCAATCGGTGAGCAGTTTCTGGCCGCCCTGGTTGAAGGTCTCTTTGTTCGGAATGCGCTTGCCGGCCAGTTGATTGGCATACAGCGCCTGGCCTCCCGGCAGAGGACGGCGGCCGGTGGCAGGCTGGACGGGTTCGGCCCAGAGGCCATCGCCTTCGCCCGAAAAACGCACGTGGCGATTGTGTACCTGCTCGCGCAGCGGCACGGCGAAGACCAGCCCGAGGGCGCGTATGAAGTCCTTTTGCTCGTCGCCATCGAAGACGAAGCTGTGGACCAGGCGGATCTCCGCGGAGCCCGCATAAAAATAGAGGCGAACGGTAAAGGGCAGCCACTCGCGCGTGCCCGCGTCGGCCTTGTGGACTCCTTCCACTTTCACCACCGCGCGCACCGGTCCGCTCTGCTCTACCGTTGCGCTGCGGATGCTTCCGGTGAACTCGCTGCGGTCGTCCAGGTGGCAAGCGAGTTGGGCGGCGCCTGCCACTGCCGCTCCACCGATCGCAATGGAATCCAGCGGCGCCCTGGCGCGCCACGCGGCATTGCATCGCACCGGTATCGATTTCGATTACCGCGGCGGTCTGAGTTACCTTGAGGGCCTGCGCGGGAGCCGCGGGAGTGCCCGGCGCGAGGCGAGCGGATGCTATCGTGGGCCCGGCCACGGTCGCGAAGCCGGTGAACTTCAGGGAGCCATCGGGCCAATACGCCAGGGGCCAACTCTGCAGCGGTAGGGCTTTGCCGTCGGAGGCAGTGAGGCTGAAGGCTTGCTCTTTGCGGACGGTGCCGCGCGGCCACGGCACTCCGAAACTGACTCCGGTCTCCAGTGCGGGCGGGCCACCTAGCCAGTTGACCGCGACGCCGCTGGCTGTTTGCGCGGCGGCCGATTGTTCATATGCAGTGGTAGACGCCAGGATGCCGATTGCACTTCTCCGTGTGATCTTCACTTTGGTTTCCCCTCCCTCTTCGTTCAAGAAGACAGACGACTATATAAAACGATCGTCTGTCCTACTGGCTGCCTCGTATAGTGCGAATACGATGCGCATGTCCTCCATTCCCGACTGGATAGATACGGGCGCCGGACGCCCCTCGCGCACGGCCTCCAGAAAAACACGGTGCTGGTTCAGTGGGTTGGTGATGTCGCCAAAACCCGGCGGCGAAATCTCCATTTGCTGCTCTTCCCCCTGCGGCCCGCCGAAGGCCGGCATCAACCCGCCCGAGTATTCCACCACGCGCCCGTGGAACGCTCCCGCGCTGGAAGCGACGCTCAGCCAACGATTGTCGCGATAGTTGAAGCGTCCCAGCGTGCCGTGCACGGAAAGCTCTTCGCCATTGGCGCACCATGCGGTATCGAGCGTGATCATGGCGCCGGAGTCCAGTTGCAGAACCGCCACCGCCAGGTCTTCACCCTCCAGCCCGGGACAGTGCAGATTGCGGGTGAATCCGGTGGCCTTCACCACACGCGCGCCGGTGATCCATTGAAAGATGTGGATGTAGTGCACGGCCAACTGGATGAAACATCCGCCGCCGGTTTCCTGTAGCGACCCGCGCCATGTGCGGAGGCCTTGCAGCGCCTCCCGCGACCACATCATGCCGCCGGTATGCATGAGCCGGGCGTAGCAGTGGACCACATCGCCCAGGCGGCCCCGCGCCACCATATCCCGCAGGTCGTGGATCAGCGGCTGGTCGAAATAGCTCATGTAGAGACCCACGGTGCGGCTGGAACGCTGCGCGGCCGCCGCGATGGCTTCGGCATCGGCCAGGTTCGCTGCCACGGGCTTCTGCAGCAGCACGTGCTTGCCGGCGTCGATGGCAGCCACAGCCTGCGACCGATGCTGCGAGTTGGGAGTGCTGATCACTACGGCGTCCACTTCAGGGGCCAGGGCAGCGCTGAAGTCCGTGGCGGCGAGGCTGTGGCAGTGCGGCGGCGCCGGGGTCCACATCCACGCAGCAGACTACGCGCACCCAGTCAAGGTCGCGATACACCGGAAGGTAGTGCGCGGCCATGCCGCCGCATCCCACGAAAGCGACGTTGACCTTATCGAGCATGCTCCACCCCCTGGTGACGCGTCAGAAAGAGGGCCAGCGCCATGCCCGCCAGAGTCAGCCCAGTGAGTCCGAAAGCCTCCGCGGCAGTCAGCGGCACATAGAGAATCAGCACCCCGCAGAACATCACCGACGCGGCAATCACCTTGTCCGTGATTTCCTTTTCGCGGAAGAACAGCCAGCCGGCCAGCACCGATAGAATGATGCCGGCGCGCTTGATGCTGACTGTGATCACGACCGCGATATAGGCGTACGACAAGAGTTGGAACAGCAGCGAGACGGCATCCAGGAGGCCGGCCAGTGAGATCCATTTCACGTTGTTGCGGGCGGCGGCCCGGAAATCGGCCCGTTGCAGCTTGCCCCAGACGAAAAATGCGATGCACAGGCCCAAGCCGTAAGAATGCGCTTCGGTGTACACGTCACTCATGACTACCAGTTTCTTATCCAGCGGATTGGTGATGGAAAAGATGAACGACACCATGAGCATGTAGCGGCTGCCCTTTTCCTGGATGACGGCCTTCACTGGAGCCAGCCACCCGATGGCGAACAAGCGCCGGTGCATGGCCAGGGATCCGGTAACGATGAGCACCACCCCCAGCAGTTTCAATGGCGGCGGCAATTCGCCCAGCATTACGAATCCCGATGGAATCAGGAACACCGGCGTGAACGCCAGAAACGGCACCGACATGGAGAGCGGAGAGATTTGCAGCGCTCGGNNCCCACATCGAGTGTGAGGTAGATGAGGAACGTGGGGATTGGGGCGAGGTGCAGCGCCTGGATGCCGAACAGAGCGCCGCCATCTCTGACGACGGGTCGAAAGCCGAAGGCGATCTGCCACACGAGCGCCGCAGCGAAGACCAGGGTAACGGCGATGCGGATCCAGAGGGTGGCGGGGATGAGGTCGCGCTTGTCGAGGGCGTGTTTGCGGGCCACGTCGGTCAACACGTTGGTGACGGACATGGAAGCGGCCAACAAGAGGCCCACCGGAGCGAGAGCGGCGCTGGGCATGGTCAGCGCAAACCGCTTGCTGACGCGCGCGGCTCCGTTCGGAGCCACGACCGTAAGGGAGTGGTACTCATCGCGTCACCAGCCGGACGCCATCGAGCAATCCGGAAGGCTGCGGCACCACCATATTCATATCCTGCGCCTGGAACCGTTCGCCATATTTGGCGGTGAGGTCTTTGTAATCGGGCAATGGACCCTTGGCCATGTTATTGAGCGCCAGGTTAGCCACTACCACGCGGATGGAGTTTTCGCCTGCGTGCAGCAGGCCGGAGACATTCACTTCAAACGGCGCGCACCACACCGAGCCGGCACGCTGGCCGTTCACCCACACCACGGCGGCTTCGCGCACCGGACCATCCATCATGGCTCGCATGCCGGAACCGCTGCGGCGCCCTTCGGTGCTCACCGGCGTGCCCTCGCCGAAGTTCAGGAAGACCGTGCGGCCGGCCAGGGCGCGGTCGACCGTCACGGATTTTTCGTAGGTCGCCTGGCCGGAGTAATACTTGCGGTCGGGCTCTTCGGTCCAGGAGACCAGCTTCGGCATCTCGACGGGCGCGGCACCCGGGAAGGTCACTTTCCAACCGCCGCTCAGGTCCAGTGCGGTGGTTTCGGGTCCCGTCGGCAGCGGTGGATCGGTTACGGCCTGCTTGAAGAAGACCAGCACGCGCGATTCGTACGGCGCGAGATCCAGGTCCAGCTTCGCGCCGCCGGCTTTGGAGACCTTTCCGGTGAACGGATCCCACCAGGCGCCTTGCATCTCCTGAATACGGAACGTGGCGTCATGATGCACGGGATGATTGCTGGTGTTGGCCAGAAAGTAGACTTCGGCGAAGGGCAATTTGCGGTGGACGAAGCCGACTTCGGGGGCCGTGGCGACATCTGCCGCCAGTGCTTCGTGCATAGTGTCGCCGAGTTTCGTCTCGTCGGTGAGGAGCCGCAGACCGGCGGCCAGTTCCTTGATCTTCGGCGTATCGGCGGCGTCCATCAGGCCCGGCGCGAGCGAGGGTGCCCGCCGCGTGGCGATCACGGCGCCGCCCTTTTTGGCGTAATCCAGAATGCGCTGCAGGCTAGCCAGCGGGATGCGCTCCACGTTGGGCAGGATGAGGACCTTATAGGGCACGCCGTCCTTGGCGATGAAACCATCGTCGATGAAATCGAAGTTGTAGCCAGCGTCCAGGATCTGCGGGATCACGGTGTTCCCGATCAAGCCATCCATGGCCTGGTTGACGGAATCCCTGCCCAGGGTGAAGCCGGCGAAGGCGTCGTCGGTGGGCAGGTAGAGTGCCACATCGTTCGCGGGTTGGCCCTGACGCAGCAGGAAACTCACGCGCTGCAGGTACCGGGTGACGTCCGGCATGACCAGCCACCAGGGATTGTGATCGTTGAAGACGGCGGCAGCGTAGAAGCGCCAGCCGGGTTCGCCCGCTTCCGGCGGCGAATAGGGATAGCCGTGGGCTACGAGTTGGTTGATACCCTGCAGAAAGTGGATGTCGGCCTCGGCCTTCATATCGAGCGGAGTGGCGCGGAAAACCGGCGAGTGCAGCCACGTCCAGGTCTCGGACGAAGTGACGGGCTTGCCCAGCAGGTGGCTCGCCGACGCAGCCCAGCGGGTGGCGGAGAAATGCCGCCACTGTGTGCCCTCGCCTTCCGGCAGGTCCACATACTGGTAGCTGGAGAGAGTCACCGGCGGGATGCCGTAACTCTGCGATCGGAACAGCGTGTGATGTTCGTGCGCCCACTGGGTGAGGGGCTTGAGATAGTTGTCGTCGGCCAGTTCGGAGAGAGTCTTGCCCCAATCGTGTCGAATGGACATTACCTTATCGCCGGAAGCGCCATTCGCCAGTGCGGGTAGATACGGCAGCAGGTCGTAGCCGCGCCGCTTGCGGAATTCCTGCAGGAAATTACGGGTCCAATCGGAGCTATACACTTCCAGGCTGTCGCTGAAAATGGCGGCCGGGGGAGTTTTGGCAAGCGCCTTCAGCATGGGCTCGCCGACGTCTTTCAAATGGGTGGCAATGGCGCCG
This sequence comes from Candidatus Sulfopaludibacter sp. SbA3, assembly GCA_900290315.1. GTDB lineage: Bacteria > Acidobacteriota > Terriglobia > Bryobacterales > Bryobacteraceae > Sulfopaludibacter. The sequence continues at coordinate 10,887 of OKRF01000224.1, read as the reverse complement.
GGGTCGTAATGATCCAGCACGAAGCCCTCAGCGCCGAACGCCGGGCGCTTCACGGTCTGCCGCGTGTGGCCGGCCACGAAATTGAGAATAGTGCCTTGCGCCGTGCTCGGGTCGGCAACCTGGTGGGCATCGTCCAACGAAAACTGGCGTCCATTGCCGGAGACCTGGAAGGCGGCGATCAACTTGTCGCCTTCCGCGAGTCTCGGTGGCCCGATGCTGACGATCAACCGCCCGGCCGCTTCCTCGATGGGGATGTGTGGGCCGCCGAAGGGCCATCCGCTACCCAAGGTCAGGTCCATACGCAGTCCCAGTTCTTTGGCCTTGGCGCCGGCGAAAGTCAGGTCGTCAAGAAACTCCGGCGAGAGATATTTGAAATTACCCTCGAGTTGCATCGGGTAAGTGGGCTGGACTTCGAAACCGCCGATGCCGCCTTCCTTCATCTTGCGCATCTCGCGCTCCAGTTCCGTCTTGACCACGGCCGGGCCAAACCACCAGTAGCGGACCATGATCCGGGCATCGTCGGGAGGATGCAGGAAGGACTGCCGGAGTTCCGCGACAGTCGCCGGGGAAGCCGCCGTCAGCCAACAGGCGGCCGCCAGCAGGGAAAGGCAGAGAAAGCACAGAAATCGAGCACGCATCGGTACCATGCTATGCGCTCGAAGGGGCCGGGCGATAGGGGAATCGGGCAAGGGGCTGGTGTTTTTGATGAATAAACGAGCAACGGTCCTGATGGACAGGGAAAGATGGCTTGATTTCATGGGTTTCCGGCGCATCCGGACTGGCTCGGCGCGGCGCCTGTGGGAGCGCTCGATGCTTGCTCCTGTTTGTCATTGTGCAACATCCAGCCTGAGCCGAAGAGCGGCACAGCGGCAAGCAATGGGCTGGAAATTGAGATAAACGCCCCCGAACGTGTAACTTCCGTTTCTCCGCACGGGGTGCGTGAGTTCTACATTACAAAACCAGCGTAACCGGCGGATAATTGTTTGACCCTTGGCGTCGAGTGCGGGGAACATCGAGAATAGCGGGGACGGCATAATCAAGTGGACGAAAAACGAACCGATACTGTTATACAGGCACTGGACCGATTCCAGATTGAATTGCCCTCTTGGGGATTCGCCAATACGGGAACGCGTTTTGGCAAGTTTACGCAGCCGGCGGCTGCCAGCACGGTGGAGGAGAAGTTCAGCGACGCAGGCCAGGTGCATGCCGTGACGGGCGTGTGCCCCACCGTGGCGCTGCACGTTCTGTGGGACCTGCCCCATGGCGCGGACGACGCGCCCCAGGTGCACGCGCTTGCCGCCACGCATGGGTTGCGCGCCGGGGCCATCAACCCGAACGTGTTTCAGGATCAGATCTACAAGTACGGGTCGCTGGGCAATCCCGATGCGGCAATCCGCGCGGCGGCGCTCACTCACCTTCTGGATAGCGTGGAAATCGCCGAGCGGCTGGGAAGCCGCGACCTTTCGCTGTGGTTCGCCGATGGGTCCAATTATCCCGGCACGCAGAATATCCGTCATCGCCGCAAGTGGTTCGTGGATGGCCTGCGCACCACCCACGGGAAGCTCTCCGGCGATCAGCGCATGCTGGTGGAGTACAAGCCCTTCGAGCCGGCGTTCTACCACACCGATATCGCCGACTGGGGCATGGCGCTGCAGTTCGCCCGCGATGCCGGCCCGCGCGCGAAAGTGCTGGTGGATACGGGCCACCACTACCAGGCGCAGAATATCGAACAGATTGTGGCGTGGTTGCTGGATCTGGACATGCTGGGCGGCTTCCATTTCAACGACCGCCGGTATGCCGATGACGATTTGACCATGGGGTCAATCGATCCGTACCAGGTGTTCCGCATTTTCCACGAGATTCTGCACTTCGAATGGGAGACAGGGAAGCGCGCGGACATCGCCTATATGATCGACCAGAGCCACAACTTGAAGGGCAAGATCGAGGCCATGATCCAGACGGTGACGACGGCGATGGAGCTCTACGCCAAGGCGGCGCTGGTGGACCACGAAAAGCTGGCGGGCTATCAAACCAGTTGCGCTCTGGTGGACGCCGAGACCTGCCTGAAGGACGCGTTCTCTACGGATGTGCGGCCGGTGATTCGCGAGTGGTCCCATTCCAAGGGGCTACCGGCCGATCCGATGGACGCCTTCCGCCAAAGCGGATACCTGGAAAAGATCACCGCGGAACGCAGCGTAAGGAATGCCGCCGCGGTTTCCAGTTACGCTTAAGGACATGCCTCGTTACGCCTTTAAGCTACAGATCAAAGCTGACGCCATCGAAGAATACGAGCGCGAGCACCAGCGAGTGTGGCCCGAACTACTGGCCAAATTGAAGGAGGTTGGCATCTCTGACTACTCGATTTTCCGGCGTGGGCAGGAGTTGATTCTGTGCCTGCGGGTGGAGGACTTCGACCAGGCATGGGATGAACTGGATCGCGATCCGGTGAATCAGCGCTGGCAGGTGTTCATGAGTCGATTGTTCGAGCCCGTTCCAGGGATCCAGCCTGGCGAGCGGTTCGCCATGATGAAGGAAGTGTTCTACCTGGAGTAGGCTGGCGGCAGAGTTCCGGGGCTTCAGAACGGCTCAGGCCGCATCGAGATCCACGCGCACGCGGCAACCCAGCGCCGCCGCGATGTTGACCAACGCGTCGAGCGAGAAGCGGGAGACCCGGCCACGCAGCAGATCGTTGATTCGTGGCTGCGTTACGCTGCAGCGTCTCGCAGCCTCTTCCTGCGTCCAGTCGCGTCGTTTGAGGCGCGCCGCGATCTTCTGCATCAGCTCGGCCCGTGCTCTCAGATTCGCAGCCTGCCCGGGGGTGTCCGCGAGCGCGTCCCAGACACTCGCGTATTTCTCGGGTTTGCTCATTATACTGCCTCCCAACAGTTGCCCATATCGTCTTTTCGCGATTTCCAGATCCCTCTTCGACGTCCGTGGCGTCTTCTTGTGAAAAGCATGCAAAACGTACACAGCGTTCGCACGCCGGGCGAAGTAAATCACACGGTAGACACCACTGGAGTCCAAAACGCGAATCTCTTCGACACCCCTGCCAATGGCAGGCATTGGCTTGAAGTCATCCGGTTGGCCGCCGCGCTGGACCTTATCGAGTTGATAATCCGGGTCATGCCAGGCGTGCTCAGGAAAGCCTCGCTAGCACTGAAGTGAATCGCCGAGAAAGCACACCGGCCGCATACCTAATTATATCCAATTGGATATAGATCGCAATCGCGGCGGCCGCCCCAAGAACAGCGCTTTCACGCCGGAATGGTCAACAGACTATCGTTCGGGTAGAAGTGATCCACGTTTTCCGGAGTGATCAACTGATGATTCGTGAACACTGCGGGCGGCACCACGCGGCGAGCCAGAATGTCCAGAGCCAGCCGCAGTAGGCCGTCGCCGTATTTCTCCGGGAAGTAAGCCACCGAGCCAATCAGTCGCGTCTGCGCCGTGCGCAGTTCGGCGCGGGCTTCCGGTTCGCCGTTCTGCCCCACCACCACGCACTCATTGGCGCGGCCCGCCTCCTGGAAGGCCCGCATCGCCCCCAGGGCGCTGGAATCGTTGGCAGCGCCCACCAGGACCCGCTTGGATTTCGATTCGCGCAGGATCTTCCGCACGCGCTCCAGCGTCTGTTGAAACTGGCCGTCGCCATCGATGGAGACGGTGCGGCAGCGTTCGGAAATGCGGATCATCTCCGTGACGCCGGTGAGCACGCCGCGCATGCGCGCCTTGGGCAGCGACCCGGCGCGGAGGAGTTCTACTAGCAGGATTTCGTCCACTTCTCCGGCCCAATGCTTCTTGGCCCAGCGGCCCAGGTAGTGGCCGGCCATCAATCCCGCCTGGTAATTGTTGGCGCCGAAATAGGTAGCGCCGGGGTGGGGAATATCGATGGCGATGAAGGGAATGTTGGCCTCCATGTATTTGGAGGCGATGGCCGGCGCGATCATTTCGTCGGTCTGGAATTCGATCACCAGGTCCACCTGCTCGCGGATCAGATAATCGGCGCTGCGCAGGGCGATTTTGGGCTGATACCGATTGTCCACCGTGATCAGTTCCACGTGCTCGCGCTCGGCGGCGCGTGTCAGGCTGAGGCGGACTTCGCGGTCGAATGACGTATCCTGCCCCTGAGCGGCATATCCGATGCGGTACAAGCGGCGGCGCCGCACTTCCGACGCCAGCCGGTAGTGATTTTCGCCCACCTTGTCCAGGAAACCGCACTGGTGCAAGGTGTAGAGCAGGCGGAAGCACATCCCCTTGTTGAAGCCGGTTCTGGTGACCACATCGCGCAGTCGCAAAACGTCGCCCGCGGTCTGGAATGCCTCGAGAATGCGCGAAGCATGGACCAGGGATTTGACCATGTACCGCCCATGGTTGGAAGTCTTCACGTGGACCCTCCTCAAACAATGGTGAGCGAACACTGTTGTAGCAGTTTTGGCATCCAAAACACAACTGGGTGACCGCGGTTGCCGGTCCGAGGGGCTCAAATGCCCGTTAAAGGGCGTTTTTGCTGCGAATTTTGGGTATCTCCGGGGTGCGGCGATCGTTCTGCCATACAAAAGATCCGGGGCGTTGCGGAAACTCTTGCAGCGAACCCGCGGCGAGGCACTACAATACACGTTTGCTTTAGCATAGGAACACATGACACCGAATCCTGCTCTTGGCGTGGTATTTCACTGGTTGGGCGGCCTGGCCTCCGGCAGTTTCTACGTTCCGTTCCGCGCGGTGAAGCGGTGGTCGTGGGAAACCTACTGGCTGGTGGGCGGCTTCTTCAGTTGGATCATTGTCCCGTGGGTGCTGGGTCTGTATATGACCAACGACCTGACCGCCGTGCTCAGCGCCACGCCCGGCCGAACCATCTTCTGGTGCTACTTCTGGGGTCTGCTATGGGGCCTGGGGGGCCTGACGTTCGGCCTGACCATGCGCTACCTGGGGATGTCGCTGGGGATGGCGATGGTGCTGGGCTACTGCGCCGCATTCGGCACCCTGATGCCCCCCATCTTCGATGGCGTTTTCATGAGCAATGTGGTGGGCACGGGTTCCGGACAGGTGATCCTGCTCGGGGTTGCGGTGTGCCTGGGTGGCATCGCCTTCGCCGGCAAGGCGGGCATGTCCAAAGAGAAAGAGATGAGCTCCGAGCAGAAGCTATCTGTGATCAAGGAGTTCAACCTGAAGAAGGGCGTGCTGGTGGCCACCTTCTCGGGCGTGATGAGCGCCTGCTTCTCCTACGGGCTTCGCGCCGGCGACCCCATCAAAGCGTTGACGCTGCAGCACGGCACCAGCACGTTGTGGCAAGGGCTTCCCGTGCTGGTGGTGGTGCTGCTGGGCGGCTTCACCACGAACTGTATTTGGTGTGTGATTCTGAACATCCGCAATCGCACCGGCTATCAATATGCCAGCCCCACGTCGCGAGATCCGGAATTGAAGAAAGACCCCAGCGTGCCCCTGCTGCGGAACTATTTCTTCAGCGCGCTGGCCGGCACCACGTGGTACTTCCAGTTCTTCTTTTACACCATGGGCGAGACCCAAATGGGGAAATACAAATTCTCCAGTTGGACGCTGCACATGGCCAGCATCATCATCTTCAGCAGCCTGTGGGGCATCGGGCTGCACGAATGGCGCGGGGCCAGCCAGCGGACTTGGGCATTCCTATTCCTCAGCCTGGCGACCCTGGTGGCATCGACTGTGATTGTGGGCTACGGAAATTATCTGGGAGTGAAGTAAGCGCTGGCGGTCTTGCCGCCGGTATTCCATCACCTCCGGACCGGCGACAAGATCGCCGGCGTTACCTGAACTCTACCGTTTCGCGGACCACGTTACCCAAATCGCGGGTGCGCAGTTCCACTACACGAACCTCGCGGAAGACGTCGCTGAGGCTGGCCACGTCCCCAGTGAAGAAGCCCGTTCGATCGAGCGCGATCATGATTTTCCTGTAGTCGGGCTGCGCTGCGGCGTGACGAAATGCCGTGATCGAGGTGGCGTCGGAGACGACGGCGCGCTGATTCACTCGATCCATCACCTGGCGGAGCAGTGGATCGGAGTTGGCGATGACGAGCAGATTGCCTGCAACGGCCACCCGCACATAGGGCAGTCCGGTTTGAAACACAGGGGCAGTCCACGGAGTGGTCGCTTCCAATACGATCACGGAAGGCGTTTCGACGAAGACGCCATCGGGCAGCGGCTCGCCGGATTGAATCTGCAGCACCGCGGTGAGGGTCGCCGCATGCAACGAGTCGCGGAGCGGTTGCAGCGAAAGGTCGGCGTGCGCCGCGAGGGGCGGCTCATCGATGCGCGTTTCCAGGTCGGCTTCGCCGCCGGCGGCTGGTGCGTTGATCTCCACGTCGGGCGCATCGTCGCGATTGACCGGCGCGGCGATGGTGGGCGCGAAGATCTTGCGCTCGATGAGGCCCGCGATGTCCTCGCCAGCCGCGGGCGGCCAGGCCCGGTAGAAGGCCGCGTCCTCCGGCACGAGCCGCACCATCCGCTCCACTCCGGCCGCGCCGGCGGGCGTTTCCGTCTTCTTGAGGAGCACACGCTCCTCGCGGAACTCGCCGCCGGCGCGGATATCGGCGATGCCCGCGGAATAGAGCCGGATCTCGGAGGCGTTGCGCTGGATCCAGTAGGAACGGAACTGCGGAGTCTTCACCAGTTCCTCCAGGTTCATGACGAGCCGGATATCCCCGGGCGCGCCCGCGGCGGCGACGGACTGCTTGTACCAGCCATCGTCCATCACGGTGGGTAAATGCTCACCCAAGAGAAGGCGGAGCGCGCCGGCGACATACTCCTCGCGCGTGGCCAGGATGAGGCAATCGCCCGCCACAGCGAAGGCGACCGTGCGTCCGCCGGATGTCCGCACGAAGAAGTCGAACCCGCCCGCGCGGCGGGTTTCATATTTGGTGCGCGATTCCCACAGCGCCGACTGCATTGCGCGGCCATTGGGCAGACGAGTCACGTAGAGAAACTGGAGGTTGCCGATATCGTACAGCGCCAGCGCGGATTCGCGTCCGGCGATGGAATCGGCCATGGCCCAATCCGGCAGGAAGCCGGCGGCGGTACTGAACTCGTTCCACGCCTGCTCCAGTTTCAAATACAGGTTGGAGCGCGAGAAGCCCTGATAACGGGTGCTGGCTAGCCATCGGCGTTTCTCTTGCGATGCATTCCACGCGGAGAGTTCGGCGTGAAAATCTTTGGCTTCCAGGCAGAGCAGGGCACCAGGCGGAATCAGGCCCGTCACCGGCTGCGGCGTGCCCTGGAAGGGCGCGGCGTAAAAGACCACGGCGGCGCCGGCGGCCGCTGCCAGGCAGGCGACAAACAGGTTGCGTTTCATTTCTCAATCCTCGGCCGCACTACGCGGCCCTGCTCCAGTCCGGCCGTCACTTCGGGACGGCGCACGGCGTTCTGCGCGCGGCGTTTGGCGCGCTGGTCCAGATCTGCGATCTCGCGGTCCAACTGCTGCTGCATGGCGGCGGACTGTCCCTTTTTGGCCTCGCGCAACTCTGCCTCTCCCCCCAACTCCTCGTCGAACCGCTCACGGACCGAGGCCATCTGGCGAGCTACTGCAATATCAGTCGAGGCGGCTCCGTGCCAGATAGCCTGGTGCGCCACTTCAAACTGTCCCGCCTCGTAGGCCGCGCGGAACAGCGGCAGCATGGGCGCGTGCTCGTCCGGCCGGATGGCGACGGCATCCATCAGCAGGCGCACTCGCGTCCGCGCGTCGGGGGTCGCCAACGCAGCGGCCAGTCGCGCCTCGTAATAGTAGGGATGGTTCGCTTCCGCGGCGGTGATGTGGCCGCGCGCGAGCAGGGCCAGTTCTCCGGCGCCTCCGCCGGCGCCTGTTTTGGCAGCTTCCAAGCGTACACGGTAGGGCGCATTGGAGTCGGTGGCCAGAGCCGAGAGGCCCTGTCTCAACTGCGCGCGGGCATTGGCGTCCCAAGGCACCGCGGCAACGCGTGCCTTCAGAAATTCGGCCGCGTCCGAGGGGTGCTCAAACCGCCGTAGCAGGGCCGCTGCCGGCATCAGGCTGTCGAACGGCGGGTCGGCCACAAGCTGCATGCGGCGCAGCAGTTGGAGAGCCTCGGCGGTATCGCCATGCTTCAGGCGAATCTGCGCCAGCCCCAGAAAATTGCTGGCGGAGAAATCGCCCTGGTCCAACTCACGGGAGTAGACGAATTCCAGAATGCGGTCGGCGACTGCCTCCTCGCGCCGGGATTCAAAATTCCGAGCGGCGTTCTCCAATTCTTGCGAGGGGAAGCGGTCGAGAATCGNNTCGCGTCGGCCTTCAACTCCGCCAATTCCGCCTGTGCCCCGGCCAAGTCGCCCGAATCCAGCAGCAGGCCTGCCAATTGGGCCTTCCACCATCGCAGTTGCCACTGGTTGTTCGGAGCGAGGTAGATCATCCTGCGGAGAATCGCGATGCGGTCCGGGCGTTCCAGCGATTTCTCGTTCGACAACTGTTCCAGAACCGCCATGGGCTGCCGCGAAAAATCGATCAGGCGATACTTGGCGGCATTGGCGATGAGCGCCTGGGAGCGATACCCGCCGTGCCGCGCCACGTAAGCGCGCAGCAGGGAATCGACGGAAGCACCCAACTCCGCCACCAGTTTCCGCTCGCCAACGTGTTCGAGCGCGGCCGGCGCATTCACCCAGAAATCCTCCTGCAGATTGGGACGTCCCTGCTGTGCCTCGAAGGCGGCAAGGGCGCTCTTCCATTGCGCAATGGCCTCGTCGTGCCGCCCCAGGTCCCACAGCAGCAGCGCCATACGGTCGTGCGGAGCGCCGCGGCTTGGGTCCAGTTCGAGCGCGTGCTCATACTCGATGAAGGCGCGACGTGTATCGCCGCGCTCCCCGTACCAATCGGCCAGATCGGAATAGGCCGCGCCGTTCGCGGGGTCCGCCTCCAGCGCGGCGGGAAGATAATCCTCCGCCTGCGGCTGTCCCTTCAGCGCCAGGTACTCGCCGAAGCGCGAGCCGTAGTAGAACCAGACCGAGCCGGCAAGCTGCTGGTTGCGATCCACGCGCTTGCCCAGCCGTTCGCCGATGGTCGCGGTACCCAGCATGTTCTGGAACACGCCTCCGGCATCGGGAGCGCTGCTCCAATAGTAAAGGCTGGTGAGCGCGGTGTATGCCTTTGTCCACACCGGCGGCAGACTCCTGCCGCGCTCGGCCACGGCGGAGAGCGCCAGCTTGACATCTCCGCTTTCGATGGCCAGATCGACAGCGTCGTTGCGGTGCCCGGCAAAGGGCAGCAGTTTCCAGGGGTCGTCCCGGGCGATGGTGCGCCAGTATTGCTGTGCGTAGGGCCTCTGCGCTTCAGGCATGAGGGCGAACACGCGGTTGAGCCCTTCGGCATCGCCGATCATGGCGTAGGCATTGGCGGCTTGTGAGAGCGCCATGTTGCTTTCATCGGCCCCGCGGGTTTGTTGGCGCGCCATCGCCTCCAGTTGCCGGCCCACTTCCTCGAAGCGCATACGGCGCGACTGTAGTTCGAACAACTGGTTGTTGATGTAGGGACTGTGGGAGAACTGCGCGGCCATCCAGCGCGCTTCCAGATCGTAGATTTCCGCGGTGTGCGCCACGGCATTCCAGCGCAGGTCCGGATTGGGCCCGGCCTGTTTTTCCAGGGCGGTCTCGAAGGCGGCTTTCTCTTCGGGTGTGTAATATTCGTTGACGGCCTGCGCCATCGCTTGGAGGGCGGACTCGTCGTCATGCAAACGCGAGAGCACTTCTTCGTGGCGGCGCAGGCGGGTGAGCACGCGCGCATAGACGGTGGTGTTCTCGTGTTCCAGCCCCAACTGGGCAGCGCGCGCGGCGAAGTCGCCGGCCTGCTGGATGAGCCCCCAACTTTCCAACAGTCCCGCCATCTGGAGCAGCGTGTCGGCGCGTTCGGGCCGGCCGGCCAGATACGCCTCGCGCAGAGTGGCGACCGCATCAGCCGACTTGCTTTGGCGCGCCTGAAGTTCGGCGATCTTCTCCAGCCACGTAGGGTTCCGGTAGCTGAGTTCCCATACGGTGCCATACGTCCGCTCGGCTTGGGCAAAGCGTAGCAGGCGCTCCTCCAACGAGGCGCGATTCAGGTAGAGATCGATGCGGTCGGGCCGCACCACGGTGGCCGCGGTATAGGCGGCGATGGCGGCATCGAAATTTTCGAGATGCGTGTGGAGGCGTCCCAGCACCATAGGCCAGCGATAGTCCTTGGGAGAATCGCTGCAGGCCTTGGTGTAGTAGGCGACCAGCCGCGGCGCCAGGTTGTTGTGCGCGGCAAATCTGGCAGCCTCGCGGATCAAAGCCTGGTCCTCGGGATAGCGATTGACCAACTGAATGTACTGGTCCATCGCGTCCCAATGCTGGCCCAGGCGATCCAGCGCCGGAATGAGGCCGCGCCGCAGACCGGCGACACGCTCGTTGCGCTCAACGGCGCTCAACGGCGCCTGCTTCATGGAATCGATGGCGGCGCGATAGAAATCGCGCAGGCCGCGGTCGTCGCCCGCCCGCGCGTAGGTGTCGGCCATGGCGGCCAGGTACTGGCTGTTGAAGGGTTGCGCCGCGAGCAGCGGCTCCAGCAGTTGCCGCGCCTGGGCAAACTTGCCCGCCTCGGTGGCCTTGCGGGCCGCTTCATAACTGAACTCGCCGCGGTATTCCGCGTTGGACGCGGCTGCGGCAGCGGTCAGGGTGGCGATGGCCTGGTCCGCCAGTTGGTGGCGCCAGTAGAAATCCGTGGTGGCGCGCACCACGCCCAGAATCGCGGGATTTTCGCGATAGAGTGCTTCGATCGTGCCGCGCGCGGCCGGAAGAAGCGACCGCGCTTCCTGCAGCCGCATCAACGCCAGCCGCAGGCGAATGCGCTCCAGCGGATCGCGATTCACCGCCACCTGCCGCTCCAGCGCGAGTTGCTCG
>OKRF01000044.1:9409-16423 GCA_900290315.1 Candidatus Sulfopaludibacter sp. SbA3 | reverse complement strand
GCTCGATGCGAACCGTTTTAACGACTCGCACCAGGCGGTCGGCCACGGGCCAATCGACCTCCGGCAAGTGCCAATATCGAATCTCCCGGCCCGGCTCGGTATGAACGCCCGTAGGAGATTCTTGCGTAAAGCGTTCGGCCTCGCGCAACAAATCGGGCTGGTTCTCTTTCAAGGTAAATGCCCAGACTAGACCCAAACGTTCGACTTCCTTAACGAAGGGCGCCTGCATATACAAAGCGTCGCCCACTAGAACATCCAGGAATCGCCGGCCTAATTGATGGTCGAGATCTTGGAGCAGAGCCAGCGCACAGCCGACCTCCCCTTCGCCGTTCTTCTGGAAGCGAAGACCCAAGGGGATGGGGAAAGGCGTGCTCACCACGGCGACCACGACGATCCGGTGATAGTACTGAATATCGGTTCGCGTCTCGCCGTTCACTTTGTGCTCAATTTTCCGCTCTATGCAGGCGTCGCAACACCGGACGAACGAACTGCAGATTTCGATACCNNTAGAACCCCGTTGCGTTTCAGGCGGCGGGCGATTTCGCAACTGAGCGCGAACACCGGTTCGGGAGATTGTCTTTGCAGCGCGTAGCCGATCGTGTCGTCGCTGATTGGCCCGATGCGTTTGGCCAGCGCTCCCTCGCAACACTCGGCCTCGATCTGAAGCAAACTGGGAATCTGCATGGCGGCGCCCAGGAAAACGGCGTCAAACACCTTTTTCCAGGCGTGCTGAGGAAATTCTCTCCCCTCGGGCAGGGCAGTCATCAAATCAGAAAAGCCAAACACCTTGTCGAGATAAGCCTCGAACCGGTGCCGGGTCAAACCTGGCGCTCTTCCTTTTCTTTGATTAACCGCTTCAGGTTGACGCTGCAGATGGTGGTGGCGGCGGCATCAAAGCGTCGGCGCATCTCGATTTTCTGGCGAACCTTTTCGGCCAAGCCGGCGGGAATGTTGAGAGCCTTCGGCTTTCCGTCGATCAGCACAGAGATCTGGAATTGCGAGTGAAGGCGCTTTCCGTCAGCGCAATGGCAGTTGGGGCGGCCACAGGCGCGTTTGCGTTCGACAAAAGAGCCGGGCAACATTTCGCGGAGAGAACCGAGGCTGCGGATGAGTCTGCCGCGCAGTTCCAGGTCGGGTTCGCGGGGCGATTTCATATGACACTAATAATAGTGTCAGAAGTAGATGAAGTCAAGCGCCCATGAAGATTTGCAAGAATGCCGTCAAACCGAAGCCGGCGTGGAAACCCTCAATTTCAAGGGGCTGACGCTCATGCCGTCCCTACCTTAAGGAATCACTGAATAAGTACCTAGCTACCGGCGAGGAGATTTGGAAAAGCGAACTGCCTGCCAGTCCGCAATCCACCCCCATGACGTACGAATGGGAAGGCAAGCAATACGTCGTGATCTGCGCCGGCGGCCACGGCAAAGCCAAAGACTTCGGCAGCAAGATGGGCGATTCGGTGGTGGCGTTCCGGCTGCCGTAGGTGCGGTTAGCGATGTTCAAGCGGCATCATCGTAAGCCATGACCACTCGTTTCCCGAGGACTTCGAGTGCCGCTTGAATCTTCTCCTGCCTGGTATCGTGGTTTGGGTCCAACATGCGGCGGACAACCGTCTCTCGCACCTTGAGACGTCGAGCCAGTTCCGACTGGCTGATTCCAAGTTCCCGGATCGCCCAGTAGAGGGCGAGTTTGGCCACGATCCACAACGGGACGGGTACCAGCTTCTGGCCGCGCTTCAGGCGGGAGGGCCTGGGCACGTTGGCCTTGTCCCGCATCGTAAATGCAATGACACTGCCTAGACAATCGATAGCCTCCTCCATCGCTTCGTTAGGCTCGGCGGCGTCCGTGTGGGCAGTGGGAAAATCAGGAAAAGCGGCCAGAATTCGGCCGTCTTCATCTCGACTGAAAACTGCCGGGTAAGCGAAAGTAAACATCGACCCTCCTCTTATAGGTCACGCGGTTCAATCTGCAGATCATGGCACATCGCCCGAAGAAGGCCCGGGCCCAGCTCCTTCTTCGGGTCTTTCAGAATCGTGGAGGCGCCTGCAAGCCAAACACGCCCATGGCTGCCCTTGCCAAGGCTTGGATCGTAGCGAAAGCGAATGCCGCGGTGGCGGGCCAAACGCCGCAACTTCCGCAGAAACTCACTTCCCTTCATCACCTTAATATCGCACAAATCTGTGCGACCGCCCCGGCTGGATTCGGTGTAGCATGAGTCGATGCTTTTCATGGTGATTGAGCACTTCCGGAATCGGGACCCGAAGCCCATCTACCAGCGCGTTCGCGAGAGCGGACGTGGGATTCCGGACGGACTGAAATACATCGATAGCTGGGTCGAGCCGAACTTCGACCGCTGCTTCCAACTCATGGAGACCGACGATCTCCGCACCCTCCAGCAGTGGGTGGCGGCTTGGACCGACCTGGTCGAGTTCGAGATCGTTCCGGTGGTTCCGTCGAAGGATTTGACCACATAAAGACCCGTTGCTCCTAAAATCTGGTACTATGGGTTTTCCAGGAGGGGTGTAGTGTTTCTCATCACCCGTAGGGAGCAATTCGGTCCTCAGACCTTTCTCTGGGACGTGCAAGCGCCGGATGTGGCGCGTGCGGCACGCCCGGGACACTTTGTAATGGCTCGTATTGACGAGCACGGGGAGCGCATTCCCCTGACTGTTGCAGATTTCAACGTAGATCGTGGCACAGTCACAGTCGTGATCCAGGCGGTGGGAAAAACCACACATGAGATGATGACGCTGCGCCAGGGCGACACCATCCTGGATTTCATCGGCCCCCTGGGTCTTCCCAGCCACATTCAAAGACTGGATGGCACCGTCGTCCTGGTTGGCGGCGGACTCGGTGTGGCGCCCATCTACCCGCAACTTCGCGAGTACAAGATGCGTGGAAATCGCACCATTTCCATCATCGGCTTCCGCACGCGCGACCTGATCTTCTGGGAGGAGCAATTCCGGCAATACTGCGACGAGTTGATCGTCGCCACCGACGATGGCAGCTACGGCCGCAAAGGCTTCGTCACCCACGCCCTGGCGGATGTTCTGGGGCGTGAAGCGGACGTTCGCGAGGTGGTCGCGATCGGTCCCATCCCGATGATGAAGGCCTGCTCGGAAACCACCCGCCCGTTCGGCGTGTCCACGGTGGTCAGCCTGAACTCCATCATGGTGGATGGCACCGGCATGTGCGGATCGTGCCGCGTAACAGTAGGCGGCAAAATGAAGTTCGCGTGCGTGGATGGCGCGGATTTCGACGGCCACCTGGTGAATTTCGACGAGCTCTCACTGCGCCAGAAGCGCTTCGAAAGGGAGGAGAAGGCCGCCATGGAGCGATTCCGCTCCGAATCTGCCAAGCTGGCCAGCCTGCAAATGGCGCCCGATTCCAACGGCGCTCCCATGTCCACCTGTGAATTGCCGGTGCCGGTGACTACCGTACCGGGCCCGCGATTGCCCAAGAACATCAAGACTATCCCGCCGGAACGTGCTCCTATGCCGCACCAGCCGCCGGAAGAGCGCGCCCACAACTTTAAGGAAGTGGCGCTGGGGCTCGACCTGGAAGGCGCCCTGCACGAAGCCGAGCGGTGCCTGCGGTGCAAGAAGCCGCGCTGCATTCCGGGTTGCCCCGTGGGAATCGACATCCCTGCTTTCATCGCCGCCATACAGGAAAAGGACATCAAGCGCTCCTACCAGATTCTGAAGAGCACGAACGCACTACCGGCGGTGTGTGGACGCGTCTGCCCGCAGGAATCGCAGTGCGAAGCCACCTGCGTGGTGGGGGCCAAGTTCAAACCGGTGGCCATCGGCCGGCTGGAGCGTTTCGTGGCCGATTGCGCCCAGGGCCGCGGTTGGGAAGAGACCACGCAAGTGGAACTGGCCGAGCCGAAGCGGGCCGCGATTATCGGCTCCGGACCCTCGGGCCTCGCCTGCGCCGGAGAACTGGCGCGTCACGGCGTGAAGGTCACAATCTTCGAAGCCCTGCACGTGGCGGGAGGGGTGTTGAAGTACGGCATCCCCGAGTTCCGCCTGCCGGACATGATCATCGACGCCGAAATCGACAACCTGAAGAAGATGGGGGTGGAGATCCGGCTCGACACCATCATTGGCAAGCTCTTCACCATCCCGCAACTGCTCTCCGAAATGGGATACACCGCGGCTTTCGTGGGCACCGGAGCCGGCTCTCCCAAGTTCGCGGAGATTCCCGGCGAGGCGTTCAACGGAGTCTTCTCGGCCAACGAATTCCTCACCCGCGTCAACCTGATGCGAGGCTATCGGCAACCCATCTACGATACGCCTGTGGGGATGGGCAAGCGCGTGGCCGTGGTGGGCGCCGGCAATACCGCCATGGATGCCTGCCGGGTGTCGCTGCGCATGGGCGCCGAATCGGTGACCTGCGTCTATCGCCGCTCGCGGCGGGAATCGCCGGCCCGCGTCGAAGAACTGGAACACGCCATCGAAGAGGGCATCCAGTTCCTGTGGCTCACCGCCCCAGTGGAGATTGTGGGCGATTCCTCGGGCTGGGTCACGGGGATGCGGTGCCAGAAGATGGAACTGGGCGAGCCGGATGCTTCCGGCCGCCGCCGTCCCGTGCCGGTAGCGGGGTCCGAATTCCTGCTGGACGTCGATACCGTGATTTACGCCCTGGGCACCACCGCCAACCCCATCATCGCCCAGACCACTCCAGGGCTGCAGAACAACAAGTGGGGCTACATCGTGATCGACGAAAGCACCGGCATGACGTCCATACCGGGAGTGTTTGCCGGCGGCGACATCGTCACCGGAGCGGCCACCGTCATCCTGGCGATGGGTGCCGGAAAGCGGGCCGCCAACGGAATGTTGCAGTACATGGGAGTTCTAACGCCGGACGCCCCGAAAGAACTGGCGCCGGCAGGAAGTGTGTAATATGCCATCCTCTTGTCCGAAGTGTCACAGGGTTCTGGACGAAGACGAGATCTGCTGCGCGCAGGTCCGTTATTCGTGGCGTTGCCGCAGTTGCTTCAAGCTCACCACCGGGCTCGCCATTCCGTACGGGAAGTGCTTCCTGTGCGGGGGGGATCTGGAAGTGATCCCGGGGCGGGAACTGGGCGATTCCATGCGCTTTCAGGCCATCCGCGATGCCGTTCAGTTTGAGCTCAACTCTTTCCATTTCTACAAACTGGCCCGCGACAAGGCGAAAAATCCGGATCAGCGGGCGGTGCTGGAGCGTCTGTACGAAGCCGAGCTGGATCACCTGCACGAGCTGGAAGAAAAGTACCACGCCCACCTGGAGCGGAAAGTGGTGGAACTCAGCAGCGATGAATCGACTTTGCTTTCCAATTGGCTGTTTCGTGGCATTCACGTCACAGCCGATTCGGGAATCGAGGACTTATACCGGGCGGCGCTCGAGATGGAGCGGCGCACCCGAGATCACTTCCGCAAACTTGCTACTGACTTACCAATTGGCCTGGAGCGGGATCTTTGTGCAGAACTCGCCGCCGAAGAGGAAGAGCATGTAGCTTTACTGGAAGGGGAGTTGGAGCAGTTGAGCGGGAGCCCTGTGAATCCTGGTTCTCCCGCCGTATAGCCAACGACAGGCTGTGCTGCATCCGCGCCTGCCGCATCTGCCGGTTGCGGCGGCGTCTCAGATGAACGATGAGGGCGATGTCGGCCAGGGCCAGCAACGCAAAGAGGAGCGCATCAACGCCGTTCATGACCTGATTGGAACACGCCCTCAGGGATCCCTGATAGACCTAGTTTTCCCCAAAAGTAATGGGGTGGTAATAGGACTAATAGACTAGATTTGCTCCGACCGGGCACTTTGCCGGCCTTTATCTGCTCCGTCCACTGCTTGGCACCGTCCGGCGGCCAGCAGATAATCGGCCGCTTGTCCCAAATTCCCGCGGTGCAATGCCACCCGCTCCAGCACAATGTTCCAGCGATGCAACTCCGCGAGTTCCTTTTCGCGGAACTGGGCCCGCTCGCTTTTCGGAGCACCTGGCGCTCCCGGCCTCGAACTTATGGGCGCCGCCCAGCGCGTAGTGCCACCGATCGAAGCTCGGTTCCCAATTGCTGCGGCTTCCGCGGCAGCGGCTCCGCCGGGTGAGTGTAGCGGCGCTCGGCTCGGGAGCGATATCTATCGAGTGGGCCTNNAAGTTCCCGCCCGAGAGTGGTCAGATGACCATATCGCCTGTTACCATGAGAAACATGAAGGAGCGAGTCCTGAGTGCGTCTGAGTTCAAGGCGAAATGCCTTGCTTGCCTTAGCGAGATTGAACAGCTTGGGGAGCCGATCACCATCACCCGGCGCGGCCGCCCCGTAGCGGTCCTCGGCCCGCCAAAGCATAACATCCGGAAATCACTTCGTAACAGTTGGGCGCGGAAGGGCCGCATTGTGGGAGATATCGTGAACCTGGACACATCCATCTTGTGGGAAGTTGCCAGGCCGGAATAGGAGTTCCTCCTGCTGCCGCGCTTATTGCTGGATACCCACGTCCTCATCCGATGGTTATTCGAAGCCAGAAAGCTCTCCCGGGCACAACTGCGAGCCCTTGAATCGGCCGAACGGCGGGGCGAACCCCTGGCGCTCAGCGCAATCAGCCTGCTGGAAATCGCCGTCCTCGCGAGCGGAGTGAAGCCCGCGCTAAAAGTCTCTCTGGATGAGTTCTTCCGGGATTTGAATTCCAACCCGTCCTTACGCATTCTTCCGCTGACTTATGAGGTGGCGCTGGAGGTCGCCTCTCTCGGTGTCCTGCGAGATCCCGCCGACCGTGCGATCGCCGCCACGGCACGCGTTCACCGGCTCCGGCTGGTCACTTCGGATCAGCGCATCATCGAATGCAATCTCGTCCCGGTGATCGAATAGCTNNCTCGGAAATATGGATGGAGCGAGCGCACGCAAACGCTTGGAACACGACGGCTTTTCGATTTTGCCTGACTCGCCCCTTCAGGTTTCTCATGGTAACAGGCGATATGGTCATCTGACCACTCTTGCCGACAGCTAGCTGTTTGACAAAACACCGGCCGCAAACAGGCTT
>OKRF01000044.1:7455-9402 GCA_900290315.1 Candidatus Sulfopaludibacter sp. SbA3 | reverse complement strand
CACTCTTGCCGACAGCTAGCTGTTTGACAAAACACCGGCCGCAAACAGGCTTGTACCCTGGCATCAGGGCTTGACGATTGCGGCCTGCGCTGGGCGGGCCTCGGCCGCTCCAGATCGTTACCTTCGGCCCCGGGGAAACTACATCCGCCAGTTGATGGCGAAAGTGAGCCGATTCTCATGCTTCGCGATGTCCGGCACGAACGGGCCCTCCGTCCCCTGCCAGCCGTCCGGTGACGTCACGCCGCCCCGGCCCGCGAAGTACGGGGTGTTAGAATGGCGACTGATAAACTCGAAACGGAAGGCCAGAGAATCGGTGGGCAGTATGTCGAATGTGGAAGTCGAAGTCAGATCCCACAGCTTCAGGCTGTAATTGTCCGGTCCCGGCGGGAATCCTTCAGGCGTCGGCTGGTAAGCCAGGTATCGGCCTGGGTTCGTCACTCCCTCCGCGCGGAACGACCAGGCCAGATGGTCGCGGCTGAACCAGATCCGGTTCGCAAACGATGACCCGAGCACGTACTCTTTGCGTCCCGGGAACGGGTTCACACCGTCCCACTGGTTTCCGAAGTGGGTGTTGAGACTGAGCGCCATCTTCGAAATGCCGGCCGATTGCGGGTGATTGTAATAGCGAACCAGAACGCTATCGTCGTGGTGGAATCGCTTGCGGTGGGGATCGTCTTTGGTGTCAGTGCCATAGTAGAAGTTGGCCACAAAGCCGAGCGATTCGTTCGGGCGCCAGTAGTTGGACAGCCCCACCGAGTTGTTCTTGCTCCACTTCCCGTATGTCTGATACCCGTTCATGAACCACGGTTCGATCTTGATCTTATCCGTTGGGAAGATCTGGATGCGGGCGCCGGAGAAATAGAAGGGCGTCATATCGGACAGGAAGGAGCGATTGTAGTTCCAGTTCTCGCCGAGAAGGTAGCTCTCCAGGCCGATGTAGGAGTAGAAGTAGCCCGCTTCGACGTTCACGCCGNNCGCCACGCTAAGGTTTCGGCCGCGATTCACGGTACCGTCCAGGTCCTGGGTCACGGCGAGTTGGTTCCCTGCCTGGAGGGTGATCTTCCCGATCATGTTTTTGTAGTTCGTGTCGATGCCGATGGTGGCGTTGTTGATCTGCCACTCGGTGTTGCGGCCGACCGCGCCGCTGCCAATGATGGTGTCATCGCGGGGCTGATTGAAGGAATAGCCATAGTAGGTATCCAGATAGAGGTTGACTGTTGCAAAGGAGTTGGAAAGAGGCTGCGACTTTTGGCGGCTCTGGCCGTTCATCCAGGTGAAGTCGCCGAAAGCGAATGGCNNGTTGCTCCGCGGCAGAGATGCGCGGGCCGAGCGGAGTGTCCGTGGACGGTGGCGGAGGTTCGACAGCGGGCGGGAGTGGCGGCGCGACGGCCGGCACGTTCGGGGCGACCGGCACGGCCGGGGCGGCCTGATATGCGGCAAGCCTGGCTTCGACCGCGGCGAGGCGGCTCTTCAGCTCTCTGACTTCCGCGGCCAGCGCCTGCACATCCGCGTTCGTGGGCGCGGATTGAGCAGACATCTTGACAGTTCCGCTCAGGAACAACGTGGCAGCCATCGCAAGACAAGGCGTAATAGGATTCTTCATCGCACTCAAAGAATACAACGTCGTGTCGCCCTCTCTCTCGCCTGCTGGTATTCTCGGAAGCATGGATGGAGCGAAGCGCCCGCGGAAACGCACGGTCCGCTGCTGCGCCTGCCGCAAGGTTACGCCGGAGTACGACATCACTCACTCCGCTCCCGAAGGCGGCAAGGTTACGCCGGAGTACGACATCACTCACTCCGCTCCCGAAGGCGAGGCGTTCATACTGTTTTGCAATCGATGCCTGAATGCGAGAATGGCGGAAAAACTGGGGGTCGACGGGTTCGAGCACATCGACTTCGAGCCCATCAGCCTGGCCGACGTTACCGGAAGGGTCCACAAGTTTCACG
>OKRF01000044.1:355-7445 GCA_900290315.1 Candidatus Sulfopaludibacter sp. SbA3 | reverse complement strand
CGCCAACGCGCTGGTTACGAGTTCGGATTGATCGGCGAACAGATGGTCGATCCCATGGCCCTGCTGGGGCGGCTCATCGAGAAGATGCGGCGCGGCTTGGCCATGACCCATCTGCGGAGTGGCCCCATGGGGCTGGAGATCGCGGAGCACAAGGTGCGGGGACGGATCGGATGCGAGCCGGGCACCGAAGGCTCGGAGCCATACGTGGTGATCGATGGCCGGGAAATCAGTTGGGAGTATTTCGGCCGCATGTTGACGACATTTGAGGGCTGGCAGTTCAAATTGGACATTTACGACAGCAGCGAGGAGATGTGACCGCGGGGCAGACGATCACTCCGCCCGCTGAGCCTCGGAAGACTTGGTAACGCCGGCGGTCTCGCCGCCGGTTGCACTGGCCGGCCGGCGACAAGATCGCCGGCGTTACCCGCCCTCCCATCCTCCTCCACCTTCCCCGCGCGTGCGCGATGCTAGACTTTGTATTTCATGAGCAAAGCGACGCATTTGGAGTGCAGTCTGTGTGGCACGCGATTTGAGGCGGGGCAGATTGCCAACCTCTGTAGCTGCGGCGGTCCCTTGTTGGTGCGGTACGACCTGGATAAAATCCGGCATCGTTGGTTGAGACGGGAGGTGCCCAACGGCACCTCCAGCATGTGGCGGTACTCTCCGGTGCTGCCACCCGCGGATAGCGCCATCACGTCTCTGGGCGAAGGGTGGACGCCCCTGATTCGCACCAAACGGCTGGGCGCCCGGGTGGGCGCGGAAGCCCTGTGGGTCAAAGACGAAGGCATGAACCCCACCGCATCCTTCAAGGCGCGCGGGCTTTCCTGTGCCATCTCCATGTGCGTGGAACTGGGTATCAAGAAAGTCGCGATCCCCTCCGCCGGCAATGCGGCCAGCGCCCTCGCGGCCTATGCCGCTGCTGCCGGCATCGAATCTTACATTTTCATGCCGCGCGATGTGCCCCAGGCGAATTACCTGGAATGCAAAGCGTACGGCGCCAATGTCACGCTGGTCGATGGCCTGATCAGCGATTGCGGCAAGATGGTCGCCGAGCGCGGCCCCAAGGAGGGCTGGTTCGACGTCAGCACGCTCAAGGAGCCTTACCGCATTGAAGGCAAGAAAACCATGGGCTACGAGGTGGCCGAGCAAATGGGATGGGAACTGCCCGAGGCCATCTTCTATCCCACCGGCGGCGGCGTGGGACTCATCGGCATGTGGAAGGCTTTCGCGGAGATGGAAAAGCTGGGCTGGATCGGCGGCAAGCGGCCTAAGATGATCGCCGTGCAGGCCGAAGGCTGCGCGCCCATCGTAAAGGCCTTCGAAGAAAATGAACCGCGCAGCAAATTCTTCGAGAATGCCCACACGGTGGCGGCCGGATTGCGCGTTCCCAAAGCGCTGGGCGATTTCCTGGTGCTCCAGGGCGTGCGCGAGAGCGGTGGCGCGGCGGTAGCGGTGAGCGACGACGAGATGCTGGACGCGGGCATCCAACTGGCTTCCGACGAAGGCATCTACGCGGCGCCCGAAGGCGCGGCTTGCGTGGCGGCGCTGCGCAAACTGCTGGCCTCGGGCCTACTCAAGAGCAGCGACCGGATCGTGCTGTACAACACGGGCAGCGGTCTCAAATATCCCGAAGCTTATTCCACCCGGTTCCCGCGGAACGGCGCGGGCGAGCAGGACAAGCTGGGCGGCCTGATCACTCCGCGATGAAGCAACTGGCCCTGCGTGCGCTGGACCTGGTGGCGCGGCGCGGCGTCACCTACGCCGACGTCCGCGTGATCGAAACGCGGGACCGCGACGTCAGCACCAAGAACGGCAAGGCCGGACACGTTTCCAGCTCCGAATCGATGGGGTTGGGGATTCGCGTGCTCGCATTCGGGTGTTGGGGCTTTGCCGCCACCGACGACATCACCGCCGCCGGAGTGGAAGCCGCCGCCGCATTGGCGTTGGAGATCGCCCGCTCTGGCACTGCCGCCAAAAAGCGCGACATCGAACTCGCGCCCGAAGATCGGCATAAAGCCACTTGGGTTTCGCCCATCCGCATCGATCCCTTCACCATTCCGGTGGACCGCAATCTGGCGGTTCTGCTGGCCGTGGATGCGGAACTGCGCAAGAATCCCGCGATCAGCCTGGCGGAAGCCGGCATGCACTTTGAGCGCAAGCGGCAGGTGTTCGCCTCTACCCTGGGCAGCCTGATCGATCAGACGCGCTATCTTTCCGGCGCTGGCTTTTCGGCGCTCTGCTACAAAGATGGCGAGATTCAGAAGCGCTCCTACCCCAACTCTTTCGGCGGCCAATACCAGTTGAAGGGCTACGAACTGGTGGAAGAGCTGGATCTGCTCGCGCACGCGCCGCGAGTTGCCGAAGAGGCGGTGGCGCTGCATGCCGCGGATCAGTGCCCCGAGGGCCGTTTCGATCTGATTCTGGACAGCTCGCAACTGGGGCTGCAGATCCACGAATCCATCGGCCATCCCATCGAGCTGGATCGCGTGCTGGGCAGCGAGGCCAACTATGCCGGCATGAGCTTCCTCACGCTCGATCAGCTTCACCACCTGCGCTACGGTTCGGAGATCGTCAACGTGGTTTGCGACGCGCGGGCCGAGCATGGCCCCGGCCTGGGCACCTTCGCCTTCGACGATGAGGGGGTGCCGGCGCAGCGTAACGAGATCATCCGCGCGGGGCAATTCGTCGGGTACATGACGTCGCGAGAGACGGCCGCGGCGGTGGGCGCGTCGCGGTCCAACGGCTGCATGCGCGCCGACGGGTGGGCGCGGCTGCCGCTCATCCGCATGACCAACGTGAGCCTGCTGCCGGGCGAGCAGACGCTCGACGAAGTCTTCGACGTGGAGCACGGCATCTACATGGAGACCAACAAGAGCTGGTCCATCGACGACAAGCGGTACAACTTTCAGTTCGGGTGCGAGATCGCGTGGGAAATTCGCCGCGGCAAACGCGTGCGCATGTTGAAGAACCCCAGCTACAGCGGCATCTCCACGGAGTTCTGGAATGCCTGCGCCGCCATCGCCGGGCCGCAGCACTGGACGCTCTGGGGCGTGCCGAATTGCGGCAAAGGGCAACCCGAGCAGGTGATGGGTACGGGCCACGGGGCCAGCCCGTCGCGATTCCACAATATCAAGGTGGGGAGCGCCTATGCCGGATAAGGCCGCGGCGGAGGCGATCTTCGGCCAGGTGCTGGCGTCCGCGCGGGCGCTCGGCGTCACTGACGTGGAAGCCATGGTGTCCTCCGGCGGCCAGTCCCTGACGCGCTTCGCCAATAACGCCATCTCGCAGAATGTCGCTGAGCAGACCACGCTGCTTTCCGTGCGGCCGGTGATCGAGGGCCGCACCGCGCGCGCCTCCACCAATCGCCTGGATTCGGCTTCCATCCGCGAGGTGGTGGAGCAGGCGGTGGCGCTGACGAGGCTGTGCGAGCCCGACTCCGAATTGCTGCCCCTGGCGTCACCGGAAGAGTATCCCGCAGTGCACCGTCACTTCGAAGCCACCGCGCGCGCCACACCGCAGGAGCGGGCCCTGGTTGTCGCGGAGGCAATTCGCGTTGTCGAAGATGCTGCCCAGACCGCCGCGGGCATCTACTCCACGGGCGAGTCCACGTTCGCCCTGCACAATTCGGCGGGCGTCTCGGCCTGGTACGCCGAAAGCATGGCGCGCTTTTCCATCACCGCCATGGCCGGCGACAGTTCCGGATGGGCCAAAGGCAGCGCCTGTTATCATGGCGACCTGGACCCCCTCGCGCTGGCGCATGCCGCCGCGCGCAAGGCCGCGCAATCCGCCGCGCCCCGCGAACTCGAACCCGGGCGCTACACGGTAATCCTGGAGCCTGCGGCAGTGCTCGACCTGGCCGGTCAGATGTTCGGCGATTTCAGCGCCACCGCCATCCGGGACGGCCGCAGCTTTCTGAACGATCGCATCGGCAAGAAGATCTTCGGCGCCAACATCACCATCCGGGATGACGTCGCGCATCCGCTGCAAGCCGGCGCGCCGTTCGATGGCGAAGGCGTCGCGCGCCAGGGCCTCACGCTGGTCGAAAACGGCGTGGTCCGCGACATCACGTATTGCCGGCAGGCCGCTGCGCACGCTGGTGTAGCCGCTACCGGGCACGGCTATCCGCTGCCCAACGAGTATGGCGAAGCACCGGCCAATATCGTGATCGCGGGCGGCGACGCGACCGTGGAACAGATGATCGCCGGAACCGGCCGCGGCATTCTGGTAACGCGGCTCTGGTACATCCGCGAAGTGGACCCTTACGAGAAGATCTTTACCGGCATGACTCGCGATGGAACGTTTCTGGTGGAAGGCGGCCGAGTCACCGCGGGGCTCCGCAACTTCCGCTTCAATCAGAGTCTGATCGAGATGCTCTCGAATGTGGAAGCGCTCTCAGCCCCGGTACGTGCCTCGGGCGAGGAGGCTTTCGACCTGGTGACACCGGCGATGAAAGTCGCCAACTTCAACTTCACGGAAGTCACGCGGTTTTGAGTTTCAATCGGCGTCACAGCCTGTCGAAAAGCATCCGCAATCCGTCACGCACGGCGCCGATAGACGCGCCGCTCAGCTTGCCGGTGCATTCCGCAAGCTCTGACTTGTCGACCGTGAGGACCTGAGACACGTTCACCACGCTGGCCTTCGGAAGGTTGGCTTCACCTCTCTTCAGAAGTACGTTGCCCGGTGCGTTGACCCTGCCCAGGTTCGAGGTGATCAGACACACAACACTGGTACCAATCGCGCTCCGGTTAAAAATATCGTTTTGGACCACCACGCAAGGGTGCCGGTGTGCCGGCGCCGAACCAGCAGCAGGTCCAAAATCGAGCCAGTACACTTGCCCCTGCCGGATCTCACTCACCAAGGTCCCTTTACGGTGCGCCGAGCCTTGGCCTTAATGCCCTTGACCAAGGCGGCCTCCGCTGGGTCCACACCCTTGCCATAGACCTCGTTGAGCCGGAGCAACATCTCTTCCCGCCGCTGCCGTTGCAGAAAATCGCCCACCGCCAGAGCAAAGAGACGGCTTCGGCTCAGCCCCATCCGCCGGGCTGTTTCGTCCGCTTCCTGCAATAGTCCGTCATCCATGGAGATCGCTGTTTTCATTGTCACTACCAACGATCATACCGAACTTCGCACCACGGAGTAGTAGCGATAGTTGGACGTATGAGCGATTCACCGCCTGTTCGAGAACGGCGGACCGGCATCCAGTTCCTTTAGCATGCGCTCGGCCGGCTCATCGCGCCCCCGCGCGTGCGAAAGGTAGAGTACTAGCATATGGCGTGCTTCATCTTTCACCTCGTTGCTCATCCAGTAACGGGCCAGCGTCCGGGCGCATAAAGGCGTATCCGGAGAGTTTTCAATATACGCCGTACACTCCCTGTCCATGTGTCGCAGCACGCGCCCCAGTTTGTTGGAAAGCACGGCGATACCAGGCGGTGGGTGGCGCAGGAAGACCACCGATTTCGAATCGTCGTAAACCAGTTCCCATTCCTTGTTGACTGGGTTGGCAAGGGCGATCGCCAATGGATACAGGACGCCGGATACATAATCCATAGTGTTCATCACCACCACCTCGACTCCGTAACGGTTCAGCAGTTCCTCGCGCGGTCCCGCCACCTGGTCGGCATAGGAGCCGGCATTGAACAGGATTTGATGGTAGTCGCGGTAAACGGTTTCGCTGAGAGATCGGCCATCGATGAACACGCGCTCCCGCGGCCACAATCTCCAAATCAGGTATCCACCTTGTTCGTAAGTATTGAACATGGGGCCGGTCACATGGTGTTCGAGCAGGAATTCCGCCGCCCCGGCGGGAACGGTCCACGCCGCCACGCCGAATTGGAAAAACCGGTCCTGCACCGACTCCGCCGCCAATCCGGCTAGCGCCAGAATCGTGACCGCCCATACCGAGGATTTCAGGATTTGGACCTTGAACGGAAAATATGCGGCGATCNNGGATCCAGTGTGCCGGCCTCACTCTTCTCCACGAGAAAACCAGCACCAGCACGGCCGCGTACAGCAGAATATCAAAGCCATAAGGCGATCCCCATAGCTTGGGCGGCTGCCATTCAATCAGGTTCGCCGTCATGGTGCTCCGCCGGTAAGCGAACATCGTGGATAAAACTCCGAACCCGTTCGGATTCAATCCCGAAGCGGCAATCGCACAAACTGTCACCAGCCAGAGCCGGCGGCTGTCCGGCAGCCCCGTTGCGCGGAACCTTTTCAATAAGCTCTCGGCGCAATACGCTAGTAGCACCACCCACCCCAGGAAAAACCCGCCATGGCAGTTTGCCCAGAGCAACGCCAGCAGAGGCAGCGCCCACCAGCCGCGCCGCAGTTCCAGCAGGACCACAAATACGGCGACGCCGAGGAAGCTGACCACCCCGGGACGGTCCGCTGCAAATGCTACCGCGACCGATGCAGTGGCGAACGCCGCTGCAATTCCCGCATAGAAATTGGCAGACAACCGGGCGGCCAGAAAGCCCGCCAGCCCGCACAAGCTGGTGAGCAAAACAGCCCGGACCACCACAATCCCAGGGAAGCCCGCCAGCGTATGAACCGCATACATCGAAATCTGACTCAACCACTCGTGCGTCAGATTGAAACGCCGCACTTGATCCTCTGCCCGATATGCAGGCGCGGACATTGTCGTATATGCGAATGGATCCGGGACCGGCAGGGAGTGGTGTTCCACGATGTATTGTCCTGTTTTCAAGTGCCACCAGAAGTCCGTGTCGGCGATTTCCGAGGAGAACAGACTAAGCAGGCAGGCTGCCGAGAGCAGTAATGTCGCCGCTTGCAGCCAGCGGTTCAAAGCAAAGGGCTCTGCCGGCGCGGGATCGGAGAGTTGTTGGCGGCTCTTCTGCCGCCGCCCGGCGCGGCCACGGCTCATGCCCGAGTCGATCTCCGACGGGGTACGTGGCGGGAAACCATCCCTACTAGCTTATCGCGACGGCGCGGGTCAGGTAGTTTGAGGCACCCAGCACGGGAGTTTATTGACTATCTTCCTCTGTTGGAATGGGCGTTCCGCCCGCGGAACTTCATGAAAAACCGGCGGTTGGTAGCGCCGGCGGTCTCGCCGCCGGTACGGCGAGCGAAG
>OKRF01000044.1:0-345 GCA_900290315.1 Candidatus Sulfopaludibacter sp. SbA3 | reverse complement strand
AACTTCATGAAAAACCGGCGGTTGGTAGCGCCGGCGGTCTCGCCGCCGGTACGGCGAGCGAAGCGAGCCGCACACAACCCCGGCCCCTGGACCCTGGACCCTGGCCCCTGTTTTTCGACCCTGTCATCTTCCGAACTGCACGGGATTCTCAAGAGAAGCTCGAATCTCGCCGCCTTGGCGAGACTTCGTGCCTGGCTCGGATCTGCCCCTTTTACGAAATCCCACGTGTCGTTTCCTCCCCGCCAAGGGCCTCTACTGCACCGCCACCGTAACCGTGGCTGGGCTCGTCACGGGACCCACCTTGAGCACGGCGGGTTGCGCGCCCGGGGCCAGGCCGGCCGGAAT
>OKRF01000120.1:11498-18753 GCA_900290315.1 Candidatus Sulfopaludibacter sp. SbA3 | reverse complement strand
GACCGCCCCGCAAAACGGGATGAAAAACCGGCGGGGTAACGCCGGCGATCTTGTCGCCGGTACGGCGATCTTGTCGCCGGTACGGCGAGCGAAGCGAGCCGCACACAACCCTGGCCCCCGGCCCCTGTTTTCGACCCTGTCATCTTCCGTCGATGTCGGCGGGCAGTAATGTCTCAACTATACTGCCCAACCACCTCAAAGTGCTTCTCGCTTCCCGTGTGAATGATCACAGTGTCGTTGTGCACGCCCCCGATGGTGGCCGGCCGGCCGTTCACCGTGGCGGTCTTCATCGTTCGCGAGCGGCATGCGGAGCTTCACGTGCAACTCCTTGGGCGCCCCCGCCCGCGCCAGTTCCACCGTCGCCGTCACGCTCTTCGATTGCGGCCGATTCTGCAAATGCAAATTCACGCGTCCCCAGCGCGTGGGCGCCTGGCCGATGCGGATCGGCTGGCCGGATGCGACCCATGCGCGCGGCACGCCTTTGGCCAGATACAGCCGGTCTTCATCGTGATCTTCCATGGCCAGCATCCACCGCACCACGCAGGGAATGGTCTGCTGCGCGGGAATGCAAAAAGTCGGTTTGCCGGGGCCCAGGCCCGCCACTTCGCCGGCCGTCCAACTCCCCGGCGAGTGATCGTGGTAGCGATGTCCGTAGCAGAACACGTAGCAGAACAGCAGGTACTCTTCGACGCGGTCCAGCCGCAGCAGCATTTCGGCGAAGCCGTAGGCGATGAAACCCAGGATCGCCCGGTTGCCGCCGCCGCCCACGTTCGCCAGTACGCCCATAGTGGTCGCGCCGTAAGCCCGCATGGTGTCCACCACTTTGTGCGCCAGAGAATGCGGCAGCACGTCGGCCATCAGCAGTTCGGCGTACGGCCTGTGGGGCCACTGCTGCTCGCTGGGCCGCTCGGTGCGCATGGCTTCCTTGAAGGTCAGCTTGGAACCCGGCAGCAGGGGAACGTAGGGCGGCGTCCTATCGTTCAAGGTCCACCGGTCCATGCTCTTCAAAGTGGCGTCGAGCAGGGTGTCCGACCGCTTCTTCCACTCCTGCGCCAGCCTGGGGTTGAACGCGCCCCACGCCCGGCTGAGATCGCGCAATCCGCGCACTGCAAAAGCACTGTTGGCGTAGTAAGGCTTCCACCAGGTTTCGGGGCGCGAAGCCAGACAGGCGTCGGATTCGCTCCAGCCCGCGATCAGGCCGTATCCGCGATCGTCCGGCGGCAGTTTCAGGCTGGTATCGTGCATCGCCAGCAGGCCCGCCGCGGTGGCTTCAATTTTGGCGCGATGCTTCTGGATCAGCGCGGCGTCCCTGGTGTAGTTCAGGTATCGCGCGATCAATGAAAGCGTCAGCCCGTACTGCGCCGTCTCCGGCCCGCGCATGTTGATCATGCCGCGCGCATCGGTGTACTCGGACAGATAGTTGTCCAGGATGGCCTTGCACGGCTCGAACCGGCCCAGTTCCAGGTTGGTATAGACCGACGCGGTGAAAATGTCCTGGAATCCGTCGTACTCCGAGCCGTAGTAGTCGCGGTCCACTGCGCCGTACTTGGGGTAGACGCCGCCCGGCCGCACCATGATTTCCTTGGCCACGGCATGCTTGGACATGTCCACCCACGTCTGGTCCGGCAAAGTGGTGGGCGCGAAATCGGCCAACTGCTTGTCCCAATACTCGGCGAACTCCAGCAGCGCGCGATAGAACTCTTCCGCCTTGGGGTCGGTTTTGAACGGAGGAAACGCGGGGTACGAGTAGCCGTACACTACCTTGCCCATTTTGCCGTCGTCGACTCGCGCCGTACGGTGCCACGTCTGAACGATGAACTTGTCGGCGGCCCTGACGTCGCCGAAGATCAGCATGTCGATGTGCGACTTGTCGCTGATGGGGAAAATCTTGTGGACTGCCGGCATCCATCCCGCCAGCAGGCCTTCCCACCGTTCGCGCAGGTTGGCTCCGCCGCTCAGCAGCTCGGAAAAATACTGGCTGGGATGGTAGGTGCGCGTGTTGCCGCCGGCATACACCGGCGCCGTGTCGAAGCACTCCCTGGTGCCGACGAAGGTGTTCCAGGAGTTGGTGCCACCGCCGCCCGCGGCATTGCCGCCACCCGGCCCGGCATTGGGGTTGGGCGCCACGGGACTGCCGATCAGCGGGGCCGCATCGCGCACTTCCATCTCATCGGGATCGCCGCCGCCGGCCAGCAGTTTGTCCGCCAGCACGTCCGGCAGCGAACTGCCAATCTCCTGCGGCGAGAGGCCGAGGAACGGCACTTTGGCCTGGGAGAAGCAGGCCTCCAGGCGTTTGGTCATCACCCGGGTTGCGCCGCGCGCCGGAACGAACGTGATGACGCCATCCCGCTTGCTCAGGTCCTCATACACCTTCCAGGTGGTATTGTTGTGCGGAAATTCGCATTGCAACGTGTGGCCGGTGGTGTCCGGTGTGTCGCTTTGTGCCTCCGCCCGCGCCGGTAGTGCCTGCGCGACGGCGGTTGTGAGCGCGATGCTTTGAAAAAATTCGCGGCGATCCATGCGTCCCTCCTCGTTAAACCATACAATAGCGAGTCATGAAAGCGATTGCATGTTTAAATGGAGTGGGCAGTATTCCTTGACTGAGGAGACTGACATGCGTAAGAAGGCTACACACCCGGAGCCGCAGGGCGATAAGGTAAACGGGGCGGCGAAACATACCGGCGACGACACACCGAAAGTCTGTTCGCTTACCGGCAAAGGCGCATACGATAAAGAGCTGCGCCGGCTACAGGTGGAACTGGTGAAGCTGCAGGAGTGGGTGCGCTCCCGCGGTCTGAAGGTGATCTGCCTCTTTGAAGGGCGTGATGCCGCCGGCAAGGGCGGCGCCATCAAGCGCATCTCGGAATGCCTCAATCCGCGTGTGTGCCGCGTGGTGGCGCTCTCTACGCCTACGGAGAAGGAGAAGACGCAGTGGTATTTCCAGCGGTATGTCGCGCACCTGCCCTCCGCTGGCGAAATCGTATTGTTCGACCGGAGCTGGTACAACCGCGCCGGCGTGGAGCGCGTCATGGGATTCTGCACGGAATCCGAATACCTGGAGTTCATGCACTCCTGCCCAGAGTTCGAGCGGATGCTGGTGCGCTCAGGAATCGTGCTGATCAAGTACTGGTTCTCCGTGAGCGACGATGAGCAGGAGCGGCGGTTTCAGGCGCGCATCAAGAGCCCGACCAAGCGGTGGAAACTCAGCCCGATGGATCTGGAGTCGCGCCGCCGCTGGGTGGACTATTCGCGCGCCAAGGACGAAATGTTCTCCTACACCGACATCAAACAGGTGCCCTGGTACGTGGTCAACGCCGACAACAAGAAGTGCGCGCGGCTGAACTGCATCCGGCATCTGCTCTCGATGATCGCTTATGAGGATCTTACGCCGGAACCGGTCAAGCTGCCAAAGCTGGAGAGGAGCAACTACGTGCGTCCGCCGTTGTCGGAACAGACTTTCGTTCCTGAAGTCTACAAAGGGTAGGACAGACGATCGTTTTCTGTCGTCTGTCAATTAGGGGCGGACCGCCCCGCAAAACGGGATAAAAATACGCTCGATTGACGGCGCGCGATAGGCGCGAGGGGGGTGCATTTTCAACCCTGTTGGGATGCGCGTTCCGCCCGCGAAATCTCATGAAAAACCGGCGAGCTAACGCCGGCGGTCTTGCCGCCGGTGCGGCGAGCGAAGCGCGCCGCTGCACGGCCCCGGCCCCTGGCCCCCGGCCCCTGGCCCCCGGCCCCTGGCCCCCGGCCCCTGGCCCCCGGCCCCTGGCCCCCGGCCCCTGGCCCCGGTTTTTCGACCCTGTCAATTAGGGGCGGACCGCCCCCCAAAACGGGATGAAAATACGCTCGATTGACGGCGCGCGATAGGCGCGAGGGGGGTGCATTTTCAACCCTGTTGGGATGCGCGTTCCGCCCGCGAAACTTCATGAAAAACCGGGAGTCGGTAACGCCGGCGGTCTTGTCGCTGGTACGGCGAGCGAAGCGAGCCGCACACAACCCCGGCCCCTGTTTTTCGACCCTGTCTTCCTGCAGTAAATGCCGGGAAGACGACAGACGGCCAACAACGATCGTCTGTCCCACGCGGCCAGTGCAGAGTATCCTGAATCATGCGCCTATCCTCACTGCTGCTGCTGTCTGCCGCGCTGTTCGCGCAGCCCAAATCTCCTGCGAAATTTGAGGTCTCATGGCCGAAGGCGTCGGACGGCCGCTTGCTCCTGATCGTTTCCACGAGTGCCTCCCCGGAGCCGCGCTCCGCCGTCAGTGAAGGACTCGGCACGCAGCAGATCTTCGGCGTCGATGTGGAATCCGCGCGATCTGGCGTGATTGACGGCTCCTCGCCTGGCTACCCGCGCGCCAACCTCTCCGGGATTCCCTCCGGTGACTATTACGTCCAGGCCGTTCTCAACATCTACGAAACGTTCCACCGCTCCGGCGGCCGCACGCTCAAACTCCCCATGGACCAGGGCGAGGGACAACATTGGAACCGCAAGCCCGGCAATCTCTACAGCGAGCCGGTAAAGATCCACTTCGATCCCGCCGCGGCCGCCAGCGTGCGCATCGAGCTCACCAAAACGATTCCGCCCATCGAACCCGCGGCCGATACGAAATTTATCAAACACGTGCGGATCCAGAGCCAGCTTCTCACCGCGTTCTGGGGGCGGCCCATGTACCTGGGGGCGATCGTCCTGCTGCCCGACGGCTTCGCGGAGCACCCGGACGCACACTATCCCGTGATCTACTCGCAGGGCCATTTTCAGCGGACGTTGACATCGTTTCGCGAGACTCCGCAAGCAGCGGGCGGACGCGGTGGACGGGGCGGCCGCGGTGGGGGCGTGGACTATCCGTACAAGCTCTACCAGGATTGGACCTCCGGACGTCTGCCGCGCATGTTGATTGTCATCACCCAGGACGCCAACCCGTTCTACGACGATTCTTACGCCGTCAACTCGGCCAACGTGGGACCGTATGGCGATGCCCTCACGCAGGAACTTTACCCATACGTGGAGAAGCAGTTTCGCGGCATCGGCGAGCCGTGGGCTCGCACGGTTTATGGTGCCAGCACAGGCGGATGGCGGGCCCTGGCCCTGCAGGTGTTGTATCCGGATTTCTTCAATGGAGCCTGGGTTTTCTGCCCCGACCCGATCGACTTCAACGCCTACGCCATGGTGAACCTCTATAAGGACGACAACGCCTTCTTCGCCAAGAGCCAGTGGAAGCGTGTCCCTATCCCCATGGCGCGCGACGGCAGCGGCACCATCACGAGCGACATGGATGACGCCCTGCGGCTTGAACTGGTGCTGGGCACGCGCGGCCGGTCGGCGGAGCAGTTCGATATCTGGCAGGCTGTCTACAGCCCGATTGGCCAGGATGGCTACCCCGCCCTGATTATCGATCCGCGGACCGGAGCGATCGATCACAAGGTGGCCGGCTACTGGAAGGAGCACTACGATCTGGATTACATCATGCAGCGCGATTGGAAGACCCTGGGACCCAAGCTCATCGGCAAGCTGCACTTCGCGGTCGGGGAGTTGGACACCTATTGCCTGGAGCGCGCCGTCCATTTGACGCAGCAGTTTCTGGATTCCACGCGCGAGCCTGGCAAAGGTCCCTACGCGGACGCGACTTTCGATTTCGGCCCCGGCCGTCCGCACGGTTATAGCGGCGATGTCTTTCTTCCCGCCGCAGTTGCCAGCGGCACCATGCAGCAGCGCATGATGCCGGTGATGCTGGAGCACATGCTCAAGACTGCGCCCAAAGAGGCCGATACGCGCAGTTGGCGGTATTAGCCCAGATGGAACGCCTGGCGGATCTTTTCCAGGAAGCCGGCGACCTTCACGCGGGGATCGCCGCCACCTAATGCCTCGAACGGGACGTAGCCGCGGTAGCCGGCGCGGTCCATGATGGCTTTGATCCTGGCCAGGTCTGTGGGTTCGTCTTTGCCATCGCGGCCGACATTCTCTTTGATTTGCCAGGAGACCGCGTAGGGCACCAGCTTTTCGATCTCGGCGTAGGGATCGCCCGAACGCAGGCTGCCGATATCCAGAATGCAGGCGAACCAATCGGAGCCCACCGCGTCGATGACTCGGATGGTTTCCGCGGCGGTCTTGAGAAAATCGTTGTGCTGCTGAAGGGCGAGCACCACGCCGTGCTGTTGGCCGAAGGCGGCACATTCTTTGAAATCGGCCACCATCCAGGCGAGGGCTTCGTCCAAGCTGTGACCCTCGGGACGCGCCCGGCCGGAAAAGACGCGAATCACCGGGGCGCCCAACTTGCTCGCCACCACGATCCAGTCCTTGACCATTTGGACGTCGTTCTTGCGCGCGGCCTGGTCCGCCACGGCGAAGTCATTGCGCACCCCGGTGCCGCTGATGGCGACTCCGTTGACGAAGGCGGTGCGCTTCAGGTTGTAGATGTACTCGTCGGGCGGGACGGCGGGATAGCCGGGGAAATAGTATCCGGTGGGGTCCAGGGCGTCGACATTGTGCTGCGCGCAGAAATGAACGGCATCGGCGAGGGTCATGCTGCCGTCGCGGAGTTGCTTATCGAAGGAGTAGGCGTTCAATCCCAGTTTCAGCTTGAGGCCCGCTTCCCGCGCGACTTTCGCCGGCAGGGGCGCAGCGGATAGAGGAATGGCCGCGGTGGCCGCCAAGCCGGCGGACCGGGCCAGGAATCTGCGGCGATCAATGCGTGTCATGCGTCACCTTCCTACTGCTTTGGCCGCCGGAAGAGGATGCGATGCGCTCCATTCGGCAAATCGATCCAGCGCTTCCTGGGGCGCGGCATTGTACCAACTGTAGCCATTGCGCCGCTCGGCGGAGATCTCATTTACATCGTCGTGAATGCTCTTGTCGCGGTCTCCGAAAATGGCGCGGCCGGTACCGATTTCGTAAAATCGCGACCAGATCGGCCCCGCGCCATCCGCGGCGAGGAGGCGCCTGCCGTCCGTTCCGCGCTGGTACGCCTTCCCGTACACGGCCGTTTTGCGAAACCATGCCACGGCGGCGTGAACTGCCTGGACCACAGCCGGGTTCGGCTCAGGCAAGCGCATCAGAAACAGGATCAGGGCGGCGCTCTCACTGCCACACAATGCCGCCGGCTCGTAGTTGCGTCCCGCCACAGGCTGCAGGTTCAGGGCATCGTGCTGCTGTGCCCAAACCGTGCGCCGGCCCTGGTCCACAATCTGGGTCGCGAGGATGCAGTCGAGGCCCTTCGCCACCGCGGCCGTGGCTCGCGCACGCACGGTCTGGGGGAC
>OKRF01000120.1:10573-11488 GCA_900290315.1 Candidatus Sulfopaludibacter sp. SbA3 | reverse complement strand
CGAGGCCCTTCGCCACCGCGGCCGTGGCTCGCGCACGCACGGTCTGGGGGACGAACGCGAATTCATCCTTGCCTTCGGACACCTGTTGGAGCAACTCCAGCGTCTGGGTGACCGCGCCATCGTTGAACGTGATCGCATCGTGGTAGCCGCCCTCCAGGGGCCAGACCTGCGGCCAGCCTCCATTGGGAAACTGGGCCGCTAACAGATACTCCAGGCCGCGCAAGAAGGACGCGCGCCAGGCATCCCCTTCTTTGGCTCCCGCCGCGGCCACCTTCGCCAGAAAGTGCAATTCGGTGTTGGTAGCGTCATTATCGAGCGTTCCCACGTAGTTCCATTTGGGGTCGTGTGGCGTATCGAAATCGCCCGGGCTCAGATGGGCGGACAGGTTGTTGGGGGCGAAACTCTCGCCGGGCCGCCGTGCATGGCCGGTGAGGTTGATGTTCTTGCTCCAACCCCCGGCGGGAGTCTGGAATGAGACGATGATGTCCGCAATCTGCCGCGCGTCGCCACTGGCGTACCATTCTGCCGGCCTGTTGAGAGGCAGGCCACGGCCGTTGGGCGGGATTAGTTCCGTGGCCATGCCCGCCGCCTTCAACTCGGCGCGCAGGAAAGCGTGGTCCGTCTCTGACTGCCTGCCCGAGCGGGCCAGATAGTCCCGCCAGGAGGCCTGTTGCGCGCGTGGCAGCGCGGCGATTCGCTCGCTCGTAATGGGCTGGGCAGCCACGCTTGTGCCGATCACGGCAGCAGAAGCGCAGGTTGCCGACAGAGTGAATGCGAACAAGCCGAGGCGCATACGATTCGGCTCCATTTTAGCTTATGGACCGCACTCCCTCGCAGCACACACCGCAAAGCGGTGGCAGGCGATTGATTTCGCCGCTTTTTGCGAAATCTGTTGCCTTTCTCGAAACTGGCGGG
>OKRF01000120.1:0-10563 GCA_900290315.1 Candidatus Sulfopaludibacter sp. SbA3 | reverse complement strand
CCCACTCGTGCGAACATGGGGGATCGCATGCAATCCTTGATTCAGGACCTCCGCTATTCTCTGCGGCAGTTCACCAAGAGTCCCGGATTCACGGCGACGGCAGTCGTCTCGCTGGCGCTCGGCATGGGAGCCACCACGGCGGTCTTCAGCGTGATCTATGCCGCGCTGATCAACCCCTATCCCTACCGTGCCGTGGACCGGATCGTGCGGCTGACCGTGCAGAGCAAGGCGGGCGCGGGCGATTGGGTGAATCTGAATGGCCCGCAGATTCAGCAGGTGCGCCAGTTGCCCGCCATCGAAAGCGTGCTGGCCATGGATTTCCACGCCCTGACGCTGACTGGCGGCGATTTCCCGGAGAACGTCAACACAATCGATCTCATCTCCACCGGCTTTAACGATTTCGGTGCGCCGCCTGTGCTGGGCCGGGGCATCTGGCCTGCCGATGCCATCGATGGGCAGGACCCGCAGCCGGTGGTCGTGCTGTCCTACAAGTTCTGGCAGAAGCATTTCTTTTCGAATCCCGACGTGCTGGGGAAGACCCTGCAAATGGACCGCAAGAATTACCTGATCGTGGGGGTAGCGGCGCCGCGCTTCACCTGGTACGTCGGGGATGTCTACCGGCCGCTGAATCTGATGCAGGATCCGGCGCAGGTGTTCGTCGTCGATCTCCGCCTGCGGCCGGGTGTGACCCGCCAGGCGGCGGACGCCGCACTGCAACCGCTGCTGGAGCAGTTCGCCAGGGACCTGCCCAAGCGTTTTCCCGAACACTTCAAGATGCGCGTAGAGGGGCTCAATGAGTGGGTGGTAAAGGGCATGAGCGGAACCCTGTTTCTGCTGTTTGGTGCGGTAGCGCTGTTGCTGGCGCTCGGGTGCGGAAACGTCTCGATTCTGTTGATGGCGCGCGGCACCGCACGGCAGCACGAATTGGCGGTGCGCACTGCCGTCGGGGCCAGCAGCCGCCGCATCGTGCGTCAATTGCTGGCGGAGGCGCTGCTGCTCGCGGCCATCGGCGTGGTCTTCGGCGTGTTCCTGTCTTTCGCAATTCTCGCGGTCATTCAAGCGGTGCTGCCGCGCTATGCCTTCGCGCCGGAGGTCGTCATCCGCATCAATCTCCCGGTGCTCTTCTTCAGCGGCGGACTGGCGCTGGTCACAGGCGTCCTGTTCGGAACGTGGCCGGCGGTGCAAATGTCGCGCACGCAGGTTGGACAGATGATGCAATCGAGTGCGCGGCGGGTGGCAGGGAGCGTGCACGGCCGCAGAACCTACAATGCCCTGATCGCCGGACAGATTGCCCTGACGTTGCTGCTGCTGGCCGGAGCCGGCTCGGCCATGGAGGGCTTCGTGCGGCTGATGCACACGCCGCTGGGCTACGACCCTCACCACGTGATGTCCGTGGGGATTCCGCTGCACGACGACTCGTACACCGCGTGGGCTGCCCGCGGCGCATATTTTGAGCAACTGCGGGCCAAGGTGGCGGAGACGCCCGGTGTGACCATGACCGCGATTTCGGGCAACGCCACGCCGCCCCAGAATGGATGGAATTTCCGGTTTGAAATTCTGGGCCGGCCCGCACTGGAAGAGCAGACCGCGTCAATGAACCTGGTGAGCCCCCAGTACTTTGCGGTGCTACGCATTCCCCTGCGGCAAGGGCGAGTATGGAGCGCA
This sequence comes from Candidatus Sulfopaludibacter sp. SbA3, assembly GCA_900290315.1. Lineage (GTDB taxonomy): Bacteria > Acidobacteriota > Terriglobia > Bryobacterales > Bryobacteraceae > Sulfopaludibacter. The sequence continues at coordinate 8,898 of OKRF01000120.1, read as the reverse complement.
ACGGAGAATCGCAGCGGTGCTCATGTTGCGGTCATCAACCGCACCCTGGCGCAGCGCTACTTCCCAACTGGCGATGCCATCGGGCATTCCATAAAACTGCCGGGCTTCGAGGACCGTCCGCCGGTGGTTCTGTCGGCACCGGGCATTGCGGACTCGTGGCTGTTCATCGTGGGCGTTGTGGAAGACGCCCGGAACGATGGGTTGAGCAATCCCATCAAGCCCGCGATCTTTGTGCCTTACACACTGACCATGGGAAAGGGGACACAGATTCTGGTGAGAACGGAAGTGCCGCCCCTGACTCTGCTGCGCGCAGTGCGGGCGCAGTTGACCGCGGTCAACCCGGACCAGCAGACCTTCAGCAGCGTCGACGACCTGGAAACCTGGATCGCCGATGAGCCCGAGTGGCAGCAGGAACACCTGGTGGCCTGGATCTTCGGCGTATTCGCGGCGCTAGCCCTGGCTCTGGCGGCGGTGGGGCTGTACAGCGTGGTGTCCTACACGGTGGCGCAGCGGACCAGCGAGTTTGGGATTCGCATGCCTCTGGGCGCGCAGCGCGGGCATCTGCTGCGGATTGTCTTCACGTCGATTCTGGCGAGTGTCGTCAGCGGCGTTCTGGGATTGTCTTCACGTCGATTCTGGCGAGTGTCGTCAGCGGCGTTCTGGCCGGTTTGGCGCTCACTCTGGCCCTGAATACGATTCTCGGACAGTGGTTCAAAGGAAACTCGCGCGATCCGGTGTTGCTTCTGGCGGAAGCGCTTCTCCTGAGCCTGGCATCCGGGATTGCCTGCGCCATACCGGCATGGCGCGCTTCGCAGGTGGATCCCATGACGGCGCTGCGCTGCGAGTAGGGTTATCATTTATGACGATGTACCGAACTCTCTCATTGGCGGCCGTGTTCGCCGTGGCGTCCTGGGCACAGGCCACACTGCAGTCTCCCGAAGTATCGTCGGACCATCACGTCACTTTCCGCATCCTTGCGCCGAAAGCTTCGGAGGTGACCCTTACGGGCGATTGGCTGGGCGCCACGCCCGCGCCCAAATTGAGCAAGGACGAGCGCGGTGTCTGGAGCATTACCCTGGGTCCGTTCGAGCCGAGCATTTACATTTATTCTTTCACCGTCGATGGTGTATCCATCCCCGACCCCGTCAATCCGCGCATCAAGCTGCGCGCCCGCACATCCGCCAGCCTGGTGGAAGTCAAGAATGATACGCCGGCTTTCTGGGAGGCGCGTGACGTGCCGCACGGGACGGTGGAGATCAACTGGGAAAAGTCCAAAGCCATCGCCGGCGAGACCCGCGCCATCTGGATTTACACGCCGCCGGAATACGCCAAAACGACTCGCCGCTATCCCGTGCTGTACTTGCTGCACGGCTCCAACGACACCGCTGCCGGCTGGACTATGGCGGGCAACGCCAACTTTGTGCTCGACAACCTGTTGGCCGAACGGAAGGCGCTGCCCATGATCGTAGTGATGCCATTCGGCCATGCCACGCCATTCGGCGTTCCGGTGCCGCAGGGGGGTGTCACCAATGACGCCCTGTTCGAGGACTACCTTCTGAAAGACGTGATCCCCACGGTGGAGGCGCGCTATCGCACGTCGCGGGGACGCGAGAATCGCGCCATTGCCGGGCTCTCCATGGGTGGCGGCCAATCGCTGCGGATCGGCCTGGCGCACCTGGATCTGTTCAGCGCCGTCGCTTCCTTTTCCGGTGCGGTGCCTGGCGATTTTGAAACGCGCTTCGCCGCCCTGCTGAAGGACCCGCAAGGCACTAATAAGCAGATCAAGACCTTGTGGATCGGCTGCGGGCAGCAGGATTCGCTGTTCGGCCGCTCCAGGAATCTATCGGAATTGCTGACCAAGTATCAGGTGAAGCACATCTTTCACCCCACGGACGGCGTGCACAATTACACCGTGTGGAAGAAGTATTTGGCGGAATACGCGCCGCTGTTGTTCCGGTAGAGCGAACTGCGAATAGGATTTATCGCCAGGAATCGCGTGCATCGGGCGGACGCGCTTTCCGGCGCGTTCAGCCGCCCGAATGGGCTCAGCGCGACACAAAAATGCAGCCGTTCTTGCCGCGCCTGCCAAACGTGGTAGCCTGTTTGTTTCTGACGAAAAAGGACTTCCTAAAGGCCTGAGGGCTATAATGCGAATGTCGATGGGTGAGCCCGTCGGCGCCGTAATTCATTAGCCGCTTTTCGGAGACACTGCGCTATGAAGACTGAACAGCAAGCAGCACCCAGCGGTCCTAGTTTCAATTCGATCAAGGATGTAGAGGGCAACGTAAAGACCCGCATGGAGAAGGCCATTTCGGACTTAGGGCACGAAATGGCGCATATCCGCACGGGGCGCGCATCGCTCGGCATTCTGGATCACATCCGCGTGGACTATTACGGAACGCCTACGCCCCTCAACCAGGTGGCGAATCTGCACGTTCCCGAACCAGCCCTCATCACCATTCAGCCATGGGATGTTTCGCAGATCGGCCCCATCGAAAAGGCCATCCGGACGTCCGACCTGGGGCTGAACCCCGCCAACGACGGCAAGATAATCCGCCTGCCCATCCCGCCGCTCACCGAAGAGCGGCGCAAAGACCTGGTCAAGAAACTGCACGGCGTGGCCGAGCACCATCGGGTATCGGTGCGCAACATCCGCCGCGATGGCAACGAAGCGGTGAAGAAGTTGCTGAAGGACAAAAAAATCACCGAAGACGACGACAAGAAGGCGCACGATGAGATCCAAAAGCTCACCGACGCTTACATGTTGAAGATCGACCAGGCCTCCAAGACCAAAGAAAAAGAGATCATGGAAATCAAGTAGGGGAAATCCAGTAGGGGAAGAAGACAGGCGACAAACGATCGTCTGTCCTACGCAATGTCCTGGTATACGCTACGTGTTCCCGCTTCGAGCGCCAATCTCGGCCCCGGGTTTGACGCCCTGGGGCTGGCGCTCAGCGTGTACCTGACGTGCCGCTTCCGCCAGAGCGAAGCACTGCGCATCAGCGCCGCGGGCCGCGACGCCCAGTCGATTTCCACCGGCGACGATAACCTGATCTGGCAGACCGCGGAATCCGTGGCGCAGGCCCAGGGCATGCAGATGCCGCCCATCGAACTGGAGATCCAGAACGACATCCCGATCGGCAAGGGCATGGGATCGAGCGCCGCCGCGCTGACGGCCGGAGTGGTGATTGCCGATCTGCTGCTCGAGCTGGGCTGGAAGCCTCTGCGCATTCTGGACGAGGCCGCCCGGTTGGAAGGCCACCCCGATAACGTGGCGCCTTGCACCCTGGGTTCGATTGTGGCCAGCGCGATCGATTCCGGCGGCGTGGTGCGCTCGGTGCGGCTGCATCTGCCGCAGGGGTTCGGGATCGGCATCGTGGTGCCCGATTTCGACCTGCCCACCAGCAAGGCGCGCGCAGTGCTGCCCACGTGCTACAGCAAAGAGGACGCCATCTTCAATCTGCAGCGCGCCTCGCTGCTGATCGCCGCGCTGGCTACCGGATCCACCTGGGCGTTTCCGGTGGCGCTGGAAGATCGCTTCCACCAGCCGTACCGCGTTCCGCTGGTCCCCGGTCTGGACGCAATTCTGAAACTCCGCGCTCCCGGATTGCTGGGGTGTGCGCTCAGCGGGGCGGGACCTTCCATCCTGGTCTTCTTCGAGCGCGGCTACGAAACGGTCTGCGACCTGGTGCGGCAGATTTTCGCCATGCATGGGCATGGCGCGGACGTGCTGCTGACCCAGATCGCGGAGAACGGCTTCGAGTTGAGCGGGAATTAGCGGCCACCACTCTTTCGCCCGCCTTCGGTTTCAGATACCATACACTTGCATATGAGCAGCGCCGGGAATTCGGCTGGCGAGTACGAGCGCCAATTGCTGGACGAACTTCCGGCGATGCTGTGGACCTCCGGACCGGACAGTGGCACGGGACATTGGAATGCCATGGCCCGGAAATGGTTTGGAATCCCGCCGGAGCAATCGTGCGGGCCGCTGACCGATCGAATCCACGCGGACGACCGGGAAGCGGCGGTGGCGCAGTGGGAACAGGCCATCTCAACCGGCGGACCGCTCAGCGCCACCTTCCGCGCACGGGCCGCCTCCGGCGAGTGGCGCTGGCTGGCGCTTTCGGGCACTCTCCGCCGTGATGGCTGGGCATGCTCCCTGACGGACATCCACGACTATAACGAAGGTACTCGCCTTCTCGATGGCCTGCTGCAGCACATACCGCTCGCCCTGGTCATCGCGGACGCGCCGGACGGCCGCTTGCGCAAGGTCAGCCGGTATCGCGAACAACTGGCCGGAGCCGGCGCGAGGAGCGGTATCGGCGTGCCCGCCGATCAGCATCCCACCGCATTCCGGATCAGCCATCCCGATGGCAGGGCGGCGCTGCCGTCGGAACTGCCGCTGGCCCGGGCCCTGCAAGGCGAAATCGTGCAGGGTGAGGAGTGGCGCTACACGCGCGCGGACGGCGAGCGGATTGCGGTCCTTTCGAGCGCGGCTCCCATCCGCAACGGCCAGGGGCGGATCACCGGCGGGCTGGCTTTCTGGCACGACATCACGTACCGGAAGGCGGCGGAGGAAGAGTTTTACGAGACCTCCCAGCGGCTCAAAATGCTGATTGGGAGCTCTCCGCTGGCCGTCATCGAATGGGATCCCGATCGCCGGATTACCGGGTGGATGGGCCATTCCGAGGCCATCTTCGGCTGGAGCGCCGCCGAAGTCACCGGCAAGCGCCTGGACGAATTCGGCCTCATCTATCCGGACGACCGGAACATGGTGCGCGAGGCCATCGATGCCCTGAAGAGCGGCGTCAGCAACATCGTGCGCAACCGCAACTACCGCAAGGATGGGTCGCTGCTCTATTGCGAGTGGTACAACTCCGCGCTGGTGGATCAGTCCGGGTGCCTCGTCTGGGGACTCTCGCTGGCGCTGGACGTCACCGCGCGCCACTGGATGGAAGAAGCGCTGCGGACTTCCGAAGAGAAGTTCAGAAGCATTGTGGAGGCGGCGCCGGTGGGCATTTTTCAATCGGCCGTCGAGGGCCGGTTCCTCAGCGCGAACTCCAAACTGGCTCACTTGTACCGTTACGATTCGCCGGAAGAGTTGATCCGCTCCGTGAACGACATCGCGGATGAACTTTTTGTGAAGCCGGAGAAGCGGCAGCAGATCCTCCGTCGCGCGCAGGAATCGGGAGAGTTTGTGCAGGACGAGGTGGAGTACCGTTGCCGGGACGGCGCGCGCTTCCTCTCCAATCTCCACATCCGGATGATTCGGCGCGCCGGTGGCGAGCCGGTGCTGGAAGGGTTCGTCGAAGACATCACCGAGCGGAAACGCGCGGAAGAGGCGCTTCGCGAGGCCCACAGCGCGCTGGAGCGGAGGGTGGAAGAGCGCACTGCCGAGCTCTCCGCGGCCAACGAACGGCTGACTGAGCTGGACCGGTTGAAGTCGCAATTCCTCGCCAGCATGAGCCATGAACTGCGGACACCGCTGAATTCGATCATCGGATTCACCAGCCTGCTGCGGCGCGGCTTGACCGGCCCGGTGAACGAAGAGCAGCTCAAACAGCTTGGCATTGTGCAAACCTCGGCGGCGCACCTGCTCGCGCTGATCAACGACTTGCTGGATGTGTCGCGCATCGAAGCGGGAAGGGCAGATCTGCTGCACGAACCGTTCGACTTCGTCGAAGTGGTCCACGAGGTGGTGCGGAGCCTGCAACCGATGGCGGATCGCAAGAGTCTGGCTGTGGTTGTCGACGTCCCCGAGCCGGCCATTGCCATGCGGGGAGACCGGAAACGCAGCCTGCAAGTTCTGCTGAACCTGGTCACCAATGCGCTCAAATTCACCGAACACGGAACCGTGACCGTCGCCGCCGCTTCTGCCGGAAATCTGCTGCGTGTGGAAGTGGCGGACACCGGCATCGGGATCCGGCCGGAGCACCTGGCAATGCTCTTCGAAGCGTTCCGCCAGGTAGACGGCTCGGCCAAACGCGTCTACGAAGGGGCCGGCCTCGGCTTGTACCTGTGCCGCAAGCTGTTGACCCTGATGGGCGGAGAGATCCGCGCGGAGAGCGACTACGGCAAGGGTTCGCGATTCCTTTATGCGATGCCGTTGGAACTGCGGGAGTAGGACAGACGAATCGTCTTTTGTCGTCTGTCTTCTTCAAGTGAGGGATGGATGGAACGCAAAGCGTTGCTGGTTGAGGATAACGAGAACAACAGATACTTGCTGACGCTGCTTCTGAAACATGCCGGCCTGACGGTAGTGGCCGCTGGCAACGGCCAAAGCGCGCTGGAAATCGCCCGCTCCGAGCATCCCGACGTCATCCTTCTGGATATTCAAATGCCTCAGATGGATGGATACGAGGTGGCTGCTCATCTGAAGAGAGATGTCGAGTTGGCTCGGATTCCGATCATCGGAGTCAGTTCCTTTGCCATGCCCGGCGATCGCGAAAAGGCGATCCGGATGGGGTTCGCCGGTTACATTGAAAAGCCGGTGGATCCGGAGCACTTCGCCGAGACCGTGTTAAGTATACTGGGGCGTGCCGCGGGGGCGCCATGAAGATTCTGAGTGTCGACGATAACGCCGAGAACCTGTATCTCATCGAGATGACTGCGCGCGCCCACGGGCACGAAGTGGGTAGCGCCCGCAACGGCCTGGAAGCGCTCGAGCAACTGGCTGCGCGGAGCTTCGATCTGATTGTCTCCGACATACTGATGCCCGGAATGGACGGGTTCCAGCTTTGCCGGACGGTGAAGAGCGACGATCGGTTCAAGCGAATTCCATTCATCTTCTATACCGCGACTTATACGTCCAGGCAGGATGAGGAACTGGGGCTGGCGCTGGGCGCGTCCCGGTTCATCGTAAAGCCCATCGACCCGGAAGAATTCCTGGTGCTGGTGGAGCAGGCGGTTGGCGAGAGGGAGACCGGCGCTCTTCCAGTCCCGGTGGTGGATTTGGAAAACGACCGCGAGAATCTGAGCTTCTACAACGAACGGCTGGTGCGCAAGCTGGAGCGCAAGGTGCAGCAACTGGAGGCTGCGCGCACAGAGTTGACCGCTTCCAACCAGGACAAAGAGCTCGAAATCTTACAACGCCGGCTCGCGGAGGCGGCCCTGACACACTCCGAAGCACAACTCCGCCTGATGTGGGAGAAGTCCNNCTGCGGGTCAACCCGGCCTTCGCCCGCATGTTCGCCAAGGCGCCGGAGAGTCTGCCGGGCCAGCCGTTCACCTCTTGTTACCGGTCCGAGGATCGCGAAAGGATCATGGCGCGCTATCGCGAACGGGTGGAATCGGGAACCGTGGAGCGGCGTATCGAATGCGTGCTACACCGCTGGGACGGCGAAGCCATCTGGGTGGAAGGGTCGAACACGCCCATCGAACAGCCTTCCGGCCCGGTGGTCTTTACTATTCTCAGAGACGTAACCCAGCGCAAAGGCGCTGAACAGGAGCGCGCCAGCCTGGAGGCGCAACTGCGGCAGGCTCAGAAACTGGAAAGCATCGGGCGTCTGGCCGGCGGCATCGCGCACGACTTCAACAATCTGCTGACGGTGATCAACGGTTATAGCGGGCTGCTGCTGGGGAAACTCAGCGCAACCGATCCCATGCGGAAGAGCGTGGGAGAAATCCGCAAGGCCGGTGAGCGCGCCGCGGCTCTGACGCAGCAGTTGCTCACGTTCAGCCGCAGGCAGAGCGTAGAGGCGAAGCCCCTCAACCTGGGCGAACTGCTGACCAGCGCCGAATCCATGATCCAGCGGCTGGTTGGGGCTGACATGGAGGTGACGGTAGGAGCGGATGGCTCGCCGGCGTGGGTGATGGCGGATGCCGGACAGGTGCAGCAGGTGCTGTTGAACCTGGTGGTGAACGCCAGGGACGCCATGCCGCAGGGTGGAAAGCTGACCATCGAGGTGTCTCAGTTGCAGATCGACCGGCCCGAACTGCTGGACTGCGCAGAACTCGCGCCGGGTTCGTACGTGCTGCTGAAGGTCACCGACAACGGTACGGGGATGGATGCGGAAACCCGCCAACGAGCCTTCGAGCCCTTCTTCACCACCAAAGAGGAAGGCAAGGGCACCGGGCTGGGACTCTCCATCGTCTATGGAATTGTCCGGCAGAGCGGTGGGGCGATCGCCCTGGACACCGCGCCTGGACAAGGGTCGGCGTTCCGCATCTATCTTCCGGAACTGCCCCAGGCATCGCGGGCGGCGGAAGCCGGCGCCAGCAGCAGCAGCGGGCTGCAGGGGTCGGAGGCGATCCTGCTGGTGGAAAACCACGAGCAAGTGCGCGCCGTGACCGCGGACATCCTCAGAAGCTGCGGGTATCGCGTGATCGAGGCAGCGACTGCGAGTGAAGCCATGCTGGGGGCCGCGCGCTCCAGCGAGCCGATTCACCTGCTGCCAGATGCCGCAAGGGACCGGCATGGAGTTGGCGGAACGGCTGCGGCCCATGCAGCCGGGAATGCGTGTCCTTTATATGTCCGGCACGGAAGGCCAGTTGGTTTCTCCCCGGATTGCCAAGCCATTCAACCAGGCGACCCTCACGGCGAAGGTCCGCGAGGTGCTGATGGCAGAGCAGGCGCCGGCGTCTTGACGACGCTACCCGAGGCCCCGCTTGAGACTTTTTCTATAGTTCTCGAAGGCGTCGCGGCCAGACTTCGTCAGCTTCAGGAGGGTCTGGGGCACTTTGCCTCGAAAGGTCTTGGTGATTTCGATGTATCGCGCCTCTTCCAGGCGGGCCAGGTGGCTCGACAGGGTGCCTTTGTTCATGGCAGTTTCGTGCTGCAGATAGAGGAAATCGGCCCGTTCCACGGCGAAGAGAAGGGCGACAATCATGAGCCGTCCCGGTTCGTGAATGATGCGGTCGATCTCGGCGAGACTGCGGATGCCCGGATTCACTGGGGTG
>OKRF01000231.1 GCA_900290315.1 Candidatus Sulfopaludibacter sp. SbA3 | reverse complement strand
GGCACAGTGGGTGCTGCCAGAACCCAAACCCCACCTGGCCGAGCCGGAGCCAGCCGGTCAATCGGCCAGCAGTTAGGAGATTCTATGCGCGATCCTCGTCTGGGCGACGATATCGACGATTTTTGTGTCCGCTGCAAGCGGATCATGAACCATGCGATCGTCTCGGTTTTGAATAACGAGCCGGCCAAGGTCCGCTGCCGAACCTGTCACAACGATCACGACTACCGTCACGAACAAGCTCCACCGCCGAAGGTGGATCTGCGTAAGGCCGCGCTGTTCAGTGAAGTGCTGAAGAAGGTGGCACCGGGTGATGCCGATGCTACCGTGGCTGTGGACGCCATCGATCCGGAACTGGAGAACGCGCTGGAAGACCCGGCCGAGGTCGATGAAATGGCCGGCGCAGACGTCGAAACCGAACCCGAACCGGCGCCCGTGGTGGAAGCCGCCAAGCCCAAGGCCAAAGCGAAGGCTAAGGGCAAGGGCCGCAAAGGCTGAGTTGTTCTGGTACTGGCTCTTCGTTGGTCCCGCTCTCCTGTTGGCATTGCTCTCGCTGCGCGGGGAACGCAAGCGCGCGGAGTATGTAGCCGCGCGGCTCGCGGAGTCGGCCTCGGTGCTGCCGCTCGCCACCGTGATTGTGCCGGTAAAAGGCTATGACGAAGGGTTGCGCGAAAATCTCGCGGCCCTGGCATCGCTCGATTATCCGGACTACGAACTGGTGGTGACGGCCCACAGTGCCGCCGATATTCCGCCCGGCGTCCTGCCCTCGCGCGTCAAAGTGGTGCTGGCTCACGGCGCCGACCCAAACACCGGCGAAAAAGTGCAGAATCTGCTCGCGGCAGTCAAGGCGGCCCGCAAGCGGAGCCAGGTTTTTGCTTTTGCCGATTCCGATGGCCGTCCGGCGCGCCGCTGGCTTCGCTCCCTGGTGGGGCCGCTGGCAGAGGAAGGCGTGGGGGCGTCCACGGGATATCGCTGGTTTGCTCCGGATCCGCCGGCCTTCTGGAGCCTGATGCGCAGCGTGTGGGACGCGGTCAGCTTCGGGTTGTTGGGCAAGGGCGACAGTCCGTTCGCCTGGGGTGGCGCCACCGCCATCCAGAAGGAAACGTTCTTTGCGGCGCGCGTGCCGGACTACTGGCGCCGTACCGTCAGCGACGATTACGCGCTGAGCGCCGCGGTTCACGCCGCCGGCCTGCGCATCGCCTACGCACCGGGCGCTCTGGTGCCCTGCGTGGACCACACCACCGGACTGGACTTTTTCCGTTGGGTGCGGCGCCAGATGACCATTACGCGCGTCTACAATCCCCGCCTGTGGTGGCCCGGGCTGATCGCCCATATCTTCTACTGCGGCGGCATGGCGGCGTCCATCGTGGCTTCCGTGAAAGGGTTTCGCCTGGCGGAGTGGGCGCTCATCGCGCAGCTTTCGCCGGGCATGCTGAAAGGGTTGAATCGAGGCCGCGCTGCCGGAACTGGAGCCCTGGTTTAAGCGCCACGCGTGGGTGCACGCCATCTGGGCGCCGCTCGCCACGTGGATCTGGCTGATCGCCCTGGTCTCTTCGGTCTTCGGAAACACCGTGAATTGGCGGGGATATCGATATCAAATCAAGCGTCAACGGGCAGCATAGCGGTTATAATCTCATCTGTAAGGGAGAATTCATATGGGTAAGGACAAGAGCCCCAAAAAAGAGACGAAGAAGCCAAAGAAACAGAAGTAGGATCGGGCCGGGAAATCCCCCGGCCCGCGATCCGTCCCGCAGCCATCAGGAGACCATCATGCGCACAGAGTGGGTAGCAAAACGTAAAGACGACGAAATCCGCACACAGATGCACTATGCCCGGAAGGGGATAACCACCGAGGAGATGCATTTCATTGCGCAACGCGAGAGCATCTTGCCGGAAACGGTCCGCTGCGAGGTGGCGCTCGGCCGCATGATCATTCCGGCTAACATTCACCACACCAACCTGGAGCCCATGGCCATCGGAGTGGCCTCGAAGTGCAAGATCAACTCGAATATCGGCAATTCCGCGGTGGTGTCAGACATTGAAGGCGAACTGGAGAAACTGCGCTATTCGGTGAAGTACGGCGCCGATACGGTGATGGACCTTTCTACCGGTGGCGATATCCCGGCCATCCGCAAGGCGATTCTCGCGCATTCGCCGGTGCCCATCGGCACGGTGCCGATTTACGAAGCGCTCAGCAGAGTGCGCCGCGTGGAAGACCTTTCGAAGCAGGTGATGCTGGAAGTGATCGAAGAGCAGGCGGAGCAGGGTGTGGACTACATGACCATCCACGCCGGCGTGCTGGTGCAGTACATTCCTCTCACCACCAAGCGCATCACCGGAATTGTGAGCCGCGGTGGCTCCATTCTGGCCGAGTGGATGGTGAAGAACCACAAACAGAACATGCTGTACGAATGCTTCGAAGACATCTGCAAGATCTTTCAGAAGCACGATGTGAGCTTTTCACTGGGCGATGGATTGCGGCCCGGCAGCGTGGCCGACGCCAGCGACGAGGCGCAGTTCGCGGAACTTAAGACGCTGGGCGAATTGACCAAGAAGGCCTGGGAATACGACGTGCAGGTAATGATCGAAGGGCCCGGCCACATCCCCATGGACCAGATCGAACTGCAGGTCCAGAAGGAAAAGGAGATGTGCTACGAGGCGCCCTTCTACACGCTGGGTCCGCTGGTCACCGATATCGCACCGGGCTACGACCACATCACCTCGGCGATTGGCGCGGCGATGATCGGCTGGCACGGGGCGTCCATGCTTTGCTATGTCACGCCCAAAGAGCATCTGGGGCTGCCCAATCGCGAGGATGTGAAGGCGGGCATCATCGCCTACAAGATTGCCGCCCACGCGGCAGATATTGCGCGGCACCGTCCCGGCGCCCGTGATCGTGACGACGAGTTGTCACGGGCGCGCTATACGTTCGACTGGAATCGCCAGTTCGACCTTTCGCTGGATCCGGAGACAGCGCGCGCCATGCACGACGAGACGCTGCCGGAGGATGGCTTCAAGGACGCGCATTTCTGCTCCATGTGCGGGCCCAAGTTCTGCTCCATGAATATCTCCGCAAAGGTGGAGAGCTTCACAATGGAAGAGGCGGAGGCGGCCGCCAACGGCACCGCAGCGCCGAGTCTGGTGAATATCTCGGGCAACGATTAGTCGAAAAACAGGGGTTGGGGGCTGGGGAATAGCCAACACAACCGGCGGCAAGATCGCCGGCGTTACCGAGTGCCGCGCGGCAAGCGAATTGCACCTCTGCCGTGGCAGGAGGAGGAGGAGCATGAAGAAACTGCTTGTCCCTACGTGCGCATTCGCACTAACGCTCACGCTTGTCCTTACCGCCGCCGCGCAAAAAGGCGCGGACCGCTATGCAACCGGCGGCGGGACGCCGGCGACAGACCGCATCACGCGGGAAGTCCGCCACGAACTGGTGATGCTTCCTTATTACGGGGTGTTCGATAATCTGGCCTATCGTGTGGAGGGATCTACGGTCACTCTCCTGGGGCAGGTGACGAACCCCGTGCTTAAGAGCGATGCCGAAAGAGCCGTCAAGGGCATCGAAGGCGTGACTCACGTGAATAACCAGATTCACGTGCTGCCGCTATCCCCCATGGACGGGCAAACGCGCATCGCCGAATACCGCGCCATCTACGGATTTCAGGGGCTGGACCGCTATGCCATGCAGGCGGTGCCCTCGATTCACATCATCGTGGAAAATGGCAGGGTGACGTTGGAAGGCGTGGTCGATACGCAGGCCGATAAAGACCTGGCGGCTCTCCGCGCCAACACGGTGGCGGGTGTGTTTTCCGTCACGAATAATTTGCATGTGGCGGGGCGCAAGTAGGTGCGAAGACGACAGGGTCGAAAAACCGGCACAGCGACTGGGTAACGCCGGCGATCTTGTCGCCGGTCGGCGAGTACAACCGGCGGCGAGACCGCCGGCGCTACCAACCGCCCGTTTTTCATCCCGATTTGCGGGGCGGTCCGCCCCTAATTGACAGACCACAAAAAACGATCGTCTGTCCCACAGGGCAGCGTGGTGGACAAGCTGTTATTGGTGCGTGGCGGCCCAATAGCCGGGGCGCACTTTGATCCCGTTTTTGATGGGGACTTCGGGGTGGCCGCTCACGACCACTTTGATATCGTGGAAGCCGCCTTCTTCCTTGGTGGTCGGGCTATAGCTGAGAGTGTACTCACTGTGCAGGTCTTCACCGATCCTTTGGATGGCCTGCTCCAGGCCGTGCCCGCCATAGAACGGAAACTCTTCGCCGCCGGTGCCCTTGGTGTAGAGTTGCACAGGTGAGGATTTGAAGATGGCTTTGGCGTCGCGGTAAATCTCCATCAGAAGAGGAATGAAGGTCGCGCTGTTGCCTTCGGTGCCGTACGTCTGCATCACAGTGGTCGGAGTGGCCACCGTATTGGAAGGCATAGGAACCATGGCCGGGGGCCTGGTGTCGTACTGGACGTCGGGTGCCGCGGTCAGTTTTCCGAGCAGACGCGACATGGTCACCTGGTAGACCCGCACACTCTGCAACTGCATCTCAATCAAGGTTTCACGGGTGCCGGCGGCGCTGCCCTGATCGCGAGTCTCGCTGATGAGCAGCAGAATGCGGCGCCGGTTTCCGGTGCGGGCGCGCAGCATGCGAATGCTCTCGTCCACGGCATCGTTCAAATGGGCCATGGAGCCGCCGGAATAAGTGTTAATGTTGCGAACCGCCTTTGTGATCTTGTCGGGGTCCGCGGTGAAATCCTGCAGCACCTTCACGCGGGAATCAAAGGTCATCACGGCTGCCTCACCCAGATCGCCCAGGACGAGAGGCTTGATCAGGTTGCCGATCTTGCTCACCTGCGGCAGAAGCTTCTCCACTTCGCTGGTGCACTGAATGGCCACGACCAGGGAGATGGGCACGAAGGTCTCGTCCACCTGGATGTTCTGTTCCTTTCCCATGTCGTACAGATGGAACTCGTCGGGCCGGATTCCGCCAACGGTACGGCCGTCGCGATCGAAGACGATCACCGGCGCCACGACGCGCGTAGTGCCAATAATGAACCTGTTCAAGGGGGCTTCCGCCGGTTGAGTTTGCGCGGGAGGCGTCTGCTGCTGCTGGGCCATGAGCAAAGCGGAAACGAGCGTCAGTAAGAGAAGTCTGGACATACTACTCCTGCCTGGCGGCCGCGTGCTCGGTCCGCCCTCTGAGTAGATCTAGCACGTGGGGCACCAATTCCACAATAGCATCTAAGGACTCTACGGCTCCCTTGGGCGACCCGGGCAAATTGACAATCAGCACCTCTCCGCGCGTGCCGGCCAGCGACCGGGAGAGCGTCGCCAGGGGTGTGAATTGGCGGCCACGGGTGCGCATGAGCTCGCCAAAACCAGGGATTTCGCGGTCCAGAATGGCCTTGGTAGCCTCCGGGGTGACGTCGCGGATTGCCAGGCCGGTTCCGCCCGTAGTGAAGATGGCGGCCACCTGTCCACCATCCGCCAGAGTGGCGAGCCGTCGACTGATTTCCGGCGCTTCGTCAGGAATGACTTCGACGACTGATACGCTCCAGCCCAGTTGTTCCAACCGTTCACGCACGGCGGGGCCGCTCCGGTCCGGGCGCCGGCCGGCGCTGGCGGAATCGCTGATGGTCAAAACGGCGGCGTTAGTCATGGCTCCCTTTGCGGCGGAAATCGCCACTTTTCCCGCCCGTTTTGGCGAGCAGGAACACGTCCTGGATCTCGATGGATTTATCCAGGGCCTTAGTCATATCGTAGACGGTTAAAGCAGCCACGGAGGCAGCGGTGAGCGCTTCCATTTCGACGCCGGTCTGTCCCGTGGTGGCGGCAGTGGCGACGATGAGTACGCCCTTCTTCTGCAGCGTCACCTCGACATCGGCGTGGGTCAGCATGAGGGGATGGCAGAGCGGAATGAGATCGCTGGTACGTTTGGCGGCGGCGATGCCGGCGATGCGCGCGATCTCCAGCGGATTCCCTTTGGGGTTGCGGGGCAGCTCTTTCAGCACGGCTGGCGCCATACGCACGAAGGCCTGGGCGCGGGCCGTGCGGCGCGTCTGGTTCTTGGCGGAAACATCCACCATGCGAACGGTGCCGGAGGCGTCGTAATGCGACAGTTTTTTCATTTCAGGAGCACCCGGATCAGTTCGCCGCGCGAGTATTCGGCGCGGTCGGGATCAGCCACCAGATAGGCGTTGGCGCGGGTCAGCGAGGGAATGTCACCCGAGCCGTGCCACTCCACCGGCGTGACTTCGGCGCCATCGGCAGTCAGGCGGGCGGGCAGGAATCGCGTGAGTCCGGCGCGGTGGCGGAAATCCCGCGTGAGGCGCGCCAGGGGCATGGGCAGGGCAATCTCTTCCTGGCCGCCGAGCAGCTCCAGCGCCGCGCGGGCGAAGATTTCGAACGTCACCATGGTGGATGAAGGATTGCCGGGCAGGCCGAAAAAAAACTTTCCGCAGGCGCGGCCGAAGACTAGCGGCTGCCCGGGCTGGATCAGGACGCGGTCGAAAAAAAACTCGGCGTGGAAGCCGGCGAGCACCTCTTCCACTACGTCGTACTTGCCGGCGGAGACGCCGCCTGAAAGCAGCAGCATATCGGCGGCGAGGCCCCGGGTGATGGCTTCGCGCGTGTGTTCCACGCTATCGCGCGCGATGGGCAGAATGCGCGGCACGCCGCCCGCGCGCGCCACCTGCGCGGCCAGCGAGTACGCGTTGGAATTGCGGATCTGGAATTCCTCCGGCTGCTGGTGGACTTCCACAATCTCGTCACCGGTCGCGATGATTGCCACCGCGGGCATGCGGTAGACCTTGACGCGAGGGCGGCCGAATGCAGCGAGCATCGCGACATCGGTGTAGTCGAGGCGTTTGCCGCGGCGCAGTACGAGTTCCCCCGCGGAGGCCTCGCAGCCCTGCGGATTGATGAACTGGTGCGACTCGGCCGGGCGGCCGGTGTAGACGCGGTCACCTTCGCGGCGCGTATGCTCCACCATGATGACCGCGTCGGCGCCCGCGGGAATGGGCGCACCGGTCATGATTTCGATGGCTTGCCCGGGCCCCAATTCGCCAGAGAAGCGCTCGCCGGCACGCACTTCGCCGATCACCTGCAGTTCGCCGGGCACATCTATGGCCCGCACGGCGTAGCCATCGCGGACGGACCGGGCGACGGCTGGCGAATCGCGGTCGGCCGCCACGTCTTCGGCCAGAACGCGGGCGGCGGCAGCCGAGAGGTCCAGATCCTCCACATCGGGCGATGGCCGATGGGCGCACAGTTGGCGGATGACGGTTTCGCGGGCTTCCGGGAAGGTCAGCGCGGGCACACTTCCATTATGTCAGGGGCGAGGAATTCGGGAGGGGAACCCCGTGAGATGCCTGTGCGGCGGGATCGGGGGAACCAGGCCATTTGCCATCGGTGAACACTCTCTTAGCGTCGACCATTCTGCTTGCCGCAGGTTTCGGTGGCGCGTGGAACCGCCATTGTAGTGAGAGCGCACAGCACGTTCCCATAAACGGACACCGAACTCTCAAATCAGCTCCCAAACCATGGCAGTTGTGCTGGCCCCATACGTGCGTTACGGTCACACCATGGACGCCACTCTTCGGGACCTCCGAATGGCTATGCGGGCGCTCACTCGCCGCAAGGGTGTCACCGCGCTGGCCATCCTATCTCTGGGTCTGGCAATCGGCTTTTGCACGGCCGGCTTTAGCCTCGTGGATGCCTTTGCCTGGCGCGATCTTCCGGTCCGCCAGCCGGGGCGCCTGACCCGGGTTTACGCGCGCGACCACGAGCAGCGTCCCGACAGCCTCACTTGGATCGAATACCAGGCGCTCGCCAGCCATCCCCGGTTCTGGGAGGGGTTGGCAGCCGAGTGCCGCCAGAGTCCCAAGGTCCGCCTGGCGGACCGCGACGACTACCCGATCACCGCCGGCGTCTCCGAAAACTACTTCGACCTTCTGGGCGTGAAGCCCGCCCTGGGTGAGATCTTTCACGCCGGCAACGGGTGGGATGGCGCGGTAGTCCTCTCGGACCACTATTGGAGGACTGCGCTCGGCGGCGACGTCCATGTGGTCGGCCGTACGCTGTCCGTTGGTAAAGCCGTTCTGACCGTCACCGGCGTCCTCCCCGCCGGTTTTACTGGTACCAATCGCGGACTGCTCGTGGATCTCTTCGTCCCTCCCGAGACCTTCTTCGGTTCGCTGGATTTCAAAGATCACCTGGACCGAGGCCTGGCCGATTTCGAAGTAGTGGGGCGTCTGCAGCCGGAGGCGGTGATCGATCTCGCGCAGCAGGAGGAACAAGCGGCGCTTCGGAAGCTCCAGGCGGATGGTCTGGACCCGGCGCCCGGGCGAACGGCCGCGGTAGTCCCGCTCGTGGAACTCAAATCCGCGACGATTGCCCTGCTCATGGCTCCGTTTCTGCTGGTCCTGCTGGTAGCCGCCGCGAACCTCGCGAACCTGCGCCTCATCGACAACGAAGCCCGCCGCCGCGAGACGGCCATCCGCCTGGCATTGGGCGCCGGCCGCACGCACCTGCTGCGCCAGCACTGGAGCGAAACTTTCCTGCTCTGCCTTATGGGAACGGCGCTTGGGCTGCTGATGGCCTCGTGGCTGATCGATCTCGTTCCAGCGCTCCTCTATACAGGCGAACGCTATATTGATTACGGTGTGCGGCTCGACACCCGCACCTTCGGATTCAGCGCGGCGGCGCTGCTGCTGGTGGCCGTTATCGGGTCCTTGATCCCCCTGAGCGACGCCTGGAAGCGACGCATCATTCCAGGTATCCAAGCCCGCTCCAGCGTAAGAGCGTCGCGTTGGCTGAGTGTGCTCGTCGCCGGGCAGATGGCTTTCGTTACCGCCGTGACCTGCTCGGCCGGATTGCTATGCCGCAGCTTCCAGAACATCGCCGCGATTCGCCCGGCGATGGACCCCGGCCGCCACTTGCTGCTCCTCGAAGGTGGCGCGACCCGGCCGGAGACTCTGGCATCCGAGCTATCCGGACTGCCTGGTGTTCTGCGCGTGGCCTATGCGCGCCGAGCACTGCTGGCCGGCTCTGGCGGCGGAAATCAAGTCTCTCTCGAAATCCCCGGCCAGCCCAAAACCAGCTTCCGTTACGACCAGGTCAGCCCCGGCTACTTCGCCACCACCGGCGCGCGCATCTTGGCGGGCCGCGCCTTCCGCTCCTCCGACGGCCCACAGGCGGCGCCCGTCGCCATGGTCAGCCAGGCCTTCGTCCGCCGCTTCACGAGCGGCCGCGATCCTATGGGGGCCTGGTTTCGCATCCAGGGCCGTGATCGCCAGATCGTGGGTGTGGTGGAGGATGGGCCCTCCAACGACCTCAAGGAGCGGATAGAGCCGTTCTTCTATTTCCCCTTCGCCCAGATGTCCACCGGCGAGGTCACGTTCTTTTTGGAATCCTCCAGAGACCCCCAATCACTGGCGGCTTCGGTTCGCACGCTCGCGCGCCGGGCGGGCGCCACCTTCACGCTCGTGGGCATGCACACCATGCGGGACCATATGTTCACGGCGCGCAAGGACGACGCGATCCTGACCGGAATCTTCCTCGCACTGGCTCTGTTGGGCCTGCTGCTGGCCGCTGCCGGCCTGTTCGGCGTCACGACGTACGCAGTCAGCCGCCGCATGCGCGAATTCGGCCTGCGCGTCGCGCTCGGCGCCACTGGTCACGACCTGCGCCGGCAGGTCCTCAGGAAGGCCGCGCTACAGGGCGCCATCGGCATCCCCCTTGGATGGGGCCTGGCCCTCGCCAGCCGCCATGTGATCCAAAGCCTGCTGTACGGCGTCAAGGCCACCGATCCCTGGATGCTGGCGGCGGCCAGCGGCGTTGTGGCGCTGGTGGCCTTCACCGCCGCATTGCGCCCGGCCTTCACCGCCGCGCGTGTCGATCCCGTCATCGCTCTGCGTTGCGATTAGGCGGCACGCGTAGCAATCATCGGTATAACGGGCGGCAATTTCCGCCGATTGAACTGCCTTCTGACCCAGATGGAACGACTTTTCGAAATCAACACGTTGCAAGGAGGCAATAAAGCTGTCGTGCAGGCTGCCCGCGAGAGCCTCCTGATCGGGCAGGCCTCGACTGGGATAATCGTCTTCAATCCGATTCCCCCTGCTCAATCCTGAGATCACCCCATTCTGCGGCTACGTAGAGCTACGCTCGAAGCTGCTGAGACGCTGGCATGAAAGTGGCGATGCCGAGTTTGAATTGGTTGGTCTCGATCGGCATTCTGAGCGATCGATCCTCCCTGGTCGCTCAGCGTTTACCGATAGTTGGCTCAGGGTGAATCACGCTACTCGTACAATGATCAAACCCCGCGTTTCGGTCCACTTGCTGGCGCGCCGACCGATTCCTCCCGTGAAACGCCCTTCACTGTGCCCTTCGATCCCGCTGCATTACCACAAAGCCCCGAAGCCCAACTCCCCTGCATTCAACCTCTTACCCGCAATTCATCAGAAAACTGAGATCCCAAAAAAGTCGTTCACAAAAGTTGCATATAAATAACTCCCATTATCTCAATCATTTACTCGAACCCCCAGCCGGCAGCGCCGAGTCGGCATGCTACCTATTAAATGAAGGAGCATTTATGTGCCCCGGACCTATCGAACAAGAAACCAACACCCAGCGCGATCCTCGCGCCTTTAATGCGTATCGTCACGGCCTGACAGGCCA
>OKRF01000476.1 GCA_900290315.1 Candidatus Sulfopaludibacter sp. SbA3 | reverse complement strand
AGCCGCCATTTTTGTCCCACCGGGTGAGGCGTCGCCTCATGAGCCGTCTGTCACCGATTTGCCAGACTGAGTTCCGCCCAGTCAAATGCCCGCCGGTGAATCTAGTGCTTCAACGACGCCATATCGATCACGAAGCGATATTTCACGTCGCCCTTCAGCAGGCGATCGTACGCCTCGTTGATCTGCTGAATCCCGATTGTTTCGATGTCGCTGACAATGCCGCGTTCGGCGCAGAAATCGAGCATCTCCTGCGTCTCGGCGATGCCGCCGATGGCAGACCCGGCAAAACGGCGCCGCGGCAGAAGGAGGTTGAACGCTGCCACGGGCACCGGCGCTTCCGGCGCTCCTACCAGGGTCAAGGTGCCATCCAGTTTGAGCAGACTGAGATAGGCATTGATATCGTGGCTGGCCGATACTGCGTCTAGAATGAAGTCGAAGCTGCTGGCGTGTTTGCGCATCTGGTGTGCCTTCCGGGAGATCACCACCTCGTGCGCGCCAAGGCGCAGCGCGTCCTCCGTCTTGCCAGGCGATGTGGTGAACAGGACCACATGGGCACCGAAAGCGCGTGCGAATTTGACCCCCATATGTCCCAGGCCGCCGAGTCCCACCACACCAACCTTCTGGCCCGGGCCGGCCTTCCAGTGCCGCAACGGAGACCAGGTGGTAATCCCGGCGCACAACAGCGGCGCGGTGGCGGCCAGATTCACGTTGGCGCCGATCTTGAGCGTGAACGCCTCGTCAACCACGATGCTTTCGGCATAGCCGCCAAAGGTCGGCCCGCCGAGGTGCTTGTCGCTTCCGTTGTAAGTGAAGGTCGGGAACTTTTCGCAGTACTGTTCCAGCCCACGCAGACAACTGGCGCAGACGCGGCACGAATCCACCATGCAGCCAACCGCGGCAAGGTCGCCTTCCTTGAATCGCTTCACGTCGCGTCCCGTCCTCACCACGCGCCCGACGATTTCGTGTCCCGGCACCACCGGGTAGATGGAGTTGTGCCATTCATTCCTAACCTGGTGGAGGTCGGAATGGCAAACGCCGCAATACAGGATGTCGATCACCACATCGCCGGGCAGCGGGTCGCGGCGTTGAATGGAAAATGGCGCGAGTGAGGAAGCCGCGCTCTGCGCCGCCCAGGCTTTTACAGTCTTAGCAGCCGTAGACGTTAATAGAGTTTCGGTACTCGTAGACAAGATCATGACTCCTTCCCTTCCATGAGACCGCGAATCGGGCCTTCCCTCAATACCAAAATCTCCGGGACATTTGCCTAAACCTACAACCGAAGCGACACTCGTGCTAGAAATCACCGATAATCGTGCTACATTTCTGTTAATGGGAGCGCCAAGTGCCACAAACCGGCGGATGACGGCCTTGCTGGCATCGCTGGCCACGCGAGAGGGTGTCCACGCCACCGCGCTGGAAGGGGTCAGACTGATGCGCGCGAGCGTGCCTATTCCGCGCATGCCGGTGTTGTACGAACCCGGAATCGTCATCGTGGGTCAGGGCCGCAAGCGGGGCTACCTGGGAGACCAGGTGTACACTTACGACGCGCACAATTACCTGGTCCTGTCCGTTCCCCTTCCTTTCGAGTGCGAGACAGAAGCCAGCCCGGAACAGCCGATGCTCGCGGTCTCCATCCAGGTCAACCTCACCATGCTGGCTGAGCTCCTGATGAAGATGGAGGGAGGCCACCTGACGGGGGAGATGCCGCAGGGCATCTTTTCGACCAGGCTCGACGGTAGATTGAGTGAAGCCACCGTGCGATTGCTCGAGTGCCTGAGGGATCCGGCGGAGGCGCGGATTCTAGGGCCGCAGACCGTTCGTGAGGTCACGTATCGGGTGCTCCAGGGCCAACAGGGCGGCGCCCTGCGCGCGGCCGCCGTGCTGCATAGCCGCTTCGGGCAGGTGAATCAGGCGCTCCAGCGCATCCACGCCGAGTATGCGCGCGACCTGAGCGTGGAGCAATTGGCGGACTCCGCCGGCATGAGTCCATCGGCTTTCCACCAGAACTTCAAAGCGGTCACGTCGACGTCACCCCTGCAATACCTGAAGACCATCCGTCTGCACAAGGCCCGGATGTTGATGGTGTACGAAGGCCTCCGCGCGGGAACCGCCGCCGAGCGAGTCGGCTACGAAAGCTCTTCCCAATTCAGCCGCGAGTTCAAGCGCCTTTTCGGAATGAGCCCGATCGACGAAATCGCCCGTGCCAGACGCATGCTCGGTGTTTCGGCCTCCATCGCATGAAACCCTCTGGGGCAAACGAATCGTGTGCCGCACACAACCCCGGCCCCCGGCCCCTGTCTCCCCCAACCCCGTTTTTCGCCCCCCACCACAC
>OKRF01000090.1:33415-43288 GCA_900290315.1 Candidatus Sulfopaludibacter sp. SbA3 | reverse complement strand
GCGGGCACCCCAACAGGCTCGAAATTCGCCGCCTTTTGGCGAATCTTCGTGCCTGGCTCGAGTTTGCCCCACGGCGAAATCCCGACGCATTTCCCCCACCATTTTCATCCCACTGGGTGAGCCATCGCTCATGCGCCGACTGCCACGGATTTGCGCCGTGATGCTCCGAACCACAGCTTGCGCCCGCCCCATGAAGCGATATACCGTACGGATTCGACAAGGAGACCCCATGGACCGCCGATCGTTTTTCCACTCCGCAACAGCCGCCGGCCTGCTGGCACAGTCGCCGGAATCGGGCCGCAAGACCCGCCTGTATCGCATCGATTATTTCTACTACCGCCAGGGCACCCAGGCGGGCCGGCTCAACCAATTCTTCTCCTCGCAAGCGCCGTTGCTGGCCAGGCATACCCGCGCCTTGGGATTTTTCAACGCGGTGTTCGCGCCGCGCCTGCAGACTTTGATGGTGCTGAGCGGCTTCGAGAGCATGGACGGGATGATGTCCGCCGCGAGCCAGGTGGAAGCCGACGCCGGATATCAGAAGGCATTCGAGGGCCTGGAAAGCGGGAGCGAGCCTCCCTTCGATACCAGCCAGCGCCTGCTGCTGGCCGCTACCGATTTCTCGCCTGAGATTGTCCCTTTGGCGGAGAAGCCCAAGTCGCCGCGCTATTTCGAACTGCGCGTCTACCATTCGCCGACGGTGCGGCAACTGCACATGTTGCATGAGCGCTTCGGCGGCGCGGAAGTCCACATATTCCACCGCTCGGGCATCCATCCCATCCTGTACGCCGACACCATTGTGGGTCCCGATCTGCCGAATCTCACTTACTTCATGCCGTTCGCCACGCTGGCGGACCGGGAGAAGGCATGGGATGCCTTCGGCGCAGACCCCGAGTGGGTGAAAGTGCGGGCCGACTCGGTCGCACGGGGCGGCCAGATCGTGGACAACAATAATCTCTCACTGTGGCGCGCCACGCCTTATTCGCCCATTCAGTAATTCCATCTAGTTCTGCACCGCCGTGTACAGCGTCTGCGTGCCGCTGCCGCCGCCCAGAACAAACGTCAACGGAACCGCATCGCTCGCCGCGACATTCGGCACCACCACGTTGAACTGATAGAGGCCGATGTAGCCCGGCGCCAGGCCCGCATAGGTCACCTGCGCTGGAATCCCCGCAAAGAGTATTTGCAGAGGCAGTGCCAGACTGTTGGTCTGTTGCACAATCACTCCGGCGGCAATTGGCGGTGTCACGGGACCGAAACCAATGCCAAAGAGAATGATCGTGTCTCCCGGTTTTGCCTCGCGGGCGTTCACGCCCGCAATCGCTCCGGGGGGCAGAACGTGAGTGCCGTCGGGGAAGATCGCCGCCACATACTGCTTGCCTCCGACATTCAGCAGCGAGGGAGCGGCCAGGCCCGGCGCCTCCGCGTTGACCGTGATGTTATAAGCCGCGCTGGTTCCGCCGGCAGTGGTCACCGTGACCTGTTGCGTGCCGGTGCTGACGCTAGACGGCACTTGCGCGTTGAGTTGCACGGGGCTGATGTAGTCGAGGAAAGCGTCCTGTCCGCCAACTGTCACGCGCGTGCCATCGAGGGAGACGGGCGCCTGCGCGCCGTTGAAGTCGGCTCCACTCCAGGAACGCGCGTCAGACGCCAGGTTCGCGCCGTAGATTTCGATCCAGGTCCCGGGGGCGATCGCCGGGAACCGCCCGAAGCCGGTGGCAGTCACCACACCGCCGGAACTGATGGCCGGGGCGGCGACCGGCGGAAAAGTGGTGGTGAAGCCCGAGAGCGTATACACCTGCGGCGTGCCACTGCGATCGCTGGCGAAGATAATGTGCTGCATGTCCAGAAAGGCCGCCTTCGGAATTCCATCGAACACGGCGCCGGTGGTATCGGTAGCCGAGAGGAACTTGGCTTTGCTCCCGTCCAGAGACATCAGAAAAATGGGCGTGCCGCCGCTGGCGCCGCCCGCCGTGCAAAGAAAGACAGAACCATCCGGCGCCCAGACGCAGTAGTTCGCGTCCGATACGAAGGGCGCAGGCGGACCGATTCGGCTGCTGGCGAATGTGCCGTTGTTGAGCTTGAACGTGCCATCCGGGTTCAGCACGTCGGCGACATACCAGTTGCCGTTTTCATCGTGGTAGCCGATCTGGCGGCCATCGGGCGACCAGGCGTTGTGGTCCGCCGCCAGAGTCCCGGTGAGGCTGTACACCGTGTTGGGAGACCTCAGATCCACCACCCAGATCTCCGGCTCGGCGACGCCGTCCGGATTGGGAAGCGGCTGATCGCGCTTGTACCACACGATATTGGGGAACACCGGGTTCAGACGGATGCGATGGAACACGTTGGCGTTTTCCGGGTCGCCCAGCGTCACGTCGGGCAGGAGCGTGCCGTCTTCCAGCACGCGATGCAGCACGGTACCTTCCGAGTACGCAATCACGTTCTTCTTTGTGGCCGGGTCGATGCCTGAAGTTGAAATCACCAGCGTGGACGGGGTCGGCGCCGGCATCCAATTCAGGTTGCTCAGCCGCATCTGCTGGCAGGAACCGCTCTGTGCGATTGGAACGGCGTAAAGATCGGCCGTCTGGTTGGCGTTCTGCCCCTGGTAATAGACGAATCTCCCGTCCACCGTGACATAAGTCTCCGTGCCCTGCTGACTGCCCGAAATCGTCTGGAAATTGCTGCCATCCACACCGGCTGTCGACACGGTATCGCGCGAGCCGAAGGAATTGAACGTCATGACGCCGCTTTGCGCGCTGAACGCGGGGATATCGCCATAGGTGTTCCAGTTGGACAGCACGTGCGTCACCTGAGTCACGGTAACGCCTGCCGCCACCTGACTGAGTTTCGCGGTCACGTCGGACGGAGTATCGGTCACCGAAGTGCCGGCGCACGCCGTGGATGCTCGCAGCACGCCGCACCACAGGGCGAAAAGGGCCATCTTCATTCGGCGGCCTCCCGGAATGCCTCCCAATTCTCGCGCAAGTGAGTCTGCGAGATGGTGCCGGTCAGCACTACGGCGGGCCGCCGCTGCAACACAAACCGGAAGGCCGCACGCTTGTCCGCTCCGTCTGCGCCGTCCGCCACCAGGGCGCCCATGGCGAAGGGCCGATTCACCGCCACCCATATGCCGCGCTGCACAGCCGCATCGATGACCGGCGCGAAGAGCGGATGCGTCACACTGTAAGGCACCTGCATCACCGAGAAGCGCTCATCCTCCACCGCCAGCCGCGCCGATTCCAGATCGCTCGCGCTGGGTCCGATTCGTGTGATTCCCAGAGATCGCGCATATTCCCACGCACGCGCTACGTCTTCGCTGGCCAGTGCGGCCGGTGTGGACTTGTGGAGTTGCAGAATGTCGATCTGTCCCAGGCGCTCCAGGCTGCGGTCCAGACTGCGCTGCAGGGCGCCGAAGGAGTGGCCGGCGTATGGCTCACCCTTCGCGGAATTCCAGTGCTCGCCCATCTTGGTTGCGATGGTGACGAGAGCCCGCTGCGCCGCCGGCATCTGCCGCACATAACGGCCCAGCCGCTCTTCGCTGACGCCATCGCCATACGAGGGGGCCGTATCGAAGTAGCGGATCCCCAAATCGAATGCGAACTTCAGCAGCGCCTGAGCTTCCGCTTCCGAGGGCACCGGCTGTGGCGCGTGCCCCCAGGGCTTGCCGATTCCAATCAGGCCAAGCCCCAGTTGCGTGGAATTGCAGCTCACTGGTTTATCATAATCTCCATGCACAGCAGAGCAGAAGCCTGGAACATTGTCTGCGAATTCACCAAGAGCGAAGGATTGCGCAAACATGCGCTGGCCGTGGAGACCTGTGTCACCGCCTACGCCCGCAAACTCGGCGAAGACGAGCACAAGTGGTCCATCACCGCCCTCCTTCACGATTTCGATTGGGAAATTCATCCGCAAGCGCCCGATCATCCCATGAAGGGTGAGACCATTTTGGCCGAACGCGGCGTGGAGGAAGAGATCCGCCGCGCCATTCTCTCGCACGCCAACTACAGCGGCGTGCCGCGCGTATCGCCGCTGGAGAAAGTTCTCTACGCGTGCGATGAACTGGCCGGCTTCATCACCGCCATCTCTTACGTCAAACCGGCGCGCAGCGTTTTTGAAGTGGACGTGCAGAGCGTGAAGAAGAAGATGAAGGACAAAGCCTTCGCCCGCTCCGTGAATCGGCAGGATATCACCGAAGGGGCGCAGCAACTGGGTGTGCCGCTGGAAGACNAATCGGCAGGATATCACCGAAGGGGCGCAGCAACTGGGTGTGCCGCTGGAAGAACATATCGATTTCTGCATCAAAGCCATGCAGGAGCGCGCCGAAGTTCTGGGACTGAAGGGGACGTGGGGCGCTACATCCGAGTCCGCAGCCAGCGGTTCGCCGGCTCTTCAATGAAGCGGTACACCAGCGCCGATAGGCCAATCACCAGGGCCAGGTAAACCAGCGCGGAGAAGTTCCGCGACCATCGCAGGTACCACCACAGCACCGGCACGTGGAGAATGTACATGGCGTAGCTGCTCTTCCCCAGATAGACCGCGGCGTTGGAAGATAGCACTTTCGCGATCACGCCGCCGCCCAGGGCGAATCCCAGCAGGAAGAGCGCGTTCAACGGCCGCAGGGCGCTGTTCAGATCGATTCGCGCGGGCAGCAATCCAGGATAGGCGATCAGCGCCGCTCCCAACGCCGCTCCCGGCAGATACAGCCACGCGCCCGCCGGACGCGCCCGCCGCTCGAGCAGCAGATCGTATACGCGCGATGCGGCGATGCCCATCAGGAAATCGGACAAGTGAATCAGGGGCTTGATTTCGTCGCTGATCCCCACCATCCACATCGCGCGCGTCATCAGGCACGATGCCGCTGCCAGTCCCAGGGTGCTGCGCCAACTGGCACGCTGCATCCCGGCTGCCGCGAGAGGAAACATCAGGTAGAAGAAGGCTTCGCAGGAAAGCGACCAGGCCGGGGTGTTCCAATTCACCGGGATGTGCCCCAGCCAGCCTTGCAGCAGCAGGCCGTGCGCGGCCACCAGCGGCGCTTTCCCCGGGGTGCGGTCGGCCAGGATGAATGGCGATACCAGCGCCAGGCTCAGGGCGTACACCGGATACACCCGCGCGAAACGGCCCACGCCGTAGCGCAACAGGTTCTTGCCGCTCCACTGCGTGGCCGCGTAGCTGCGCGAGAGCACGAAACCGGAGAGGACAAAGAATGTGGTGACCGCCAGATACCCGCCGCGGATCACAGCGTACAGAAAGTAGGGCAGCCAGCGTACAGAAAGTAGGGCAGCGACTGCGCCCACACGTTCATGGTCTGACCGGGTCCGGTAAGATGATGCAGAATCACCCAGAGCGCCAGCAGAAAGCGCAGGCCGGTGAGGGCAGGCAGGTGACTCGTGCGCGCGGATTTGGTTTGTTCGCTGATACTTCGATTCTAACGTCCCAACGTGGAGGTCCGCATAATACGGTGACAGTCGGCTTTTGAAAGGCGTCGGGATTTCGCGAAGGGGCTCAGGATTTTCGAGAGAGTCGGCTCATGAGGCGATGCCTGGGTGGGTAGCCGAGTGGGACAGACGATCGTCTTTTGTCGTCTGTCTTCTCCAGGCTACGCAGGCATTTTCGAGAGACGCAACACGCTCCACGCGACCCTATTCGTGCCGCAGCGCCACCATTGGGCCCACACGAGCCGCCCGCCGCACTGGTACATATGAGGCCACTAGTGCGACTGCAGTCATTACCGCGCCGGCGATCGCGAGCGGCCATGCGCTCCCCAATTGCATATCGGAGAAAACGCTGGTTGCCAGCGGTCTGCTCCACAGCACCAGGGACGCTCCCGCCACGGAGCCGGCGCACACCATTCCCAACACGTCTCGCAGCACCAGCCGGCTCACGCTGCTGCTTGTCGCCCCCAGCGCCATGCGAATCCCGATCTCGTTGGTCCGCCGCGCCACCGTGTAGGCCAGCAGCCCGTATAGGCCGATGCCGGCTAGCCCGACGCCCAGGCAGCCGAAGAACTCTGAGAGCGTGGCGATCATACGCTCGGGAACGATGTTGGAGTCCACCTGGCCGGCGAGCGTTGTGACCCTCTTCACCGGCACCGTTTTCAAAACATCCCGCACCATCTGCCGCACGGTCCCGGCCAGCGATTCGGGGTCCACGGTAGTGTGCAGTTCGAACCGATCCAGGAAGCGGCTCTCCTGGAACATGTGGAAGTAGGGAGTTTCACGAAGCTCAACTGCTTTGACGTCCCCGGCCACTCCGATGATTTCGTAAGGTTGTTCGCTGCCGAACCACGCGCCGCTCTCCGCGCTCCGGTCGATCGCAACCTGCCTTCCGATGGGATTGACGCCGGGAAAATAGTGGCGAGCCATCGCCTGATTCACTATCGCCACGCGAGCCCGCCCCGCATCCCGGAAGGCGAAATCGCGTCCGGCGATCAGCGGTATACCCATAGTTTCGAAATACCGCGGGGCCACAAAAGTCACGACGGTGCGCAGCCGGTCCTCCGGTCGCTCCACATGCCCTTCCGCGATCAGGTAGCGGCCTCCGGACCCGCAGCCTTCGAGCGGAGTGCAGCCGCTAATCGAAGCCGACCGCACTTGCGGAATGGACTCCATCCGCGCCAATAACTCCTGGTAAGGCGCGGCCAGTTGCTCGGGCTTGTACCCGCTCCTGTCGGGATCGAGCGTTACCAGAAGCACGTGGTCGCTGCGGAAGCCCAGGTCGAAATGCCGCAGGCTCTCGAGGTGATTCAGAAACACGGCGGCGGCGGTCACCAACAAAATCGAGAGAGCCACCTGTGCCGCCACCAGGCCCTTTCCGACCCAGCGCCCGAACCAGGTGTCGCCGCCCCTTCCGGTCTGCCGCAGGGCCATTGCCGGCTCCGCCCGGAATGCGTACCATGCCGGCGCCAATCCGAACAGCAGTCCCGTGAGCAAAGCGATTCCAGCCGTGAACAGCACGATGCTCAGGTCGGGGTGCACCTCCACCTCGATACGCTCGAATGCGCGGCTACTCGCCATGATGCGCACCAGGATGCCGGCCCCGTAATACGCCACCGCCACGCCGGCAGCCGCGCCGGCTCCGGAAAGAAGCAGCGATTCGGTGAGCATCTGCCTCACCAGCCGGCCGCGGCCGGCGCCCAGCCCCACACGCACGGCCAGTTCCCGCTGGCGCCCCGCGGACCGCGCCAGCAGCATGCTCGCCATGTTGATGCACGCCAGAAGCAGGAGCAGTCCCACTACGGCCGTCACCAGCACCAGCGGTTTGCCGTACTGGTCGCGCACACGCGCCAGGCCCGCGCCCGCGGGCAACAGTTCCATCCTCGCTTCCACCCGCGCATTCCTGCTACGCGTGGCGATTTGTTCCAGCAGGTCCCGGTACACTACGGCGATGTTGGCTTGCGCCTGCTGGATCGTCACGCCCGGCTTCAAACGAGCCAGCATGGTGAGGCCGCTTTGCTCCACCGGAATCCAAATGTCTGTCCGGGAACCTACCCGCGGCCCCACGTATGCGCGCGGTGCCACTCCGATGATGATTTTCGGCGCCTCATTGTAGAAGATCCGCTTTCCGAGAATCGCCGGATCGCGATGGAACCGCCGGTCCCAGTAGGACCAACTCACCACCGCGACATCGCCATCCCCGCCGGCCGGGATATCCGCCGGAGCGAACCACCGTCCGATTACGGGCTTCAACCCCAGCACCCGAAAGTAATTCTCCGGCACATTCTCCAGGATCAACATTTCCGGATCGGAACCCTCTGTGCGCACTGCGGCCAGATTGTCGAACCCCATGCCGGTGAGTCCCGAGAAAACGTGATTGTGATCGCGGAAGTACTCATATTTCTCCCATCCCCAATACCCCGCCCAATGGTGTTCGGTGGGGGAATCCTTCACCAGCTCCACGAGTTGCTCGGGATGCTCCACCGGGAGTTGGCGCAGCATCACGGTGTAGAACAAGCTGTAGATGGCGGTGTTGGCGCCAATCCCGAGTGCCAGCGAAAGGACGGCCACGGTTGTAAAGCCAGGGCTGCGCCGCATCAGCCGCAGGGCATAGCGGATGTCGTTCAGGAGCATTGTCATTAGACTGCCAGAGCGCGCCTTGAGTTCCCATGCCAGAGCGCGCAGGCCTTTCCGGGCGCTGCCACGGAACAGTGCATTTGCGTTTGTTGCAATTCTCACACTGGCGTTGGGCATCGCCGCCCATGCCGCGGTTTTTACCATCCGTCCACGGCGTGGTGCCGCAAAGCCAGTGGCGCGAGCAAAGCTGCTCCTTCGCGAAGATGGCTGCCATCGATCCGTATCCCGACCTCATCCACGGAGCTTGGCCGTGCCTTCGTCGCCGAAGAAGACCGCCCCCCGCCGGCGTTCCACCGCCGGCTTTTCATGGAGTTTCGCGCGCGGAACGCCCATCCCAACACTCTCGAAAATCCAGCCGCGTGTCCGCCGCAAATCCGTGCCACCCCTCGAGAATCCTGAGCCGCATGTCCGCCGCAAATCCGTGCCAGGCTCGAAATTCGCCGCCTTTTGGCGAATCTTCGTGCCTGGCTCGAATTTGCCCCTGCGCGATACCCCGACGCGTTCCCCCATTTTCATTCCCATCGTTGCCCCCGGCGGGCACCCCAACAGGCTCGAAATTCGCCGCCTTTTGGCGAATCTTCGTGCCTGGCTCGAATTTGCCCCTGCGCGAAATCCCGACGCGTTCCCCCCCCGGTAACGCCGGCGATCTTGTCGCCGGTCGGCCAGTGCAACCGGTGGCGAGACCGCCGGCGTTACCAACTGCCGGGCAAAACGATCCTCTGTTCTATCAGCCATTGAGGTCGTTTTATCTCCACGCAAAGGCCAAAATAGGTGAAAAAAGGCAGGTACCCCCAATACCCCGATTCTGCGTCTAGATAGTATAGAACCGGGTTTTGCACGCCCCGGAAGCAATGCCTCCCAATATGCCCTAATCAATGCCGGAAAATAATAGGCTTGCTTGTGGGTGTGGAAAATTTTAAGATAACGGAGTAGCGTTACTCCGAATTTGACCGGGGAGTTCAGGATGATTTATTCTCGTTCCGCCGAATACGCCATTCGCGCATTCGTACACTTGGCGCAGGTGCAAGAAGGCAAGTACGCCATGGTGAAGAACATCGCCGAGCAGGAAGATATTCCAGCTCATTTTCTGGCCAAGATCCTGCAGCAGCTTGCTCGCAAGGGTCTGTTGCGCTCCAGCAAAGGCCCGACGGGCGGTTTTGCCCTTCGCGTCGATCCCAGCGAGATCCGCCTCCTGGATATCGTTGAGGCGCTGGACGGTCTGGCGCCCTACCAGCAGTGCGCCAGCGGCTTGTCGGAGTGCTCCGACGACATGCCCTGCTCCATGCACGATAGCTGGGTGGCCCTCCGTTCGCGTATCATGGATTATCTGGGTAAGAATACGATCGCGGACCTGGCCAAGGCGCTGGAGATGAAAAAGAAGTCCCTGGCCCAGAGCAAGGCGCGGAAAACCAGGCGCGCGGTCGCGAAGCGGGCCTAGGGCTGGCCATTCCAGTCCCGGCGAATCATCTTGAACGGAGGCATAATGGGGCAATCTGTCCTTGTCCCCATGGTGGTCGAACAGACCTCCAGAGGGGAACGCGCGTACGACATCTATTCTCGGTTGCTGAAGGAGAATATCATCTTCCTGGGCACTCCGATTGACGATCAAGTCGCCAATCTGATCATCGCCCAACTCCTTTTCCTGGAAGCCGAAGATCCGGAAAAGGATATTTCGATCTATATCAACTCCCCGGGCGGTTCCATCACGGCGGGACTGGCCATTTTAGACACCATGGCCTTCATCCGGCCGGATATCGTGACCATTTGCGTGGGTCAGGCGGCCTCCATGGCGGCCGTACTCCTGGCC
>OKRF01000090.1:23904-33408 GCA_900290315.1 Candidatus Sulfopaludibacter sp. SbA3 | reverse complement strand
CGCGGATATCGATATTTACGCTCGTGAAATCTTGCGCATGCGTGAGATTTTGAACCAGCGCCTGGCGAATGCTACCGGCCAGCCGGTGGATCGCATCGCCCGCGACGTGGACCGCGACTACATCATGGAACCGGACGCCGCGGTGACATACGGCATGATTGACCGGGTCATTGCCAGCCGCGATCTGGCGCCGGTCTCGATTAACAAAGGATAACAGCGATGTGGAGTCGGTTGGCGCTGGCAGTCCTGACTCTGGCGCCAGCCGCTCTGGCCCAGGATCCTTCTTCCGCCGGTGACAAGATTACCGGCGCTACCGTCCTCTGGTACAAACAGCCCGCTAAGCTTTGGGTGGAAGCCCTGCCCGTGGGCAACGGCCGCTTGGGAGCCATGATCTTCGGCGTCCCCACCCACGAACGCATTCAATTCAACGAGCAGACTGTCTGGACCGGGGAGCCGCACGATTACGCCCACCACGGCGCCTACCAGTCCCTCGGCAAACTGCGCGAACTGCTGTTCGCCGGTAAGCAGAAAGAGGCCGAGGACCTCGCCATGAAGGAGTTCATGAGCGTGCCCGTCCGGCAACGCGCTTATCAAGCCTTCGGCGATCTGCTGCTGGATTACGACGGGATTGCCCCGGATTCTATCACCGATTACCGCCGCGATTTGAATTTGGATACGGCGATTTCCTCCGTGCAGTTCGTTTCGGGAGGCGTCACCTACCGGCGCGTGGTGTTCGCCAGCCATCCCGCCAACGTCGTTGTCGTGCGTCTGACGGCCAGCAGGCCGGGGAGTCTGTCGATCACTGCCGGGCTGAAAAGCGCGCACCCGGCATCTCAGGTCGCAGTTCTGCCGAATGGTGTGCTCGCCATATCCGGCGCGGTTGCCGATTCCGCCATCCGCTTCCAGGCATCGCTAGAAGGGCACGCCGAGGGAGGAACTGAGACGGCGTTCAAGACTTCCCGCGGGGACCCCGGGATCCTCATTTCCGGAGCCGATTCCGCCACCCTCATCCTCACCGGCGCAACCAACTTTGTAAGTTACAAAGATGTTACAGCCGATCCGGCAAAGCGCGATGCGGCCATCCTCGCCGCCGTACAAGGAAAATCGTACGACGCCCTCCGCACACAGCACGTGGCCGATTATCAGCAGCTCTTCCGCCGCGTCACGGTGGACCTCGGCACCACGCCCGCCGCCCAACTTCCCACCGACGAGCGCATTAAAGCCTTCGCCAGAGCGGGCGACCCCGCCCTGGTGGCAACGCTGTTCCAATACGGCCGCTACCTGATGATCGGGTCGAGCCGCCCCGGCGGACAGCCGGCGAATCTGCAGGGTCTGTGGAACGAATCCAACAATCCTCCCTGGGATAGTAAGTACACCGACAATATCAACACCGAAATGAACTACTGGCCGGTCGAAGAAACCAACCTCTCCGAATGCCAGTTGCCGCTTTTCGATGCTCTGAAGGACCTCGCGGTGAGCGGCGCCATCACGGCCAAAGAGCAGTACAACGCGCGCGGCTGGGTGGTGCATCACAATTTCGACCTGTGGCGCGGCACCGCGCCCATCAACGCGTCCAACCACGGTATCTGGGAAACCGGCGGCGCCTGGCTGGCCACCCATCTGTGGGAGCATTACCTGTTCACCGGCGACCGCCAGTTTCTGCGCGACACCGCGTACCCGCTGATGAAAGGCGCGTCTTTGTTCTTTGTCGACGCCATGGTGAAGGACCCCAAGACTGGCTACCTGATTACCGGCCCGAGCAATTCGCCCGAACACGGCGGGCTGGTGATGGGCCCGGCGATGGATCGGCAGATCGTGCGCACGCTGTTCGGCGAGACCGTCGCCGCAGCGCGTACGCTGGGTACCGACCCGGCCCTGCGCGATCAATTGACATTACTCCGTGAGCGCATCGCCCCCGACCAGGTCGGCAAGTACGGCCAATTGCAGGAGTGGCTGGAAGACAAGGACGATCCCAAGGACAACCACCGGCACGTCTCGCATCTGTGGGCGGTCTATCCGGGCTCGGAGATCACGCCCTACGGGACGCCCGATCTGGAAAAGGCGGCGCGTCAATCGCTACTGTATCGCGGAGATGAAGCCACCGGATGGTCCCTGGCATGGAAGTTGAATCTGTGGGCCCGCTTCCTGGATGGCGATCATGCCTATCGCATTCTGCAGAACCTGATCTACCCGGCCACCGACAAGACTCCCACCACGCCATCTCACGCGGGTCTGTTTCCCAACATGTTCGATGCGCATCCGCCGTTCCAGATCGATGGCAACTTCGGCGCCACGGCCGGCATCACCGAAATGCTGCTGCAATCGGACGATCCGTACGGCACGGAGACCAGCCTCTCGCAGATCCAATCGGTCGATGCGGCTTACGTGAACCTGCTCCCAGCCCTGCCCTCGGCGCTGCCCAACGGAAGCGTCAGCGGCCTGCGCGCGCGCGGCGCCATCGAAGTCGCCATCACGTGGCAGAATGGCAAACTGGTGAAGGCGACGCTTAAGTCTTCCCACGACGAGCCTGTCAAGGTGCGCTACGCCGGCAAGGAAATTGCAATCAAAGCGAAGGCGGGACAGACCTACACCTTCGGTCCCGATTTGCACTAATTGGTAACGCCAGCGATCTTGTCGCCGGTGTGCTGCTCGATTCCAATCGCGACCGATTTCAGCCACCAACCCATTTCTCTGACGCACCTCGCTTTCCCAAGTTACAACCACGCAGGCGATTGATTTCGCAGCTTTTGCGAAATCTGTTGCCTCTCTCGAAAATGCCGACATGGCCTGTCGAAGACAGACGACAAAAAACGATCGTCTGTCCCACGGAGCTACCGAATTTTCATCCCACCGGGTGACGCGTCGCCTCGAAAGCCGACCGTCACCGTATAATGCGAACCTCTTTAGAGAGCTCGTTATGCCGCGGAGTGGTTGAGCGCTCGGCGAAACGCGGGTCGGATATATCAACGGGCTGGCCGCTTTTCATCCAGCAGCCATCGCCGCCAGTTCTCTGGGAGCAGCGCGAGCTCACCGCAGGAGAAAATGTGCCTTCGATCCTCGCGGCGATACGCGAGCGTTTTTAGAACAAGGACAACCGATCCGCCAATGTACAGGCCCAAGAGGAGAACCGCCCAGCCGTTGTCAAGCACCCTGGACCGATATCCGACACCGATTCCCATGACCAACAAAAACGCTAGCCATAAAATGCCCGCACGGAGCCGAGTTTTCACAGCTACACCCCTCTCTTAAACTATAACCTCCGAATACCCGCCGCGAGGCATCTCAAACCGAAGACCTCCTGAGCGCACAAGATTCCCGGAATAGTCCTCCTGACTTCACGATGCCGGAGGTTGGGCCGATCCCATTACGGTGGCCAGCAGCGTGACCACGTTGGCCTCCACAAGGCGTTCACCGTCCCGCCCGCGCTCGCAGGCAAGAGTGGAGCCCTATCGCAAGATCACCACGAAACGTCCGGGATTGATCGTGCAGGCGCGCGACGAGTATTACGCGAAGTAATCACTCGGCCTCCGGGTCTTTGACTAGGTCACCAGTGATCAGGCGAGCGCCGCGGCTGAACGTGATGTACTCCATTCCCCACTGCACGAAGACCAGGATGCGGCTCTGAAACTGCACCAGGTACATCAGGTGCACGAAGAGCCAGACCAGCCAGGCGGTGAGGCCCGAAAGGTGCAGCCCGAAGATGTTGGCCACCGCGCGCCCGCGGCCAATCACCGCCAGGTCGCCCTTATCGAAATAGTGGAAGGGCGGCAGTTCCCGGGGACCATTGAGACGCGCGGCGATGGCCTTGGCGGCATAAGCTCCGCCCTGCATGGCCACCTGCGCCACACCGGGAAGCAGCCGGCCATCCGGATTCCTGGCCGATGCCAGGTCGCCCACCACGTAGAGATTCGGGAAGCCCGGAATGGTCAGGTCGGGATTCACTTCGATGTGGCCGGCACGGGCGGTGGGAGCCCCCGTCCGTTCGGCGAGAATCTTGCCGAACGACGTCACCGTAACGCCGCCGGCCCATAACACCGTTCGAGCCTCGATCCGGCACTCGCTGCCGTCCGTGCGGTGATAGGTGACGCCTTCGCAATCCACGGCCACCACTTTGACGCCGCTGTGCACCCGCACTCCCAGGTGCCGGAGGGAATCTTCGGCACGCGTGGAAAGATCCGGCGGATACACCGGGAGGACCCGCGGCGAGCCGTCCAGAATCAGGATACGGGCATCCGGCGGATGGATGGAGCGGAAGTCGTTGCGCAGGGTGTGTCGCGCAATCTCTCCCAGGGCGCCGGCCAGTTCCACGCCGGTGGCCCCCGCGCCCACAATCACGAAGGTCAGCCATGCCGTGCGCTTGTGCAGGTCCAGTTCCCGCTCGGCGGCTTCAAAAGCGTATAGAATCTTGTGCCGGATGGCGGTGGCCTCTTCCACCGTTTTCAGGCTGGGAGCGCACGTGCGCCAGCCATCCTGACCGTAATACGAGCTCTTCGAGCCCGTGGCCACAATGAGCGAATCGTACTCGAAACTGGCGCCGTCTTTCAGAGTGAGGCGGCGGGCATGCGGGTCGATATCGCCCGCCTCGCCCAGCAGGACGCGGACATTCGCCTGGCGGCTCAGAATGGAGCGCAAGGGCGCGCAGATTTCTCCGGGAGAAAGCGACCCAGTGGCCACCTGGTAAAGCAGCGGCTGGAACAGATGGAAGTTACGCCGGTCGATGAGCGTGATGTCCACGGAAGCGCGCCGCAGCGCCCGCGCAGCATACAGCCCGCCGAATCCCCCTCCGAGAATGATGACGCGATGTTTGATACCTCCAGTTTACTGGAGACGATTGAACTGAATCGGACACTACTCGTAGGACAGACCATCGTTTTTTGTGGTCTGTCTTCTGCCACGAAGCAATGAGCTACACGTATCGACACCTCCCGCACTGGATCCCCGAAGAGGTAGACGTCTTTGTCACATGGCGGCTGGCCGGATCGCTCCCATGCAAAGACGAAGAACTCGATCGCGATGTGACCGGCCCCAGATGGCTGCAAGGCGCCAGAATCGCTCAAATGATTGCAGACGCGCTCCTGTTCGGCGAGAAGACTCGGCACCTCTATGATCTCCACGCCTGGGTCATCATGCCCAATCACGTGCACATCATTTTGCGGCCCCGTGGGGAGTTGGCATCAATCCTGCGATGGCTGAAGAGCAGAACGGGACGAGTCGCCAATCGAATTCTCGGTAGAACGGGGATGGCGTTCTGGCAAGACGAATCGTACGACCACTGGGTCAGAACCACGAAAGAGCTGGAAGCTTTAATTGCATATGTGGAGAACAATCCAGTGAACGCCGCGCTCGTAGAAGCTCCTGATTTATGGCACTGGTCCAGTGCCTGTGGAAAGACAGACGACAAAATACGATCGCCTGTCCTACTTGCTTAGTCCTAATCCCGGGCGATTCGGCAGCATGAGCTTCCCCTTCTCCACCGTCACCCCATGAAAAGGGTCGTTCCCAATGAGCAGATTCCCATCCAGATCCGCGAAATCCACCAGGGGAGAAAGCTGCGCCGCCGCGGTCACCGATACCGAGCTGGACACCATGCAGCCCAGCATCGTTTTCATCCCCAGCGATTTGGCGATCGAGATCATGCGATAGGCTTCCAGAATGCCACCGCTCTTATCCAGCTTCACGTTCACTCCATCGAACGCTTCCTTCAGCTTGGGGATGTCGCTCGCCCGCTGGCAGGCCTCGTCGGCGATGATGGGAATGTGAACGCGGCTGCGGATCCAACGCGTCTCTTCGATCATTTCCGCCGGCAGCGGCTGCTCGATAAACTGCACTCCCTGCGATTCCAGCCAATTGATCTTGCGGACCGCCTCTTCTTTGTCCTTCCAGCCTTCGTTCGCGTCCACCCGCAGGGGCTTTTTGGTGACGCTGCGGACCGCTTCGATCGTCGGCTCATCCGTGGCCAGCCCGACCTTCACTTTGAGAATCGGGAAGTCCGCCGCCTCTTTGGTCTTCTGGCGGGTGATTTCCGGCGTATCGATGCCGATCGAAAAAGTAGTGAGCGGAGTGTCCTTGGGGTCCAGTCCGAAATAG
Organism: Candidatus Sulfopaludibacter sp. SbA3; assembly: GCA_900290315.1. Classification (GTDB taxonomy): domain Bacteria; phylum Acidobacteriota; class Terriglobia; order Bryobacterales; family Bryobacteraceae; genus Sulfopaludibacter. The sequence goes on along the minus strand of OKRF01000090.1, from coordinate 27,321 downwards.
CTGTACAGCGGGATGCCGAGCTTCTGGCCCACCCAGTCCATCAGCGCGATATCGATCGCGGCCTTGCCGGCCCACTCCCCTTGCACGCGTTTGAAAACCTCGCCCATCACCTTGGAGAACTGCATGGGATTGGCCGAAAGCAACAGGTCGCGCACGCTCTCGGCCGCTTTCTGCGCACCCTGCGCATCTTCGTGATAGCGCACGATGGGTGCGCCCTCGCCGTGGCCGGTAATCCCGTCGCGCGTGTAGGCCGTGTGCAGCGTGTCGCGATACGCGCTGGACGACATCGTGGTGGTCCACGTGTGCAGCAGGTTCAAGCGCAGGATTTTGGTTTCGAATGTGGCACCCGCGGCAGGCGCTGCCAGAGCGCCGGCGGCCACGGGCGCGGCAGCAGCAGCTTTCACAAAACTGCGGCGGTTCATTTTACTCTCCTCACCGCCACCAGCAAGCGGGTCCAGTGCTCCTCGTTCAGATCGTCGATGCGGACCATGGGAGTCAGGTAGGTGGTCGCGTTGATGAACTTGCCTTCGCCCAGATACATGCCGGTATGCGTTATGTGTTTGGGAGAACTGCCGAAATAGAGCAGGTCGCCCGGCTCCACATTCTTGCGGTCCACCGGCTCCACGCCGCTCCAGTCGGCCTGCGGCTGGGCATCGCGCGGCGGGTTGACCCCGCGGCGCCGCTCCAGCATCTGCGTAAAGCCGGAACAATCGTACCCGAAACTCGAAGTCCCTCCCCAGGTGTAGGGCAGGCCCAGGAATTTCTTGCTGAGCGCCAGCATGTCCGCCGTACTCAGCAGGCTGGTGTTGAGCGAGACGTCGCCCGCCTGCACGTAAGCGTTCCGCCCATCCACCAGCCGGACCTGCAGCCATCTGTCCTGCGGCTTGGCCACCACTTCCAGTTTGCTTTCGAAGGGAACCGTGATCATCGGCGCGTGGCGCGTGACATTCTGCTCCCGATAGAGGTGGGCGAACAGGCTCTGCACCTGCGCCACCGTGCCGCTCGCCGCGTAGGCGTCGGCGGACTTCAGAGCCGCCATCGGAGCCCACCCGGTATAATCGTCCGGCGTCCGGATGTTGGCCCACCCCTCTTTCTGCTCGATGATGGCGACGTTGGTCCCGTAGATGGCCTGCGAGACAACGTCCGCATCTTCGGTGGGCTTGGAGTACATGTTCGCCACCGGTTGAAGCACCACGGCGTTAGGTAAAGCTGACGCAAGAAAAGCCACGGCAAGTGCAAGCATGTTGGTCAGCTATCAGAGTACCATCCAGCGGTGGGACAGACGATCGTCTTCTGTCGTCTGTCGATTAGGGGCGGACCGCCCCGCAAAACGGGATGAAAAAACCGGCGGGGTAACGGAGCCGCTGCACAGCCCCGGCCCCTGTTTTTCGACCCTGTCAATCCTACTTGGCCAGGCGCAGGATCGTGGCCGCTATGGTCTGGAACGCGTTGTGGAGCGCATCCGGGTCGGTCGCAGGTATGTAGACCCCCGACAGCGTGCTGGAATCGTAGGTGGGGGACTGGACCTTGTCGTTGGCGATGCTGGCCAACAGTCCCTGATCGGCGCCACCGTCTCCCAGGAAGCCGATGGTGTAAATGTAAATGGGGAGCTTGCTATCTCCGGCGCGGTTGGCCAGGTTGATGTCTTGCCGGATTCTCTGGCCGGCGCTGAACGCGGCATTCCATTCCGCTTGTGCCCAGTCAATTCCGCTGTTGATGCTGTTCACGTTGAGAGTGTGGCCCTTATCGAGGATTTCGTTGCTGGACGCGGCTACGGCCTTCCCGGTGCCATCCACGTAGATCGAATTCAGATACGCCGAACTGTTCATCACGTTCCCGTAGGCGTCTATATTGGGAATCTGTTTCAGATCGTTGCCACTCCCACCGAACAGACCAGTGCAACTCGAGTCGTTCTTGGATTCCAGTTTTATAGTTCCGCCCGCTCCAGGATGAGTACTGTCGCCCTGCGCGCTTAACCAAGTGTTCGTAGTATATGAAGTGTCGGTGCTGGCAGGCTGATAAAGGTTCGGGGTGACGGCGGCAGGGGTCCCGAAAACGCCACCGCCCAAGCTCTCCTGCATAAAGCCGATGATCGGCTTCGGAGACTTATTCACTGCCGAGTAAAGAGACAATGCGGGGCAACTGCTGCCGGCACTAACCATAAAATAGTTCGCCGTGCTGCTAGGCGTGGCAAAGTTGGGGTAGATGGTGACAGATTGCGGTATGCCGTCGGTCATGAGAACGATGGCGTTCAATCGGGTATCCGTAACTCCGCCCTTGATGTCCCGCAAATGAGCCTTCTGCAGCTCGATGTAAGCCAACCATAGCGCCTCGGCGGTGTTGGTGGACCCACCGTTGGCGTTGGCCACTGTCATCTGAAGCTTGCTGATTACGGGACCGACCGTGGCCGGCTTTACTACGGTGTTGAACGCGGTGTCCGGGCCTCCCGCCGAGGTCACATCGGAACTCCATGTCGTGGGCACCCCGGCGGCCGTATAGTCTGGATAGGCTATCACGGCGCTACCATCGAAGATCACCAGCCCCACCTCGTCGGTCCCGGGATTCCAGCTCTCGACGAATTGGGTGGCATCGTTGATGGCATCGGTAATGGCAAAGTTACCGTCCGACTGCACAAATCTGTCCATGGAGCCGGAACGGTCGATCACCAGCATGATGCGTGTCTGGGTACGCGTGGCGGTACCCGCGGCGGCCACGGGAGCCGACGCCTGGCCAAGAATCCGGGAGAATAACAAGGGAATGTCGGCGGTTGCGTTGATAGAGATGGTTTGGGTGATGCCTGGGGTGTATGTGGGGGTGACCACCAGATTGTTGGCACCCCAGAAACCCGTCGCGGCTGTCGATGTGCCGATCACGCCTGCCTGGAAGTTGGCTTTCACGAATTCCGTTGCTACTGCGGCTGGATCGGCACTGGTGCCCAACAACCGGCCGGCGCCCAGTACGGCCCCATCCACGGCCGCGGAGAGACGCGCTTGCGTAATGCGCAGCATGGTGGCGTCAATGGCCAGGCCCACCAGGGGAATCAGCACGAATGGAATCGCGAACGTGAGAAACATCAGGATGGATCCACGTTGGCGTAATTTGGAATGGGCATTACGGAACATCTTCATTCTCCCAATCGAACTCAAAACATGGTGTACGAATACTGGATGGCGCCGTTGGCATACGGCGGCATGACGAATCCCCTGGCGGCCGCTTCAGCCACGTAAATCACCTGTCCGGAGGGCAACTGGTCCAGGTTGCCGGCAACCAAAAACGGATTGAGCCCGGTGAAGGTAGCCACATCGCCGGCATTGGTAGCCTCCTGCTTGGCGGGGTTCACCTTGCCGCTGGAATCCAAAGTGACAGCGCCGCCGCCAGTCACTACGGGAGCGCCCAGATTGCTGGTGTGTATGCTGC
>OKRF01000090.1:0-23894 GCA_900290315.1 Candidatus Sulfopaludibacter sp. SbA3 | reverse complement strand
AGACGCCCTTATCGACATATAGCACCGTTGAAAGAACCACCACGGCGTTCCCACTCCCGGCCGTCGAGCTCATCCCCACGCCCGAGCCCAGGTCCGTCAGGATCGTCAGGTTGCCGGGCTGGCCGAAGTCCACATTCTTGGCGTACATGTGGCCCGCGTCCCGCGCCAGTTGAATGACTTGCAGATCCAGCACCATGTTCAGACCGATGGCGGTAGTCCCCAGAAGCAGGGGCACCAGGACCAGCATGGACAACGTGAATTCGACGATCGATGCGCCCGATGATCTCTTGCGTCTCATAGCATTCTCCTAAGGTGCCACCCCGATCGGCGGAACGTCCGCCGACGGCTCGATTATGTCGGCAGCCATCGCTCCCACCGGTGTCGCCGAGTTGTCCGCCGGCTGGTTCCAGGCAAAGATACGGGGTGCCAGGGGCACCAGCGTGAAGTTCTGGATGGATACTTGCATGATGTTGCCAGGGCTGTTTCCGTAGCTTTCGCTAGAAACATCGGTAGCCGCCGCATTGGAGCCCGGCGAGGGCGGCTGAAAGTAGTGAACAAAAATCCTCGAGAGCCCCGTGGCGCCGGACAGCAGGCCCAAGGAATTCGCCTGCACCCTGCCTTTCACCATGGCGGTGAGGTTCGAACCAGCGGCTGTCGCTTGCGTTCCCGTGACCGTGATTCCATACCGCAATCCCGCGCGCACGGCATATTCCAGGGAGCTCTTCACGAAAATAGCCCAGGAGACATTCAGAAGGAAAAGCACCATCGCCAACATGGGCAGAAAGGCCAGCGTGAATTCGATCAGTTCCGACCCGTTGCATCGAACGGCACGCGATTTGCGATAACGCGGCTTTCGATTTTTCATATTTCAATACCCTAATATCCGTAATTGGATTAAAACTGTCCGTTCGCCATACTCACGACTTGACGGCTCCATTATTTCCGATTTTGCAGCGCCAAACAGCGTTGAAATTGGATAGCGCCAGAGCGCGAACGAAAGGAGAATAACCGTCGGGGGCGCGGTGTGGAAATTATCCACACTTGGGCGCCTATTTGGAGAGCCGAAGAATGGTGGCAGCCACCGTTTCAAAGGCGTTGTGGAGCGCTACTGGATCGGACGCGGGATAGTACTTCCCCGCCGGTGTGGTGGAATCGTAGTTGTAGGACAGGGCCGGGTCATTGGCGATACTCGCCAGCATAGCCTGGTCGGCGCCACTCGTTCCCAAGTAGCCGATGCAGTAGATGTAGATGGGCATCTTCTTGTCACCCGCCCGGTTCGACAGGTTGACATCCTGACGGATTCTCTGACCCGCACTTACCGAGGCATTCCACTGGGCCTGGATCCAGTCGATCCCACTGTAGACGGCGTTCTGGTTAAAGGTATGGCCGCTGGCCAGGATGGGGTTGTTCGACGCAGACACCGTTCCCGAGCTCTTCACGAACACTGAGTTCGTGTACGCATTGCCCGACATGGTGTTGCCATAGGCGTCTACACTGGGGATCTTGGCCAGATCGCTGCCGGTGGTGCCAAACAGTCCTGTGCAACCGGCGTCGTTGGCGGGCGAAAGGGCCATCCTCTGGCCGGCTCCCGTGCTCACCCACCAGCTCGCGGTATGGGCCGACGTGCTGTCGGAATAGGAATTCAGGTAGATCCCCTCACCGGTGCCCGCCGACAGGGGAGTGGATGACGTGAACGTGGTGGCGCCGCCGGGATTCCATTGCGCTGGAACCACCATGAAGCCGTTGATCGCTGCCGGATTCGGCTTGGTTGCCGCGTTGTAGAGGTTGGTGCAACTGCTGCCGGAAGTGGCCATGAAATAGTTCGCCGGGTAACTGAATACATTGTTCGGATAGATCGTCACAGATTGCGGCAGACCATCCGTCATGAATACAATGGCATTGATTCGAGTATCGGTGTTCCCGCCGGCAATATCCCGTAAATGGGCTTTCTGCAGCTCTATATAGGCCAACCACAACGCTTCGGACGTGTTGGTAGCGCCGTTGTTCGCCGCGGTGCTCTGCAGCAGGCCGACCACCGGCCCCACTGTCGCCGGGGAAACGACCGTGTTGAAAGAGGTGTCCGGGCCCCCCGAGGCGGTCGGCGTCAGGCTGTAGGTGCCCGGCGCATAGTTTGGATATGCTACATAGCTGGTTCCGTCGAAGACGATCAAGCCGACCTCGTCGGCGCCCGGATTCCAACTCTGCACAAACTGGACCGCGTCGTTGAGGGCATCCGCCAGAGCAGTATTCCCATCGCTCTGAACCGCCGTCATGGAGCCGGAGCGGTCAATCACCAGCTCGATTCGGGAATCGGTCCGCGTGGCGGTGCCGGCAGCGGAGACAGTGGCTGTCTGCTGTCCGAAAATGCGGCTGAAAAGCAACGGCACGTCGGCCGTCGCAATAATGCCGGGAGTGTACGTCGGATAGATTTGCAGATTGCTGGCGCCCCAGAATCCGCTGCCCCCCGTCTGAAAACTTGCCTTCACGAACTCTTTGGAGATACTGGAGGGATCCGCACTGGTTCCCAGAAGCCGTCCCGTGCCCAGCGCTGCGCCATCCACCGCCGCGGAAAGGCGCGCCTGCACAATGCGCAACATCGTAGCATCGATCGCCAGACCCACCAGGGGAATCAGCATCATGGGAAGCGCTACCAGCACGAAGATCATGATCGATCCGCGCTGGCGCATTCTCGAACGGCTATACTTCGGCATTTTCATCTCCCAGGGCAAACCTAGAACATCGTGTAGGAATACATGATGGCGCCGGTGGCGTATGGCGGCATCACGAACCCCTTGGCAGCCGCTTCGGCCACATATAGCACCTGCCCGGACGGCAATTGGTCCAGATTTCCAGCAACCACGAATGGGTTCAAACCATTGAATACCGCGACGTCCCCGGAATTTGTGGCCTCCTGGCTGGCGGGGTTGACCTTGCCCGTGGTGGCATCCAACGTCACCGCAGAGCCCCCTGTGGTCACCGGGCTTCCCAGGTTGCTCGTATGGATGGTCGAGTTGCCAATCGTCAGCCGCTGTGTGAACACCCACTTCTGGTAATTGGTGCAGCCGGCAGGATTGCCGTTGCCATCTACCAGGCCGAAGCCGGAGCACACACCTTTGTCCACGTATAGCACCGACGACAAAACCACCACCGCGTTGCCCTGCCCTGCCGTGGAACTCATTCCTACCCCCGAACCCAGATCGGTCAGAATCGTGAGGTTGCCTGTCTGGGAAAAGTCCATCCCTTTCGCGTACATGTGGCCGGCGTCGCGCGCCAATTGCACCACCTGCAGATCTAACACCATGTTCAGGCCGATCGCGGTCGTGCCAAGAAGCAGGGGCACCAACACCAGCATGGCCAAGGTGAACTCAATGATCGATGCGCCGGATGTTCGCTTGCGTCTCATGGTTATTCTCCTAAGGCGCCGTGCCGATGGGGGGAAGATCCGTCGACGGCTCGATCAAGTCGGCAGCCATCGCGCCGATCGGAGTCGCCGAATCGTCCGGCTTCTGATTCCAACTGAAAATCCGAGGGGCCAGCGGCACCAGCGTAAAGTTCTGGATGGAAACCTGCAATATATTGCCGGGAGTGTTTCCGTAAGATTGCGTCGAAACATCCGTCGCCGCTGCATTCGATCCCGGCGATGGGGGCTGAAAGTAGTGAACGAAGATCTTAGTCAGCCCGGTGGCGCCAGTCAGCAGTCCCATGGAATTCGACTGCACCTTGGCCTTTACCATGGCGGTGAGGTTCGAGCCGGCGGCCGTGGCCTGGGTCCCGGTGATGGTGATTCCATACCGCACTCCCGAGCGCACCGCGTACTCCAGGCTGCTCTTCACGAAGATCGCCCAGGAAACGTCCAACAGGTAGAAAACCATTACCAGCATCGGCAAAAAGCTCAGCGTGAATTCGATCAGTTCTGAACCATTGCAGCGGACAGCGCGCGAGCGTCGTCTTCGAGTGTACATATCCGATCCAATTTGTCCGATTCTGGAGTTCACTTGTCCCCTCGCAGTACCCCTGGTACTCTGTCGTTCTGCTGACGAGCCGCCAGTGCGCTTTCTTTACGATCTCTCTCCACAAAGTGACGCTGAAAATGGATAGCGGCCAGGCGATAACCTTTGTTGGCTCAACGTGGGACAGACGATCGTTGTTTGTCGTCTGTCAATTAGGGGCGGACCGCCCCGCAAAAGCGGACCGCCCCGCAAAACGGGATGAAAAGACCGGCGGGGTAACGCCGGCGATCTTGTCGCCGGTACGGCGAGCGAAGCGAGCGGCACAACCCCGGCCCCTGACCCCCGGCCCCGAAGACCCAGGCTCCCGGCCGTTTATCGGCCCTCTTCCCCCGGTGCGGCGACTTCTCGGCGTAACCTACAACTTCACGCCGCACATCTCGGCGAAGCGGATCTCCGTAGCTTTCACCCTGCCGGCCACCACCTGGAGCGTGCGTTGCAGGATTTCTGTGCCCAGGCCGGTATCGCTCTTGCACCGCGCCTGCAACTGCGCTCCGTTCAGCCGCAGAGCAGTGGTCGTCTCCCGTGCCCGCACCTGGAACAACGTGTCCTGATGATTCAGGAGAGCCGACCAGCCGAACACCTGTCCCGGCCCCAACGCTTCCACACAAACCGCGAAACTGCCGGTACGCAACTCCACCGCGACGCTTCCCGAAGTGAGCAGATAGAACGATGTGGACCGCTGTCCGTCCACCAGAATCAATTCGTTCTCCTCAAACGTCACCTCGGTTGCCAGTGTGGCCAGGGCTTCGAGTTGTGCCTCGGCCAAACCCTTGGTGAAGCCGTGATTGCGAAGCGTGTTTAGCGGCATTTCCCCCACTCTTGCGGGTCAAAGCCCGCACCAACCTCACCATGTCGTTGAAAAATAACACGGTGCCGTAAGGTTTGCAATTGGACTGCCAACTTCGGCCGCACTTGGACAACACCGGCTGCCGCCGGCATCCGCGCCTTGCGCTTGACCTCCGGGACTCTGCGGCAGCGCGCGGGCGCCAAAGTTACGATTTACGCCAGGTCCACCGGAGGGGCGATCGGCGACGCCTGATTCACCGATCGCACTTACTAACTCGGTGCCGGCCGATTTTCCAGCACAGCAGGTGTGCCGCACTTCGTTTCTCACCTATGAGAGTTATATGGGCATGGCGGGCAACCTCGTGGAGCGTGCCGATCGTTACGCGCTATCGGATCGGGGCTCCGCTGGGGTGCAAGGCAACCGCGCTATCAGGACTGGGTTGTCCGCATAGCCTGAAGAAGGACAGACGACAAAAAACGATCGTCTGTCCTACAGCGTCGACTGGGTTAGTGAAAATTCCGTATCATCATGAGGTGCCAATTATTTAACTTGGTGTACGCCAGCGACAGGCCCGTCATCGAAACCGCGGGGTGGCGGGCTTGCGAACCGGCCATCTCAATCCGCTCCGGGCGGCCCGGTGGATTCACCGATACCCGCCACAAGGAGGTATCCTGCGAGACCGTGCGTCCGGCGGCGTATACCAGACTGTGGCCATTCGGGAGCCATGCAATGCCGCGGATGTAAACGCCCTCATCGGTAATCCTCCGCTGCCCTTTGGGAACCGAATCCTTACCCAACTCGATGACCCACACGTCGCAGGGATAGACGGCGCCCCGGCAGGACGCATAAGCCAGCGATTTTCCGTCGGGCGAAAACGCCGGAGCGTGGTTGGTTCCGCTCGTGCTGGCTGTCACCGCCCGCTTCTCGCCCGATGCGACGGCGAACAAATAAATCTGAGTCGCTCCAGTGGAATCGCGATCCGGCGCGGCGATCCACTTGCCGTCACGAGACCACGACATCTGGGGAAGCGTCTCCTGGCCCTGATGCGCGATGGACGCGACGAGATGGGCAGGCCCTCCGGAAGCTGGAACCCAGTAGATTCCAGACTGGCGCGCTTTGCGCCGGAAAGCGATCATTCGGCCGTCCCGCGACCACGCCGGACCCCAGTCCTCGGCACCCTCATCTGTCAAGTTGGTTGGCGGCTCCTCCCCGTTCACCGGCCGCACATAGATGCCGTACCCGCTTCGGTCCCCACGGTGCCACGAGAAGGCGACCTCGTCTCCATCGGGCGAGAAGCTGGGGTCCCGTTCCAATCCTGGATAGGACGCCAGGGTGACCAGAGACGGCGGCGCCAGAGAAACCGGCGGGACGATTGGAGCGATGGACGTGGCTGCGGACGGGGGCGCCGCCAGCGAAGTCGGAGTGAGGGGTCCGCGCGGACCGTCGTCCGGGAGGGGTCCGCGCGGACCGTCGTCCGGAGGTTTAGACTTTGCCGCGGAGATTGATGGCTGTGCCGGCGGGCCCGAACGCGCAACGTTCCACATCAGCCCGGCGGCCCCAGCCATAACCGTGAGTAGCGCCGCAATGCCAACTGGTTTCACCCACCGTCTCCGGGCCACCTGCGGCGATTCAGAACGTAAATGCTCCAGCCCGCGCTGCACCTCCTCCATGTGCTGCACACGCCTGGCGGCGTCCTGCTGCAGGCAGCGTTCGATCAGGCTTGCCAAGCCCTCAGGCACAAGCGCCGGGGGCTTTGGCGATTGTAGGGAGTGCCGCATCCCGGTCACCATCTCGTAGAGCACCAGACCCAGCGCGAAAATGTCGCTGCGCGCGTCCGCCGGGTTTCCGTTCAATTGTGACGGTGACATGTACGCGGCCGTCCCCGCCACGGAGCCGCTGGGTGGTGCGCCGTCCTGGGCCATCTGTGCCACGCCGAAATCAAGCACCTTGGCGCCGGAAGCGGTGAGCATGATATTGGCCGGCTTCAGGTCGCGATGCACAATCCCCTGCGCATGCGCCGCCGCCAAGGCACCCGCGATTTCAGCGCCGTACCGCAGCACGGCGTCGCACGGGAGAGGGCCTCTGGCGAGGCACGAGGCCAGCGATTCGCCCTCGACGTACTCCATTACGAGGTAGGCCGTGCCCTCCTGATCGCCGATATCGTAAAGAGCGCAAACATTGGGATGATTGAGTGCCGAGATGGCGCGCCCCTCGAACCGCAGCCGGTGGCTGAACTCGGCGCTCAACACCTTGAGCGCGACCGTCCGCCCCAAACGCGTATCGCGCGCTTTGTAGACCCGGCCCATGCCGCCCTCGCCGGCCTCTTCCACAATTTCGTACGGGCCCAGACACGTACCCGCGGCAAGTGCGCGATCCACTCCCAGCCCCTGCCAGGCCGGCCTGTCCAGTAATCCAGTACCGGATGCGTGCCGCAGCATCCTATCGACTTCACGCCGCAGTTCGGCGTCGCCGTCCGTCACCGCCGCCAGGTAGACATCGCGGTCCTTCGGTGAACGCTCCGACGCCGACTGGAAGATCTGCTTGATGCGCTGCCAGCGCTCGGGTGTCACGCTGCTTCCTCCGCGATTTGGCCGTATTCCACTTCCCGCCCGGGGGTGCCATGCGAAAGCACCATACCTTCGGCCGGCAAATCCTTCGAAATGCCGCAGCTCCACTAATTTGGCCTGCTAAGGATCGAGACGTTTGAGGTGCTCCCCGGTTAGGTGAACTACCAGAATCTTCCTGCTATGGATGGGTCTTGTCCATCATCTGCCCGGCCGGTCAAAGGGGGTGTTGGGATCGTACGCTTCGTCACTCTTACCGGGACTCAAAAGATATCCTCTTTCGAAAACTCAAACGACGTATGCGCCGCAAAGCGGGATGAAAATGGGGGCGAAAAGCCGTCGGGATTTCGTAAAGGGGCAAACACGAGCCAGGCACGAAGATTCGCCAAAAAGCGGCGAATTTCGAGCCTGGCACGGTTTGCGGCGTGCGCACTGGCTGGGGATTTTCGAGGGTGGCACGGTTTGCGGCGGACACTCGGCTCGGGGATTTTGGAGAGAGTCGGCACATGAGGCGATGCCTCACAAGCTGACTGTAACCACATTGCAACTTGCCGCCGCCCGATTGCGTCTTTAGAGACGTAGGGCTTTAGCGAGTGGTCTCGCGGGAACTTAGTTAGAGATCCCGGCGAGCCCGACCGGCGGACGTCATCCTCCGAGCGTCCGCCGGCTTTTTTGTGTTAGCGGAAATACAGGACGTCGGGGCGGATGTGCCCGTCGTTACGTTCCATGCAAGGCCCGCAGATCACCTCATAGCCTGGCACAATCTGGCGGACCTTTCGGGGAATGAGCACGCCATCGGTGGCGAAGTGTTCGGTGGCGATGGACATGCGCGGGCGAAACTTCTGCAGGGTGGCGCGCGCTCCTTCCAGGGCTCTCTGTTCCGCGCCTTCGATATCGAGCTTCATGTAATCGACGCGATCCAATTTGAGCGCGGCCACCGCTTCATCGATGGTGGTGAGAGGCGCCTGGACGCCGGGGGTGCCGTCGGCCAGCATGATGAAGCTGTCGGCGGCGGTGTTGTGGGGATCACGCTTGAGCAGCAGCACATCATCTTTGTCCCACACCCCTTTGGGAACCAGGATCACCTTGCCGGCGGCAATCTGCTCCTGGAAGTTCCGGCGGTAAGATTCGATATTCTCCGGCGCGGGTTCGAAGGCCACCACCAACCGGGCGCCGTGTTGAAGGGCGGTCTGCGTGAAGACGCCGACGTTCCCGCCGCAATCGAGTACCACGTCTCCGGGGTGGACCGCGAATTCGCCGGTCCCGTAAATCTCGCGCTCCTGCTCGGCGAGGTTGAAGGGCAGAACGAAATCGTTGCCTTCCGGAATCCACCAGGTGCCGCGCGGGGTTTGCCACTGGTGATAGCCGGCCGGGTCTTTCACCAGGAGTTTGCTATGGATCAGAAAGTCGTCTTTATAGCGAATTTGCAGTTGCAAATTCCGCTCGGCCGCAAGGGCGTTCGGCAGGGGGCAGACGTCGGCGCGCCCCACCGCTTTGAGGGCGAACAGGCGGACGGGCGCATAGAAGTAGCCACCGGCAATGAGGGCGACGACTACCGTAACTGCGGCGGCGCCCTTTTTCGTCATGTTCAGACCTTGCGCAAGACCATCGCCGAGTTCTTGCTGCCGAAGGCGATGCAGTTGCAGACGGCGTGCTCGATATTGAGCTTGCGAGGCGTGGTGGGAATGTAATCCAGGTCGCACTCAGGGTCGGGCTCATCCACGTTCAGGGTGGGATGCACTACGCCGTCGCGCATGGCCAGAAGGGTAGCAGCCACGCCGGCCGCGCCGCACGCGCCTTGCGGATGGCCGATCAGGCTCTTGATGGCCGAGCCGGGCAGCTTATAGGCGTAACCGTTGAAGGCCAGCTTGGTGGCGCGGGTCTCGATGCGGTCGTTCAACTCGGTGGACGTGCCGTGGTAGCTGATGTACTGCACGTCGGGCGGGCCGATGCCGGCTTCCTCCATGGCGAGTCCGATGGCACGGGCCGGTTCCTCGCCGCATTCTTCCAGGCGCACACGGTGGTACGCCTCGCAAGTGGAGCCGTAGCCTGCCACTTCGCCATAGATATGAGCGCCGCGGGCTTTGGCCTGCTCCATCTCTTCCATGACGAAGAACCAGGAGCCTTCGGCGATCACGAAGCCGTCGCGGTCGCGCGAGAAGGGGCGGGACGCGCGCTGCGGTTCGTGATTCCAGTGGGTGCTCATGATGCGCATCAACTGGAAGCCGCGCAGGATCAAGGGGGCCAGGGGGGAATCCACGCCGCCGGCAATCATGGTATTCAAAGAGCCGCGCTGGATGTGATGAAACGCGTAGCCCATGGCATCTGTAGAGGAAGTGCAGCCGGTGGAAACGATGTGGCTCAGGCCGCGAAAGCCGAAGCGCATGGAGACTTCACTGGCCAGCGTGCCGATGGTCCCGGTGGGGATGGTGTAGACGCTGCACTGCTTCTGGTGGCCGCCGTAGTAAAGGCGATACTGTTCCTCGGTGAAGTCCTGACTGCCGCCTCCGGAGCCGACGATGACGCCGATCTGGCGCAGTTGGTCGCGGTTCATGGCCTTGACATCCAGGCCGGCGTCCTCCAGGGCTTCCGCCACGCTGGCGGCGGCGAGGGGAACGGCGCGGGAGACGTGCGGCCGGTCCTTGATTTCCACATACTTCTTTTCATCGAACTCGTCGGGGACTTCGCCTGCAACCTGCACGACGTAGCCGGACGGATCGAAGCGGGTGATTCGTCTCACCCCGCTCACGCCATTCTGCGTGGCCTGCCAAAAGCGCTCGCGCCCAATACCATTGGGGCTGACGGCGCCGATTCCTGTGATCACTACGCGACGCATGGAATTTGCTTTGCCTTTAGTCTTCTCGCCAGTATAGGCTGAATCTTATGACTGCTGCTACGGAAAATCGGCCGCCAGGAAGGATTTCGGCTTTCCTCGCCGGTCTTCAGGGCGGCATGGTAGGAGTCCTGTCTATGCTGGCGTGGCTGGGTGTAAGTGCCATCTGGCAGCGCCGCAGCTTTTGGACTTCGGAAAATCTGATCGCTAGTGCCTTCTATGGCGATGCGGCGATCGGGCGGGGCTTCGCCAGCAGCACACTCTCGGGTACGGCTTTGTATGTGCTGGTATACAGCCTGTTGGGCGGATTGTTCGCGGCGGTATTTCGCAGTCAGGAGAGGCAGGTGCGGGTCTTGCTGCTGAGCCTGGTCTTCAGCATGGGATGGTACTATCTCTCGTTTCACGTCATGTACCGCAGCGTGCTGCCGCTGGTCTATCTGCTCCACACCGAGCGGCCCATGGTGCTGGGTCACCTGGTGTACGGGACGTTTCTGGCGCGATTTCAGAATTATGCCGGCGGAGGGCATATCGAGATCCACGCAACCGCGGAGGAGTGAAGGGGGCGGGGTGCATGAGCGGGGCCAGGGGCCAGGGCCCGGGGGCCGGGGCTGTGTTGCTCGCTGCGCTCGCCTGACAGGGTCTAAAAACAGGGGCCGGGGNNTTTCATGAAGTTTCGCGGGCGGAACGCACATCCCGACAGACGACAAAAACCGATCGTCTGTCCTACTGTGGCGGCCCGGCATCCCGGGGGCCTAAGCCAGTTCCAATTCGATCTTTTTAGCTGACGGATCCAGTTTCACGATGCGGAAGCTGCGGATCTGCCCGGCACGCGCCGGTTCGCGTTTGGAAGCGCCGCCGCCCTGGCCGCCCTTCCATTTGGACTGCAGCATGGTGCTCAGTGAGGAAAGATCCACCTTGGAATCGGAAGGCTTCTCTTCCTGTTCGGGGGAGTCGGAACCCAGGCGGCAAATGCCCTGGATGCCCTCACCCAATTCCACACGGGCGCGCCCGCCGGAGGCTTCAATCATGCGCCCGGTGACCACGTCGCCTTCTTTGTGCTCGCCGATGTATTCATCCAGGCTGGTGGGCACCAGTTGCTTCATGCCCAGGCGCAGACGGCGCTTTTCAAGATCGCATTCCAGCACAAGGGCCTTGACCACCTGGCCGACCCTGAGCACGTCGGAGGGCGCGTTGATGCGCTTCTCGGCGCTGATATCGCCCACATGGATCATTCCTTCCACGCCTTCGGAAACCTGTACGAAGGCGCCGAACTTGGTGAGGCTGGTGACGGCGCCTTCCACTACGGCGCCGACGGGGAATTTGTGCGGCACCTCCATCCAGGGATCGCCGAGCGCCTGCTTGAGACCCAGGGAAATGCGGCGATCGGCCTGGTTCACGCCCAGGATCACGACGTCCACGTTATCGCCCGCCTTGACCACATCGGAAGGTTTGCGCACCTTCTTGGACCACGACATTTCCGAGAGGTGAATCAGCCCTTCGATGCCCTTTTCCAGTTCGACGAAGGCGCCGAAGTCGGCTACCCGCGTCACCGTGCCGGTCACCCGCTCGCCCTGCTTGTACTTTTCGCTGGCCAGTTCCCACGGATGCGGCAGCAGTTGCTTCATGCCCAGGGAGATGCGCCGCTTTGCCGGGTCGACCTTGAGAACCTTGACTTCCACCTGCTGGCCCACCGTGAGGGCGTCGGCCGGCTTATTGACGCGGCCCCAGGAAATATCGCCCACATGCAGCAAGGCATCGACACCACCGATATCGACAAAGGCGCCGTAGTCGGTGAGGCTGCGCACTGTGCCTGTGACGGTCTCGCCCTCCTTGACTTCGGAATAGCGCTTTTCCTTGGCGGAGCGCTCGTCCTCTTCCAGAATGGCGCGGCGATCCACCACCACGTCTTCGTCGGCGACATCCAATTTGATGATGCGGCAGCGGATTTCCTGGCCGATGAGCTTTTCCATTTCGGCCGCGTCTTTAGCTCCACTGCGCGATGCCGGCATGAAAGCGCGCACGCCCACATCCACGCTCACCCCGCCCTTCACCACGGCGGTGATCACACCGGCAATGGCGATCTTATCGGCGAAAGCTTTTTCGAGCGACGACCAATCCTTGGGTCTTTCGACCTTGATCTTGGAGAGCTCGTAATAGCCGTCTTCGCCGCGGCCCTTGATGGAAACGGCCACCCTGTCGCCAGGCTTGATCTCTTCCCCGGCATTCTGAAACTCGGCCAGCGGAATAATGCCTTCGATCTTGTAGCCAATGTCCAGAAAGACCTGATCACCGGTCACGGCGACCACGGTGCCTTCCAGGCCTCTGCCGCCTTCTTCGGCCTTGTGTGAATGAGCCTGTTCGTACTGCGAGAGAATGTCGCCGAAAGACTCTTTTGGTTCGGTGCTGGTTGAGGAACCCGGACCGATATCCCGATCCTGGTCCAGAATACTTGGGTTGGGCATGAGACGTTCATTATCATTGTGGCATAATCCCGACTGGGATATTACAAGTGCCGTTCGACAGGTCTTCAAGCTGGCAGCGTTGGGTCCGTCCGCACGATCTGGTGTGGGTTCTGCTGTTCGGCGTGCTGATTGCGACCCCCATCCACGGTGACGCCTTCGAACTGGGACCGCTCATCGCGCTGGGCATCGTGCAGATCGTCGAGCCGAAGATTCCTGCGATGCAGACCACCCCCGGCCGCGTAGCCGGCATCGTGCTGAAGCTGGCGCTGGCATGGGTGCTGCTGGCATTTAACGGAACCTTGGGCAGCCGCTACTGGCCGGTGCTGCTGCTGCCGGTGGTTTCCGCCGCTACCATGGCGGGGGTAGGCTGGATGCTCGCCTTCACTCTGCTGGTGGCGGGCGCCTACAGTTCCTTCCTGGCATTTCCTAACGTGGACTGGTTCGAATGGGTCGATCTGGCGGTGGAACGGATCGTCTTCCTGGCCATGGTGGGAACGCTGGCGAACATGCTGGCCGAGGATTTGCGCATTCAATCGGCCAAGTACCGGCGGACCGCCGAGGAACTGTCGCAGGCCAATGCGCAGATCCGTCAGGCGGAAGAGGCGGTGCGGCGCTCCGACCGGCTGGCCGCGCTGGGACAACTTTCGGCGGGACTGGCCCACGAGCTGCGCAATCCGCTCGGCACCATCAAGGCCTCTTCGGAGATGTTGGGGCAAAGCCTGAAATCCGAAAACGAAGTCGCACGCGAAGTGGCCGGCTTCATCAACTCCGAAGTGGACCGCTGCAACGCGCTGATCACCCGCTTCCTGCAGTTCGCGCGCCCGCTGGAATTGCGCCGCGACGAAGCGGACCTGGGAAAGACTCTGGATCACGCCATCGCCCAGGTGGAGCGCGAGGCTCCGGGAATCGCCATCTATCGGAACTACGAGCCGGAGTTGCGTCCCTTTCGCTTTGATGCCGAACTGATGGAGCGGGTGTTCTACAACCTGGTGTTGAATGCCGCACAGGCCACCTGTGCGGGCGGCGCCGTGACGGTGAAGACCCGCGCGGCGGCGGGCACCGCGGAGGTGGCGGTGATCGACCGAGGCGGCGGCATCGAAGAGAAGAACTTGAGCAGCATTTTCAATCCGTTCTTCACCACGAAGGCGGCCGGCGTGGGCCTGGGGTTGGCCATCGTTTCCAAGATTGTGGATGAACACGGGGGTAAAATAGCGGTGGAAAGTGAACCTGGAAAGGGCGTTATCTTCCGCGTGCTGATCCCGATGGAGCCCGCAGCTACCCATTCCTCATCATGAAGAAGCGCATCCTGGTGGTTGAAGACGAAGAGAAACTCCGCCGCGTGCTGGAACTGCAACTGGTCTCCGCGGGGTTCGATGTGGACAAGGCAGCCACCGCCGAAGAGGGCCTCAAACTGGTGGATCGCGCCGACCTGGTGTTGAGCGACCTGCGCCTCCCCAATATGGACGGGCTGCAGTTGCTGGCGCTGATCCGCCGCCAGAATGCGCAGGTGCCGGTGATCATGATGACGGCGTTCGGCAGCATCGAAACGGCGGTGGAATCCATGAAGGCCGGAGCCACCGATTTTGTGCTGAAGCCGTTTTCGCTGGATCACCTGATGCAGGTGGTGCACAAAGCGCTGGAGGTGCGCGCGCTACGCGAGGAGAATCGCGCGCTGAAAGAGGAACTGGGCCGGCGTTACGAATTCGACAACATCATTGGCCGCAGCCAGCCCATGCAGGAGATTTTTGCGACCATCGAGCGGGTGGCGCCCACGCGGGCCACAGTGCTGCTGGCGGGCGAAAGCGGCGTGGGCAAGGACCTGATCGCGCGCGCCATTCATTTCCGTTCGCCGCGCAAAGACCATCCGCTGGTAAAGATCAACTGCTCGGCGCTTCCCGAGAATCTGATGGAAAGCGAGCTGTTCGGCTACGAAAAAGGCGCGTTCACGGGCGCGCAGACCAGCAAGCCGGGCAAGTTCGAGCAGGCCGATACGGGTACGGTGTTCCTCGATGAAATCGGCGACGTGCCTCCGGCGATTCAGGTGAAATTGCTGCGCATTCTGCAGGAGCGAGAATTCGAACGGCTAGGCAGCAACGTGACGCGGCACATCGATGTGCGGGTGATCGCCGCGACGAATCAGGATCTGCGCGCGGCGCTGGAGCAGCACACGTTCCGCGAGGATCTGTACTACCGGCTGAACGTGGTGCCGCTCAACATTCCGCCGCTGCGCGACCGCAAGGTGGACATCCCGTTTCTGGCCGGCCATTTCCTGAAAAAGCTGGCTCCCGATGCCGGCTGCCAGGTGGAATCGATCACGGAAGCGGGGATGGAAAAGCTGGTGGCGTACCACTGGCCGGGGAATGTGCGCGAACTGGAGAACGTGATCGAGCGCAGCCTGGTGATGTGTACCGGGAGCGTGCTGGATGCCCGGGATATTCATTTGGAAAATGCGCCCCGTCCGCGCGCGCAAAGCGAATCGAATTTCCTGCCGGAGGGCCTGACGTTGGATCAATATGAGCAGGAATTGATTCGCGAAGCGCTGAGAAGGGCGGATGGGAATAAGAGTCACGCGGCTCGCCTGCTGGGTCTGACCAGGAATGCGCTCAGGTACCGGCTGACGCAGATGGGGCTGGAGGCTTAAGGAGGGTGGAGGTTCCAAACGGGCCTTTGAGCGCTACTCGTGTCTTGGCCCTTCTGTAAGTTACGAGCGCCAAGCGAACTGAACGTGTCGTCGCGGCCAAGCCCCGCGGGCATGACAGTGCAGGCGCCGCCGCTGCTATCGGCCGCGGTTCGCGTGCTATCAGGTGGCCTGCCCCCCTCAGCCTCCAGCCCCATCTGCGTCAGCCAATGCCAATCGCCATCACAAGTAAACAGCGCATCGAACGATTTTAATGGGATAGCAGTGTGCCTGACATCTACGAAGGCTCCCGCCCGGCAGACTATAATATGAACGTGGAGAAGAAGGTAAGGATCTTTGCCAGCTTCGAGGAGGCCGATAAGGCCGACGCGCGCGAGGACGCCGCCATGTCTCCTGAGGAGCGTCTGAGAATCCTTCTCGAACTCCGCGACCGCCGCCACCCCGATGCCGCTGAACAAAGATTGGCGCGAGTTTATCGAGTTGTTAAACTCGAACGAAGTTGAGTACCTGGTGGTGGGCGCGTTCGCAGTCGCCTTCCACGGTGTTTCCCGGTACACTGCTGATCTCGACTTACTGGTGCGGCCCACTTCAGAGAATGCGATCCGCGTCCTGAGGGCGCTCTCTGCATTCGGCTTCGGTAAGATGGACATTCAGGTAAGGGATCTCTGTTCTCCAGACATGGTGGTTCAGTTAGGCGTGAAGCCGAACCGGATCGACTTGTTGACCGCCATCTCCGGAGTCTCCTTCGAAGAAGCTTGGGCCGGGCGAAGCGATGGGGACCTGGAGGGGATTGCCGCGCATTTTATCGGCCGTGGCGAGTTGCTTCGCAACAAGGAGCAGACGGGCCGCGCGAAAGATCTGGGCGACGCGGAAGAACTGCGGAAACGGACCGTGGAACAGGACCGTTAAGCTTTTACCGAAGCGCTATTATTGATCCCCCGGGCGAATTTCCAGGAGCCATCGGTTTGCCGCCTGAGAATGCTCATGCCTTTGCCCTGCATCTGAATGGACGGCCCGCCGGCGTTCGGGACCAGAACCATGGTCTCCGATCCCCACAGAAAGGCCCATTCGCCGGCCACCTGCACTTCCTCCACAGTCGCCGTCTGCTCCACGCTGCTGAACTGCGCGAAGAAGCCGGTAAACGTGGCCTCGACAGCCTGCTTGCCGCGAATGGGAGGAAAGCGGGCCGGCAGAAAAACCACGTCGTCGGTGACCATGCCCGCCAGCCGTGCGACATCTTTCGCCCGCATCGCCGAGTCCCACTCTTCATTCAGCTTCTCGATCCGTTGTACGTCATCCTATAGCATGATTTGCAGTATAATACAAAAAACATAGCAAATTTTGCGAGGGGATCTTGGACTCCATCGACGCTCAACTGCTGGCTCTTCTCCAGGAAGATTGTTCGCGTTCGCTCGCGGCGCTGGGACAACGCGTGGGATTGTCGATCTCCGCCGTCAAGGATCGTTTGCGGCGATTGCGCGCCCGCGGCGATGTTCGCGCCTATGTCGCCTTGATCAATCCGCAGACGTTCGGTTACACCACGTGTGCCTTCGTTCAGGTGGTGATCGAGGGGAAGAAGAACGAGCGGGCTTTCCTCGGGTTTCTTCTGAAAATGCCCGGGATTCAGGAGTGCCATCACGTGGCGGGCGAGTTCTGCTACCTGGTGAAAATCTGGGCCCACGATCTGCCCGACCTGGAGCACCTCCTGGAGGGGATCCAAGGACGGCCCGGAGTGATGCGAGTGCAAACGTCCGTAGTCCTGTCCTCGCCCAAGGACTCCGTCACTGGCCTTGCCGCGCGGCCCTGAGCGGAATCGCCTTACGGGATCGCCGCGAAAATCGCCCGCGCGCCTTCGTAGGCCCACAAGCTCATGTAGTGGCCCACGTTGGTGATGGAAACCAGCACGATCAGGATCATGAATCCGGCGCGAGCGATTTCGTTATAGATCGCCGGGGGAATGCGCGCGGCCAGCAGTAGTTTGGAGCCATCCAGGGGAGGCACCGGCAGCATGTTGAAAATCGCCAGGTAGAGGCTGAGCCGCACGCCCTGCGCCAGAAATCCGGCGAATGCGGGGAGGGGACGCAGCGTGGCAACCGCCAGGATGGCCAGAATCACCGCCATCACGATATTGCTGCCGGGCCCGGCGAGGGCCACCAGGGCCAGTCCGTTCAAGCCGCCGCGGAGTTTGGAAGTCTGGGTGTACACCGGCTTACCCCAGCCGATGAAGCCGCCGGAGAGCAGGGAAGTGAGGAAGGGCAGGATGGTGGTGCCGAGCCAGTCCACGTGAGCCAGGGGATTTAGGGTCAGTCGGCCTTGCAGCCGCGGCGTATCGTCTCCCAGGCGCGTGGCCACCCAGGCGTGGGCAAACTCGTGGGGCGTGGTCAGGAGCCACAGCAGAAGTACGTTGAGAATCGCTTCTTGGAATTGGAGATGCATGTCAGGCGCGAGCTACGGCGGCCCACAAACCCAGGAGTGCCAGCACCGCCAATAGGGAGAGAACTACCATGAGCCGATAGAGTCATTGTACGTGGTATCATTAGGTTTACACCATCATTTCTTTCCAGAGGTCAAATCCACTTGGCGTTAGTAGAAGGTTGCAAGCACTCGCTCGATCTCTCCGTCCCAGTTGAGGAGGTGGAAAGCGAGACCAACCGGGTTGCCGCGGACGTTCAGAAACGTGCCAAGCTGCCGGGCTTCCGGCCTGGCAAGGCTCCGGCCTCCATCATTCGCAAGCAGTTTGCCGCCGATATTCGTCAGAAGGTGCTGGAAAGCGTCATCCCCAAGTTTCTGACCAGGCAGTTCGAGGCCGATAACCTGAAAGTGGTGAGCACCCCCGATATCAGCGACGTCCATTTCCACGAGGGCGAACCGCTGCGCTTCAAGGCCACGTTCGAAGTGGTGCCGGCGATCGAACTCGGGGATTACAAAGACGTGGAAGTGCCCTATCAGGATCCGGAAGTGACCGATGACGACGTGAGCAAGCGCATCGAAGAGATCCGCGAGCAAAAGGCGCAGTACCTCAACATCGACCCGCGGCCGCTGGAAGATGGCGATCACGCGGTGGTCGGCCTGGAAAGCATCGGGGGAGTGGAAGGTGAGCCGGTCAAGCAGGACGAGATGGTGCTGGAGATCGGCGGCGCGGACACCATCGAAAGCTTTACTGAGAACCTCCGCGGCATGAGTCCCGGCGAGGTCAAAGATTTCGAAGTCGCGTACCCCGAAAATTATGGCGGCGCGCGCCTGGCCGGCAAGACGGTGATGTTTCATGCCACGGTGAAGGGCGTCCGCAAGAAGGAGTTGCCCGAGGTCAACGATGAATTCGCGCAGGACCTGGGCGACTACCGGACCGTCGATGAACTCCGCGAGGCCATCCGCAAAGGCATCTTCGCGCAGCGCCAGCATGAGGCACAGAAGGAAGCCAAGGACAAAATCGTCGACCAATTGGTGGATCAGCACGATTTTCCGGTGCCCGAGGTGTACGTCGAGGCGCAGATCAAGAACCGGGTGGAGCAGACCTTGCGCGCGATGATGTCGGAGGGCATGGATCCGCGGCAGGTCAAGGTGGATTGGAACAAGGTGAAGGAATCCCAGCGCGACAAGGCGGTGCGCGAGGTGAAGGCTTCCATGCTGCTCTCGAAGATTTCCGAGCGCGAATCCATCTACGCCAAGCGCGACGACGTGGATAAAGAGGTGGAGCGGCATGCCCGGCAAAACCGGGAGCCGATCGCGGCGCTGCACATGAAATNNTCTTCGAACATGCCCGCAAGACCGCAGAATTATAGGAGTTATCTGGATCAGCGATCACCACGGCTATGGAAATCGCCAGCGACAACTTTGGAGTACATTGCTTAGGGAGGCCGGTTCAGGTGATAATGGTAACGAAATCGATTGAGGTTCTCTACCCCGGAGGCAACGGGGGCTGCCCCAAAGAGCCGAAGGTGGAACAGGAGAAAACTGCTTGAAGCGAGCCGGATCCGATGATGCTTTGCGGTGTTCTTTTTGTCATAAGAGTCAGGACGTAGTTGGAAAGCTCATCTCTTCCCCCAGCGACTACCCTCGTGCCTACATTTGCGACGAGTGCATTGCTGTCTGCAATTCGATTTTGGAAGACGACAAAGTCGAGCCCCCGTCCGGAACGCCCAACAAGATTCCCAAACCGTTGGAAGTGAAGGAATTTCTGGACCAGTATGTGATCGGCCAGGAAGCCACCAAAAAGAAGCTGGCGGTCGCGGTGTACAACCACTGCAAGCGGATTCACATGAACCGCATGCGCAACACCGAGGTCGAGCTACAGAAATCCAACATTCTGCTGATTGGTCCGACAGGTACCGGGAAAACCTTGATGGCGCAGACTTTGGCGAAGATCCTGGACGTTCCTTTCGCCATTGTGGACGCCACCACGCTCACCGAAGCCGGGTATGTGGGCGAAGATGTCGAGAACATCATCCTGAAACTCCTGCAGGCCGCCGATGGCGACGTGCAGAAGTGCCAGCAGGGGATCATCTATATCGATGAGATCGACAAAATCTGCCGCAAGGACGAAAACCCGTCCATCACCCGGGACGTCTCCGGGGAAGGCGTGCAGCAGGCGCTGTTGAAGATCCTGGAAGGCACTGTGGCCAACGTTCCGCCGCAGGGCGGCCGCAAGCACCCACACCAGGAATTCACACCGGTGGATACTACCAACATCCTGTTCATCTGCGGCGGCGCCTTCGTGGGTCTGGAAAAGGTAGTGGCGCGGCGCACCGGCAAAAAGTCCATGGGCTTCCTGCAGGAAGAGGAAAAGGGCTTGTCGCGGCAGAACATCAGCGGGCGNNTCATCCCCGAGTTTATCGGCCGGTTACCCGTGTCGGCCGTGCTGGAAGATCTGGACCGTTCGGCCTTGATCCAGATTTTGACCCGCCCGAAAAATGCCATCATCAAGCAGTATCAGAAACTTTTCGAATTCGAGAATGTGCGGTTGAAGTTCACCGACGAAGCTCTGGAAGCGATCGCCGATCTGGCGATGGAGCGCAAGGTGGGCGCCCGTGGTCTGCGCATGATTCTCGAGGATCTGATGCTGGATTTGATGTACTATCTGCCTTCCTACAAGAAGGTGAGGGAATTCCAAGTCACCAAAGAGATGGTGCTGTCGCAGAAAATCAGTCTTACAATATTAGAAAAGGCTGGCTAAGAAGCCAGGCTGGCCAAGAAGATTCCAGCCGGTTCTGAAGCTGGCGCAGGTCTTGCCGGCTTACGGCTGGGGCGGGAGCGCGTCATTCCCCTGGGGAGAACAATGCTTACTTCAAAGGAAAAATCCGATACAAAACGCCTTCCCATGATGCCCATCCGGGATGTGGTCATCTTTCCGTACATGATGACTCCGTTCGTGGTGGGGCGGGAATCGAGCGTACGTGCGCTGGAAGAAGCCATGGCCGGGGACAAGAAGATCTTTCTTGCCACCCAGCATGATGCCTCCATCGACGAACCAAAGCCCAACGAGATCTACAGCGTGGGCACCATTGTCAACATTGTGCAGAGCCTGAAGCTGCCGGATGGAAACATCAAGGTGCTGGTGGAAGGCGTGGAGCGCGCCAAGGCGGTCTCGGTTTCCGATGACGAAGGCTTTTTCCGCGCCATGGTGCGCACCTCCGGTTTCAAGGTGGAAGCGGGGCCGCAACTGGATCAGCTCATCAGCCGCGTCACCGGGCTGTTCGAGCAGTACGTCAAGCTGAGTCAGAATCTCAACTACGAAACCATGATCGCGGCCATCCGGGTGGATGATCCGGGGAAGTTGGCGGACACGGTGGGCGCCAACCTGCAACTCACTATTGAAGAGAAACAGGAACTGCTGGAAATCTTCGACCCCATCGACCGGCTCACGCGCGTGGCCGAGGTGCTCGATATCGAAATCGAGAAGCTGAACGTGGATCGCACCATACAGGGCCGCGTGAAGCGCCAGATGGAGAAGGCGCAAAAAGAGTACTACCTCAACGAGAAGATCAAGGCCATTCAGAAGGAACTGGGCCGCGGCGAAAAGAGCGAGGTCGACGAGCTCAAGAAGCGCATCGAGACCGCCGGCATGACCGCCGACGCGCAGGAAAAGGCCATGGCGGAGTTGAAGCGGCTGGAGAATATGCCGCCCATGTCCGCCGAATCCACCGTTTCGCGCAATTACCTGGATTGGCTGCTGGCGGTGCCGTGGAAGAAGAAGTCCAAGGAAATCCGCGATCTCAAGTTTGCCGAGGAAGTGCTGGAATCCGACCATTACGGCCTGGAAAAAATCAAGGAGCGCATCTTGGAATTCCTGGCGGTGCGCCGCCTGGTGAAAAACCCCAAGGGCTCCATCCTGTGCTTCGTAGGGCCTCCGGGCGTGGGCAAGACTTCGCTCGGCATGTCCATCGCCAAGGCCACCGGCCGCAAGTTTATTCGCCTGTCGCTGGGCGGCGTGCGCGACGAGGCGGAGATTCGCGGACACCGGCGCACCTACATCGGCGCGCTGCCCGGCCAGGTGATCCAGATGATGAAGAAGGCGGGCACCAAGAACCCGGTCTTCATGCTGGATGAAGTGGACAAGATGTCCATGGATTTCCGCGGCGACCCGTCCGCCGCGCTGCTGGAAGTGCTCGACCCCGAACAGAACTTCATGTTCATGGATCATTACCTGGACGTGGAGTACGATCTGAGCCAGGTCTTCTTTGTGGCCACGGCCAACGTGCTGCACACCATTCCGGCGGCCCTGCAGGACCGCATGGAAGTGATCCGGCTTTCCGGCTACACGGAGTTGGAGAAGCTGGAAATCGCCAAGCGCTTCCTGGTAAAGAAACAAATGGAAGCTACCGGCCTGAGTAACGATCAGGTGGAATTCACCGATGAAGGCCTCGCCGGGTTGATTCAGTATTACAGCCGCGAGGCCGGCGTCCGGAACCTGGAGCGCGAGATCGGCAATGTGTGCCGCAAAGTGGCGCGCCAGGTGGTCAATAGCGAAGCCGGTAAGGACAAGAAGAAACTGTCGAAGGCCATAATTGATGGCGCCAAGCTTCCCGAGTTGCTGGGTCCGTGGAAATTCCGCGACCTGGAAACTTCCGCGACCTGGAAACCGACAAGAAGAACGAAGTGGGCGCCGCCACCGGGCTGGCCTGGACCGAAGTAGGCGGGCAGATTCTCTCGGTGGAATGCACCCTGATGGAAGGGAAGGGCAAGCTCACCATCACTGGGAAGTTAGGCGAGGTGATGCAGGAATCGGCGCAGGCGGCGATGAGTTACATCCGGTCGCGGGCCCACTTGTTCGGCTTGCCGCGTGATTTCTACCGCAACCTGGACGTCCACATCCACATTCCGGAAGGCGCTATCCCCAAGGATGGTCCTTCGGCCGGTATTACCCTGGCCACCACCATCTGCAGCGCTTTGACCCGCATCCCGGTGCGCGGCGATGTGGCCATGACTGGAGAAATCACGTTGCGCGGCAAGGTTCTGCCAATCGGCGGTCTGAAGGAAAAGTTGATGGCGGCGCACCGCCATGGCATTCTGGAAGCAATCATGCCGCGGGAGAATGAGAAAGATCTCCCGGACATTCCGGATCCGATCAAGAACACCATGAAGCTGCACTTTGTCGAATCCATGGATGAGGTGCTCAAGATCGCCCTGGAACGGGAGTTAGTGGCGCTACCTATGCCGCCGGGTAATCCGGCGATGGATGTTCAGCCCGTCGAAGAGACCGTGGCTCATTAATAAGGAAGGGCCGGGAACGCCCGGCCTACAACGTGTTTCTTTGCGCGCAGAGTTTGTAACAAGTTCCGCCAGCCCGGACAGGCACCCTTCTGACCGGCTGCCGGAGATCGCATTTTTGGGAAGAAGCAACGTAGGAAAATCCAGCCTGATTAACGCTCTTACTGGGCAGAAAGGGCTGGCGTTTACCAGCAACACCCCGGGTCGCACACAAACGATTAACTTCTATCGGGTCGATGGAACGATGTACTTCGTCGATTTACCGGGATATGGATATGCCCGGGTGCCCAAGAGTTTTGCGCTGGAATGGAAGAATCTGATAGACCAGTATTTGCAGGAGAGAGAGACTCTGAAACTATCCTGCGTGATTCTGGATACCCGCCGCGGATGGATGGACAAGGATCTGGACCTGAAGCGGTGGCTCGAGCATCACGGCAGGCCGTACCTGGTGATCGCCACCAAGATCGACAAATTGAATCAATCTGAGTTACAGCACGGACTCCGCGCCATCCGCCAGGAAGGTGTGGAACCGCTGCCGTTCTCGGCCGTCAACGGCCGGGGAGTGAGGGAACTTTGGCAAGCAATATCGACAACACTTCACCCACGGTAGGAAATAGCCTACCGCAGGAAAAATCCGACAAACCCACCGAAATCGCGGCTGAAAAACAGCCTGCCCCCGCCCGCGAAGGCGCCTCCGCCGAAACCGAAAAACCGGCCAAGCATACCGAGCGTGCTCCCAAAACTGCCGACGCCAAGCCGCGGGTGGAGAAAGCCCCCGAACCCAAAGCGGCCGAGCCCAAAGCGGCCGAGCCCAAAGCGGAAGTCAAGCTTGAGCCGAAAGCGGAGGTGAAGCACGATCCACCTCCTCCGCCAGCTCCCAAGCCGGCCGCCGA